>USIA01000164.1 GCA_900554535.1 uncultured Oscillospiraceae bacterium | reverse complement strand
CAGCACGGCGGGCAGCGCGGCCAGCGCGCAGGCCAAGAGCAACGGCGTCAAGGTGGCGCTGGTGCTGCCGGGCAGCGCAAACGACAAGGGCTGGAACCAGGAAGCCTATGAAGGCCTGTCGGAGATTCAGGCGCTGGGCTGCCAGACCGCGTATGCAGAAAACGTGCAGGCTTCTGACTATGAGACAACGTTTCGCGGCTATGCCCAGCAGGGCTTTAACATCGTGTTTGGCCACGGCACAGAGTTTGAGGACGCGGCCAAAAAAGTAGCGCCGGACTTCCCGAACACCGTGTTCTGCATCACCAGCTCCAACATTGTGCAGGAGCCGAACGTCTGCTCTTTGCAAAACCTCAATAATGAGCAGGGCTTTATGGCCGGCGTGGTGGCGGCTCTGGCCTCCAAGACCAAGAAGGTCGCTGTGGTCGGCGGCATGGAGATCCCGTCCATTCAGGCGTATGTTTCCGGCTTCCAGCAGGGTGTGAGCTATGTCAACAACGGCACCACGGCGCTCAGCGCCTATACCGGCGACTTCAATGACGCGACCAAGGTCAAGGAACAGACGAACGCCTTCATTAACCAGGGCGCGGACGTGATCACGCACAACGCGGACGAAGCGGGCCTGGGCATTTTTGAGGCGATCAAAGACGCCAAGCAGGGCATCTACGCCATCGGCTCTGTGCAGGACCAGTATGAAGAAGCGCCCGGCCGTGTGCTGACGAGCGCGACGAACGCCATCGGCAAGGCCATGGCTGTGGCTGTGCAGGACTACCTGAAGGACGGCAATACCCTGAAGGCGCAGTGCTATAAATTCGGCATCAAAGAAGGCACCATCGGCCTGGCGGATTATCACGATTGCGCCAATGTGCTGACCGACGACCAGAAAAAGTATGTCCAGGATACCATGCAGAAGATCGCTTCCGGCGAAATCAAGGTCCAGAATGTGGCGGGGCAGGGCTGACGCCGCCCCGGCAGAACCCGAAGGAGGGAGTTGCAGATGGCAGAGATTCTAAGGCTTGAAGGTATTTCCAAAAAATTCGGGGATACATACGCCAACAAGGACATCAATCTGCGGGTGGAGACCGGGAAGGTCTATTCCCTGCTCGGCGAAAACGGCGCCGGCAAAAGCACGCTGATGAACATTTTGTTTGGGCTTTATGAGGAGGACAGCGGCAAGATCTTTGTCGATGGGAAGGAAGTCAAGATCCGCTCCCCCAGAGACGCTATCCGTCTGGGCATCGGCATGGTGCATCAGCATTTCATGCTGGTCCCCGCCCTGACCGTGGTGGAAAACCTCGTCCTGGCGGCCAATGAGGGCAGCAGGCTTCTGACCAACGCGCGCAGGGTCGCCAAGCATATCCAGGAAATCTCGCAGAAATACGGACTGCAGATCGACCCCTACCGCAAGGTGGCGGATTTGTCCGTCGGCCAGCAGCAGCGCGTGGAGATCATCAAGGCCATTTACCACGACTGCCGCGTCCTCATCCTGGACGAACCCACGGCGGTTTTGACGCCGCAGGAGACGGAGGAGCTGTACGCGATTATCGAGCGGTTCCAATCGGAAAACAAGTCGGTGATCTTTATCTCCCACAAGCTCAATGAGGTCATGCACGTCAGCGACGTGATTTCCGTTTTGCGCAACGGCGAGATCATTGCGACCCGCCGCAAGGAGGAGACCGATAAGCAGGAATTGGCCCGGCTGATGGTCGGCGCGCAGGTCAGGTTCGCCGTGGAGAAGACAGCGGCGTCCTGCGGCGAGGAGGTCCTGCGGATTGAAAACCTGCGGGTCCGCGGGCGCAGGGGCAATCTGGCGGTCGATGGCCTGAACCTGTGCGTGCACGCGGGGGAAATCTATGGCGTTGCGGGTGTGGATGGAAACGGACAGCGCGAGATGATCGAGGCGGTGACCGGCTTAAGCAGGGTCGAAGCCGGCAGCGTCCACATTTTGGGCAAGGATCTGACGAACCATACGCCCGGCCAGGTGCTGCAGTGCGGGGTTGCCCATATTCCGGAGGACCGGCAGAATGTCGGCATTTTGATGCAGGACAGCCTTTTGAAAAATCTGGTGCTTTATGACACGAACAAACCGGAATATAAGACGCACCGCCTGATCGATTGGAAGAAAGAATCCGCGCATGCGCAGCAGATGATCGAAAAGTATGGGATCAAAGCGCCCGGCCTTTCCACCCAGATCAAGTATCTGTCCGGCGGCAACCAGCAAAAGGCGGTCGTGGCGCGGGAACTGGAAAAGCACCCAAAGCTGCTTTTGGCCGTCTACCCGACGCGCGGCGTCGATATCGGCGCCATCGCGTTTATCAATCGGGAAATCGTCAAGGCGCGCGACGCGGGGTGCGCGGTGCTGCTGGTTTCCGCAGAGCTCGATGAAATTATGAACCTGAGCGACCGGATCGGCGTGATGTATGGCGGCAGGATTATCGGAGAAATGAATCAGGCAGAGGCAACGACTGAAAAAATTGGCATGCTGATGGCTGGCGTGCAGGAGGAGCAGGCTTGTTGAAAAAAGCAATGAAAACAGCGGATTTGTTCATAAAAAATGCAATTCTCGTCACAATGGACCCGGAGCGCCGGATCCTTTATCGCGGCGCCATGGCCGTGGCGGACGGGAAAATCCTGGAAATTGGCGAGAGCGCGGCGCTGGAAGCGCAATATGACGCGGACGAAGTCTTGGACTGTGCGGGGAAGGTTATTTTCCCGGGATTTATCAATACGCACAACCATCTGTTCCAGACATTATTAAAAGGTTTGGGCGACGACATGGCGCTGAAGGATTGGCTTGCCACCATGACCTTCCCGGCCGCGCGGCATCTGGAGCCGGAGGACTGCTATGACGCCGCGATGCTCGGCATCCTGGAGGGCATCCGCAGCGGCATGACGACGGAAGTCGATTACATGTACCCGCACGCGCGGCCGGGCCTGAGCGACGGCATCCTGCGGGCGTACCGGGAAACCGGCATCCGCGGCATTTTCGGCCGTGGCTGCATGAACACGGGCGAACGGTTTGGCGTGGTGCCGGAGATCATGCAGGACCCGAAGACTGTTGAAAAGGACCTGGTGCGGCTCTTTGAGGCCTATCACAACACGGAAAACGGCCGGATTCAAATCTGGACCGCGCCCGCGGCGTTGTGGTCGAATACCGCGCAGATGCTGCAGATGCTCTATGAGGTGTCCAACGCCTATGGCGCGGGCCTGACCGTGCATGTCTCGGAGACGCCCTTTGACCGCATGGCCACCGAAGCGCTGCACGGCTGCGCCGGGGTCGACTGCCTCGAAAAGCTGGGCATCACGGGTCCGAATGTGCTGATGGTCCACTGCGTGCATCTGACGGACAGCGACATCGACAAGGCCGCCCAGTATGACCTGAAGGTGTCGCACAACCCGGTCAGCAACATGTATCTGGCTTCCGGCGTGGCGCCAATTCCCAAAATGCTGAAAAAAGGCATCACGGTCAGCCTGGGCGTGGACGGCGCGGCTAGCAACAATGGACAGGATATGATAGAATTGATGAAAACAACCGCGCTGCTGCAAAAGGTCGCCACCCTGGACCCCGAAGCCATCACGGCGGAAAAGGTGCTGGAGATGGCGACGATCGACGGCGCAAGGGCGTTGGGCATGGAGCGGCAGATCGGTTCCCTGGAGGCAGGGAAGCGGGCGGATTTTGTCATTTTCAATCCCTACCGGTCGCCCAAGTCCATCCCCCTGCATAACCCCGTCTCCACGCTGGTCTATTCTGCAACGATGCAGGATATTGAGAGCGTTGCGGTTGATGGGCGTTTCCTGCTCAAAGATGGCGCGATCACCGTGACGAATGAGCAGGCGGCGCTGCGCCGGGGCCAGCAGGCGGCCGAGC
>USIA01000163.1 GCA_900554535.1 uncultured Oscillospiraceae bacterium | reverse complement strand
TCGGCGGCGGTTCGCCGATGGATGCGGGCAAGGCGATTGCGCTTTTGGCCAAAAATCCGGACCTGCCGGAAGAGCGCCTCTTTTCCGGCCAATACCCCTGCGGCGCGCTGCCAATCGTCTGCGTCCCGACCACCGCGGGCACGGGCAGCGAGGTCACGAAGGCCTCGATTTTGACAAACGACCGCGCCCAGACAAAGAGCAGCATTTCGCACCCGGTGATCTTTCCGCGCCTGTCCTTTGTCGACGGCCGCTACACATGGGGGCTGCCGCTTTCTACGACCATCAACACGGCCATCGACGCACTTTCCCACGCGGCGGAGGGCATGCTCTCCTGCAAGGCGGGCGCGCTTTCCGATTGCCTGGCAAAAGAGGCGCTGGCCCGCATCGCGGCCTGTTTCCCGGCACTTGAACAGGGCAGCCTGACCCCGTCGCAGCGCCAGAGCCTGCTGATTGCTTCTACGGAGGCGGGCATGGTCATTGCCAACACTGGCACCACGGCTGTGCATGGAATGGGCTATTCGCTGACCTATTTTCAACATATCGACCACGGCCGCGCGAACGGCCTGCTGTTTGCGGCGTTCCTTGACTGGATGCAGCCGAAGGCCCCGGACCGCGTCGGCGAGGTGCTCAAATGCCTCGGCTTTGACACGGTCGAGGCGCTGCGCCGTGAATTTGCAACGTTGCTCGGCGCGCCGGAACCGCTTTCCGCGGAACAGGCGCATCAATATGCAGCCATCGCAGTCCAGTCGAAGAATTTAGCGAACTGCCTGGTTGTGCCCGACCAGGCGGCGCTGGAGGCGATTTACCGGAAGAGCTTCGGCCTGTAAAGGCAGGAAATAGACAGGGGGGATTCTCAATGGCCGTCAAACGCTATGCAGACGCTGTATTTGTCAAGCTGGATACCTACATCACCCCGGACCATTTCCGGACGATCCTGCCGGAAATGCGCTCGATTCCGGGCGGACTCACGGAAGTGCCGGTGGAGCTCAGCCTTTCCGCGCCGTTTTTAAAAAAGCTGCCGGAGGGGATCTCTGCCGACGGCATCACGGTTTATGGGTTTGTGCGGCTCAATGACGCGCTGCGGGAGCGCTTCGGCGAGGCGCTGACCGAGCGCCGCGACTGCTGCCGCATTACGTTTTCCGATTGGGACGACCGGCTTTTGTTCCTGTGCGAGACGGGAAAACAGGATATCCCCGCGTTTGTGACGCCGGATGAGGTGGAAAATCTGCTGCAAAACTGCCTGCATGCAAGCCCATCCGTTTTTGAAGAGTGAACGCTGGATTTGACAAATTGGGAAAAAGTTGCTATGCTATAGACAATCAGAAGGCAAAGGGGCCGGTGCGCTCTTTTGCCTTTTTTATTTATCCGGGCATTTTTGCGAGAGAAACTTGGAAAGGCGCCTTCGCCTCGCAAAGCGCGCTTGTCCCAGATGCAAGAAAAGGGGAGATATCGTATTATGGGCAACCCACTGATTCGTCACACAGACCAGATCAACAAGCAACTGGCCCGCTATGGCGTCAAATTCGGCATTTATAAAGACGGGACTTTTCACGAACGGCTCTTTCCGTTTGATCCGCTGCCCCGCATCATCTCGCACGCGGATTTTCAGAAGCTCGATCGCGGGCTTTCGCAGCGGGTTCGCGCCCTGAACTGTTACCTAAAAGATCTTTACAGCGAGGCGCGCATTGTCAAAGACGGCGTTGTCCCGTCGGACTTTGCCTATTCCTCGTCCGGGTTTTTGTCCGCCTGCGTGGGCATCACGCCGCCCGGCGGGGTTTACAGCCATATTTCCGGCATCGACCTGGTGCAGGGAAAGGACGGCGAGTGGTATGTGCTGGAGGATAACCTGCGCATTCCGTCCGGCGCGTCCTACCCGCTGATCGCGCGGGAACTTTGCCGCCGGTGCAGCCCGGCGACGTTTTATGGCACGCCGATCGTCGACAACCGCAATTATCACAACCTGCTGCGCAGCGTGATGGACAGCGTCAACACCGGCGGACTCAACGTCGTGTTCACGCCGGGACGCTACAACGCCGCCTATTTTGAGCACAGCTATCTGGCCGAAAAGACGGGCGCCGTGCTCGCGGAGCCGGGTGACCTCTTTGTGGAGGGGGATGTGGTTTATTACCAGACCTATGGCGAAAAAGAGCGTGTGGGCGCCATTTACCGCCGCGTCAGCGACGAATATATGGACCCCGTTGCCTTTGAACCCACCTCGCTGATCGGCATTCCGAATCTGATGGCCGCCTACCGCGCGGGCAATGTGGCACTGCTCAATGCGCTGGGCAATGGCGCGGCTGACGACAAGGGCATCTATTACTTTGTGCCCAAGATGATCCGGTACTATTTGGGAGAAGAACCGATCCTGCAAAACGCGCCGACCTATCTGCCGTTTTACGAAGAAGACCGCCTGTATGTGCTCGAAAACCTCGAAAAGCTGGTCATCAAGGACGTGGCCGAGGCCGGCGGATACGGCGTGGTCTTTGGCAGCAAGATGACGAAAGAGGCGCGCGAAAAGATGCGCGATATGATCCGCAAGGAACCGCGCCGCTTCATCGCGCAGGAGGTCATTGATTTCCAGGACCTGCCCGTGCTGCACGACGGCCAGGAAGAGCCGCGCAAGGCGGACCTGCGCGCCTTTGTGCTGAGCGGCAAAGACAGCACGACGGTCTGGCCGAGCGGCCTGACCCGCTTTTCCAGCGACAAAACAAGCTTTATCGTCAATTCTTCACAAGGAGGAGGCTTCAAGGACACATGGGTGCTATCTCATTGAGCAAATCAAACCGCCTTTTTTGGCTGGGGCGGTATACGGAGCGCGTCTTCACGACGCTGCCATACATGTTGAATAATTATGACAGGGTGGTGGACCGGCTGGCGGGTCGCGACGCGGTCCACTGCCGCCTTGCGGGGCCGGGCTGCCGGTCGACTACGCGGCGTTCTGCCGCAAGATGGGCGTGCCCGACCACTACGAAAACGACGCAGACTTTGTCCGCCGCTACTTATTTGATGAAGAGGACAAAGCTTCTGTGATCAGCAGCATGAACAGCGCCTATGACAATGCGGTTGTGCTGCGCGACACGCTCTCTTCCGCCACGCTTTCCTATATTGAGATGGCGGTTTCCGCGCTGCACAAGGCCGCCCAGAGCGATGGGCCCGGCCTGCAGGCGCAGTGGACCATCGACAATATCATGGCCTTTCGCGGCGCGTGCGACGACTTTATCTATGATGAAAACACCCGCAATATCATCAAGTGCGGCACCAGCGTGGAGCGCATCAGCCTGTATCTGCGCCTGGGGTACCGAGAAGACCGGGTGCCCCCGGAGATGAGCCGTCTATTAAATCGCTTGTATAAGACCAAGTTGGCGACGAACGCCGACAGCCTCGACATGATGGTGCAGGCCGTGCTGCAGGCACCGGGCACCGTTTCCAATCTGGAGCTGATCCGCTGCGTCGAAAGCCTCTTCCAGGTCTGAGGGGTAGGCCCGTTGGGCGGTCCCTTGTGCGGATGTGTCGGAAACGATGGGCGCCGGTTGAAAATACGGGAATTTGCCCTTATAATAAGAGACAGCCTGGCATGGGCCGGGCCTTCGTTTTGCGAAAGGCAATGCCGCCGGATTGCGCGGGCATTGCCCGGCAAAGGGAGGAACCGTAGGAACCGGAGGCTGAACCATGCGAAACTTATCTGTCTATTTTCACACAGCCGTGGAATTCACCGCGCCGGTGTCAGCGCATGCCTTTACCCTGCGCTGCATTCCGCCGGATGGGCCAACTCAGCGCACTGCGCACATGCAGCTGCGCCTTGAGCCAGCGGCTGCATACATCACCCAGCGCGACGGGCTGGGCAACTGGCTTCAGATCGGCCAGTTGCAGGCGCCACACACCGCGCTGGTCTATACGGTGCAGGGCGAGGTGCAGGTGGATCTGTCGAAGCGCGACCG
>USIA01000162.1 GCA_900554535.1 uncultured Oscillospiraceae bacterium | reverse complement strand
CCTTGCGGGAATCATAGACTACGCCTGTGACCGGCATATCCGCGTTTCCGGTCACGGTACAGGGAATTCCTTCCAAGAGCGTGTTCAAATTCATAGCGCATCCCTCACCTCATCAGAGTTATTTTCCAGCGCCCGTCACAATAGCGCATAGAGCTTCTGAATTTCTTCTGCATTGGAATAATCGTGCCGCGCAAGTTCTGCGGAAAGCGCCGCACGCAGGCCGGTATCCCGCAATAAACGTTCGAGCCCTGATTCGATCCCTTCCGGCGACATCGGCACAATCAAGCCGGTCTTCCCGTCCGTAATCTGGTCGCGTGCTGTGGAAAAATCCGTCAGCAAAATTGGCTTGCACAGGGCCATCGCCTCATCTACTGCGATGCTTTTCCCCTCAAAGCGCGAAGGCTGCATATAGACATCACATGCGCGTACAAACGGATACGGGTTCGCGCGTTCGCCAAGGAAGATGACATCCTGTGCAATGCCAAGTGACTGCGCCTGTTCCCGCAAGGCGGCTTCCTGTGGGCCGACGCCAATGATGTACCAGCGAAATGGCAGCCCCGCTCGCCGCAGCTTCGCAACCGCCGGCATCGCCAGGTCCAGCCCCTTTTGTTCCGAAAGACGGGCGATGGACAGCACGCGCTGGCCGGCAAAATCGTCGCCAAAATCCGCAGGCTCCTGGGCCATCTGGCGCAGAAGCGGCGGCGAAATCAGATTATACTGAACGCGGAATTTTTCCCGGTACTGCGGGAACGTCTCCTCAAGCGCTTTTCTGCACGACTCGGACACCGTACAAACCGCGTCGAGCTTTCCGAAATAAGACTCGTCAAAATCGCGGTCAAGGCCCATCGCGCGGTAGTCGCCATGGATAAAGCCGATCTTGCGGCGCGCCTTTACGAAATCCACGCAGTAATAGATCGGCTGGCCCTCCATAAACGCAACAGCAGCGTCATATATCTGCGAATTCTTACGTACATAGTGGCGTTCCACTTTCCACATCTTGACAAGGCGTTCGCCCATTGTGCCTTTCAGTCCCGCAATGGAGACACGCGCCCGGCAAAGTGCAATGCCTGGCTTCCCCTGCTTCAGAAGGGCGGGGAAAGCCTGACGGATATTGCGCTTATAGACTTGTGGGAATAGCGGTTCCAGCAGCCGCACGCATTTGGGAACCCGGGACAAAAACAGGCCGTCATTCGCAAACAGCTGCAAATCCACTTCATATTGATCGTAGTCAAACAGGGACAACAACGTGACCAGGCTCTTTTCGATGCCGCCGCTGTGCAGGCTATAATTGATAAACAAGACCTTTTTTTTTGGCATGCGGGCCTCCCTACTGTTTGTCGGCGTTTTTTTGCAGCCTTTTTGCATACTGGCTATAGAACAAGTACACAAGTCCCACAGAGCCTGTGTGCAAAACGGCGCGGATTATGCGGTCAGCACGCGTGCCGTTTTTGAGATAGTTGCTTTTGGCCGCACGCTTCAGCATGGGGCTGCGCAGAATTTCGCGCACTTCCTCGCGCTTTCCGGCCCGGTCCTTGGGGTTTCCGGGATGAAAAGCATTGACCAGGGCGCTGTGCGCCGCTTGGCGCAGGTACCATGCCAAATGGCGCTGCTCCAGTCCCGCATAAATATGTTGTTCGCGTAAAAAATCTGCAATCATGCCATAACAGTGGTTGAGTTTCTCCATTCGGCCCGCGCGATAGCGAGCGCTCAAGGAATCCGAGTTATAGCGGTAATGGTATGCCGGAATATTCAAAAAAAGCGTCTTTGCGGACAGGCAATGCGCCTGGATACTGACGGGTAAATCCTCCAGCATCACCTTCTGTTCATCCGGATAGGTCAAGCGATTGGCCTGGAACCATTCCCTGCGGTAAAGCCGGCGCCAAGCGCAGCCCAGCATTTCCACGCTGCGCCACGGCGAATCGGCCGGATCCGGGCCGACCAGCTCGCGCAGGACCTCTTCATTGACCGCCGGATCAGTCGTTGGGCACGCGATGGGCAAGGAGCATACCCGGCTGATGCCCTCAGCCTGGTTTTCACGCACAAAATCGAACACAACCAAATCCGCCTGTTCCGCCACCGTTGGCTCCATGAGCTTTTCCAGCGTGTCCTCCCCCAGCCAGTCGTCGGCATCGACAAAAAGCAGATAATCGCCACGCGCGCGCTGCGCACCGAAATTGCGTGTCAGCCCCAGCCCGCTGTGCAATTTATCGTAAACCGTCACACGGGCGTCCCGGCGCTCAAAATCATGGGCAATCTCCAGCGATTTATCCGGAGACGCATCGTTGACCAATAGGAGTTCAAAGTCGGAAAAAGGCTGCGACAGGATGCTCTCCACACAGTTTTTTAAATACGCTTCCGCTTTATAGATCGGAACGATGATCGAAAGCTGCAAGCACTCATCTCCTCTCGCATTTGCCGTCGTATCTCTTGAAATCTTTTCTATTATACCATCCCACTGTCATCAATACAACGAAAAATTTATATTTTTGGAGGCAATTTCTTGTAAAAAAGCTGAAAGTGTGCTATCCTAAATTTGATTGAAATGATTTTTCCGTGCAAATCACCTAATGCGGGCGGCCAATCGCCCCAGGATCAGGAGGTACGCACATGAAAAAATGCCTAGTGATGCTGACCAAATCATATCCCTTTGGAAAGGGGGAAGAATTTATTGAGGACGAGGTGCCCATTCTGGCGAAAGCATTCGACCAGGTGATCATCATTGCTACCAGCGTTGCCGACGGCGCACAGCTGACGCGCGAAGTCCCAGAAAACGTCACCGCGCACGCCGTCTATGCTTCTTCCATCAAAAAAGGACTTTCCACGGCGGCGCTACGCCTGTTTCCGTCGCGTGCCTTCCATGGCTTCGTGGTTCCGGAAGAGCTGAAATACATAAAAGGCTCGCCAAAATCCCGTGCATTTCTGGCCTATTTTGTTGCAAAAAGCGAGCGTGTCTTTGCGGGCTTCCCGCCAGATTTTGCTGCCGTATCATCTAGAAACTTTCGACGGCGTCACGTTTTATGCCTATTGGTTTTATGACGTCGCCGTTGCTGCCACACAACTTAAAAAATACTGCACTTCCAAGTCCTGCCGGGCCGTCTGCCGGGCACACGGATATGACCTCTACCCGGAGCGCAGCCCGGTGGGGTATCTGCCATTAAGGCACTATCTTTTAAAAAATCTCGACGCCGTCTATCCATGCAGCGCAAACGGGACCCAATGCATCCATCAAAACTGGCCCGGCTATACACAAAAAGTGTTTACCGCTTACCTGGGTACGCACGACTATGGAATCGGCCCTGTACCACACGAAGACGTCTTTCACATCGTAAGCTGCTGCCACATCTCTCCACTGAAACGAGTGGACCTTCTGGCGGAAGCACTGGCTCAGCTGAAAGACAGCGGCTTGAAGCTCAAATGGACACATATTGGCGGCGGCGACACGCTGCCGGAATTGCAGCGTTATGCGAGTGAGCACCTCACTTTTATGGAAGTGGATTTCCGCGGTGCGATTCCAAACCAGGAGCTCATGCAGTTTTACCAAAAAACGCCAGTGAATTTATTTGTCAACACAAGCAACACTGAGGGACTGCCCGTGTCCATCATGGAGGCTTTTTCCTTCGGAATTCCAGCTATTGCGACAGATGTGGGCGGTACCAGCGAGTTGGTGCGCAACGGAGAAACCGGCTGGCCGACTGCTCGGCACAACTGCTGGCCGGTCATCTACGAGCCGCGGCTGCCTGTCCGGCCGCAGAAATGCAGCTGTTGCGCAGTCATTGCCGGAAGCTGTGGGAAAAGTCCTTTTGTGGTGAAGCGAATTTCACACGTTTTGCAAAGGAAATCCAGCCGATTTGAGAAAAAGATAACGGCAAAAAATCAGGAAGAGCGGCCTATCCTTGGCTGCTCTTCCTTTTTTATTGGCTGGTTGGGGGCGCCGGGCGGATGTTTTGGGAACGCTGACCAG
>USIA01000161.1 GCA_900554535.1 uncultured Oscillospiraceae bacterium | reverse complement strand
GCCGCTGCGTCCGAGGAGAGCACAGCGGCCAGCAGCGCAGCCGATAGCACGGCATCCACTTCCGGTGGTTCGGTGGATGGCTCCATGAAGGGCGTCAAGCTGAAGGTCGGCACCAGCGGGCTGTTCGGTCCGTTCACCTATTACGACTCGGATGGAAAGACCCTGATCGGCTATGACCTCGACCTGCTCCAGAAGCTGGAGGATAAGCTGGGCTTTGAAGTCGACGGCAGCGTGCAGGCGATGTCCTATTCCGCGCTGACCGCTTCCGTCTCGCAGGGCAAGCTGGACATGGCCATGGCGGCTCTGTGCGCGACAGACGAACGCAAAAAGACCATGGACTTCTCGGACATTTACTGCGATTCCGGCCAAAAGGTCATGATCAACAAGACGAATCCGGAGGGCATCAAGAGCGTCGATGACCTGCACGGCAAGAAGGTCGCCGTTGAAAAGGGAACAGCTTCCCACCTGTATGCACAAAAGAATCTGACGGACGCCACACTGGAGGTCCACGACACCATCACCACCGCTTACGCCTCCCTGGAGCAGGGCAAGGTCGACGCCGTGATTCAGGATGGACCGGGCTGCGCGTTCTATCTGAAGACAAATCCGAACTCCAAGCTCGAAATTGTCGGCGACGAGTTTAACCAGGGCCAGGCGCCGTACGCGATCGCGTTCAAGCGGGGCTTCCAGTATGAGAGCCAGTTCAATGCGGCGCTCAAAGAGCTCAAGGACGACGGCACGCTGGATAGCCTCTATAAAAAGTGGTGTTCTTAAAAGCGCACTGCGCAACAGAGTAAACGGAAAAGATAGGCAGGGATTGGGATGGACATTTTTCAGACGTTGGTGCCGAATTTATTTATGGGCTTGAGGCTGACGATTCTGGTTGCGGTGGTAGGCATTGCATTCGGGTTTGTGATCGGCTGTATCGCGGGCTATGCGTTGCAGTCGAAGAGCAAGGTTGCACGTGTGATTGCATTTATCTATATTTGGATTGTGCGCGGCACGCCGATCATTGTGCAGGCGTTGTATGTCTACTATGTGGTGCCGGCTCTGCTGAGCAGCGGAGGAAATAACTTCAATATGGACAGCACGGTGGCGGGCATCATCGTCATCAGCATCAATTCCGGCGCCTTCATCACGGAGATTGTGCGCGGCGCGCTGCAAAGCGTGGACGAGGGCCAAAAAGAAGCGGGCCGTTCGCTGGGGATGTCGAATGGGCAGGTTTTGCTGCATATTATCATCCCGCCGGCTTTTCGGCAGATGCTGCCGGCGCTGTTTAACCAGTTCATCATCTCGCTGAAGGACACCTCCATGCTGACGATCATTGTGGTCAACGAGATGACCCAGCAGGCGATGAACTACGCGACCACCACATTTGACTATGTGGGCGGTTACACGATGCTGGCGGCCTTCTACCTGGTGCTGATCTCGATTTTGATGGTTCTGCAAAAGGTGATCGAGCGCAAGCTGAACGTAAAGAAGCCCCCGAAGCCGAAGCTCAAGCAATTCAAAGAGGCAACGGCGGTTGTTTCCTAAAGACAGTCCCGGCCTTTTGTAAAAAACTGTAGAGGGAACGCCCGGCCGGGTTTTTTCCGGTCGGGCGTTTGTTTTTGGAAAGGAGCAGGCCATGCAGGCAGAGAAAAAGGGACTCTGGCAGGTACACGCGGCTGTGCTGCTGATGGGTTTTGCTGGGCTTTTCCCCAAATGGATTCCCCTGCCCGCGCCGGTGCTGACGTGGGGACGGGTATTTTCCTCGGCGCTGATTTTGGCGCTGGTGCTGGCGGTGCAGCGGCAGCGGTTTTTTCCCAAAAGCCGCAAGGACTGCCTGTGGCTTTGCGCGGCGGGCGCGGTGCTGGCCCTGCACTGGAGCACCTTCCAGGGGTCGATCCAGGTTTCGACGGTGGCTGTGGGCACGCTGACCTTTTCGACGTTCCCGATTTTTGTGACCTTTCTGGAGCCGGTGCTGTTTCACGAGCGGCTGCGGCCCAGCAGCGTGGTCACAGCGGCGGTGATGTTCTGCGGCGTTTTACTGATCGTGCCGCGTTTCGAGCTCGGGGACCGCATGGTGCAGGGCGTGCTCCTGGGCATGGTGGGCAGCCTGACCTATGCGGTTCTGTCGCTTATTAATCGCAGGATGGGCCGCACCTGCTCCGGCACACAGACCGCCTTTTGCGAACAGGCGGTGGCGGCTGTGTTGCTGCTGCCTGTCCTGATTTTTGACCGGCCGCAGGTCACAGCACAGGAGGTTGGGCTGATTTTGCTGTTCGGGTCGGTCTTCACCGCGCTGGCGCACACGCTTTTTATTGTGGGCATCCGGTTTGTCCGCGTGCAGACAGCCGGTGTCATCTCCAGCTTGGAATCGGTGTATGGCATTATACTGGCAGCACTGCTGCTCGGCGAATGGCCCACAAGCCGGGAGGTTATGGGCGCCGTCATCATCCTGGGCGCTGCCGTGGCCTCGACCCTCCTGGCGGCGCGTCCGCACAAACATCCCGCCCAATCAGCGGATTCATGAAAAAACAACATGCGCCCGTCCTGCCGGAAACATTTCGACAGAACGGGCGCATTTGCTCGCTTTTCTAGCAATATTTTATAAAAACATAGGGACATAGCTCTTTTCATGCAGGTCAATTTTGGTATAATAAAATCAGAAGAAGACGCGTTCATGCCGGCATGGGTGTGCCAAATGAATCTGAAAGAATACCCGCAGCGGCGCCTGTACGCTGAGGCGCGTCACATTGATAGGCTTTGGCCAAGGAGGCCAAAAAGAAAGCGCACTTTGCGGGGTGTTTGCCCTGAGAAAGGAAATTTACATGATGGACGAAAAAGAATTGCTAAAGCTTGCGCTGACCGCGCGGGAGCGCGCCTATGTGCCGTATTCCGGCTTTGCGGTGGGCGCGGCGTTGTTGTGTGCGGACGGCAAGGTTTATCTGGGCTGCAACATTGAGAATGCCGCCTACACCCCCTCTAACTGCGCGGAGCGCACGGCGTTTTTCAAGGCGGTCAGCGACGGGGAGCGTAGCTTTGCGGCGATCGCCATCGTCGGCGGCAAGCAGGGAGAGCCGCCGCATGCGCTGTGCCCACCCTGCGGCGTCTGCCGCCAGGTCATGATGGAATTCTGTGACCCGGCGGCCTTCCGGGTGATTCTGGGCAAAAATGAACAGGAATGGGATACTTATCTATTAAAACAGATCCTGCCCATGGGCTTTGGCCCCGGCAATCTCAAAACATAATTCAGCCTGCAAAAAAGGAGCGTAAACAAAACCATGCTGAGAATGTACGACATCATCATGAAAAAACGGGACGGCGGCATCCTGACGGACGAGGAAATCGCGTTTGTCATCAACGGCTATGTGGCGGGAAAAATCCCGGATTATCAGGTTTCCGCCCTGCTGATGGCGATCTATTTCCGGGGCATGACGCCCCACGAAACCGCCGCAATGACCATGTGCATGGCGCATTCCGGGGATATGGTGGACCTCTCCTCTATTCCCGGCGTCAAGGTCGACAAGCACAGCACCGGCGGCGTCGGCGACAAGACGACCCTGATCATTTCGCCGATCGTGGCGTCCCTGGGCGTGCCGGTGGCGAAGATGAGCGGCCGCGGGCTGGGGCACACGGGCGGCACCGTGGATAAGATGGAATCCATCCCCGGCATGCGGACCGCGATTGACCGTGCGGAGTTTCTGGATATTGTCCGGAAAGTCGGCGTGAGCGTGATCGGACAGTCCGGCAACCTCGACCCGGCGGATAAAAAGCTCTATGCCCTGCGGGACGTGACCGCGACGGTGGAAAGCATTCCGCTGATCGCCACGAGCATTATGAGCAAAAAAATCGCCGCGGGCGCGGACTGCATTTTGCTGGATGTCAAGACCGGCAGCGGCGCGTTTATGCACACGACTGAACAGGCGGTAAAGCTTGCCCAGGTGATGGTGCAGATCGGCGAGCACGTGGGCCGCAAAACGATTGCCCTGATTACGGATATGGACCGGCCGTTGGGCAATGCGG
>USIA01000160.1 GCA_900554535.1 uncultured Oscillospiraceae bacterium | reverse complement strand
ATTGCCTGGAACGCAACACCGTGTACGCCATGGAACAGACGGGCGCGCAAAAGCTCGTGATCGCGGGCGGGGTCAGCGCGAACCGGCTGCTGCGCAGGCGGCTGGAAAGTCTCTGCCAAAAGCGCGGTTGGGCCTTTTTCCGGCCGGAACTTTCGCTGTGCGGCGACAACGCGGCCATGGTCGGCGCACAGGGGTATTATGAATTTTTGGCCGGCCATACCGCCGGAATGGACCTCAACGCCCGGCCGGAAATGGCGATGGAAACGGGCTAATGGTCCAAATGATGAAAGAAAAAGCCGCTAAAAATTCACAATTCCAACATTGATTCCCCCCGGCATTTGTATTATAATAATCGGTACTGGGCACTGCTGAATGCAGGCAAGAAGAGCCATTTGGCCGAAAGGAGCGCAAGCATGACAACCAATCAATCTGTGCTTAAGTGGGTCGACGAGATGAAAGCCCTCGTCAACCCGGATACTGTAACCTGGATCGACGGCTCGGAGGAGCAGCTGGAAAAGCTGCGCCAGGAGGCGGTCGAGACCGGCGAGATGATTAAACTCAATCAAGAGAAGCTGCCGGGCTGCTTTTTGCACCGCACCGCGCAAAACGACGTGGCGCGCGTAGAGGACCGCACCTTCATCTGCACCCGCAAGGAAGAGGATGCAGGCCCCACCAACCACTGGATGGACCCGCAGGAATGCTACAAGATGCTCTATGACATCGCCCGCGGCAGCTACAAGGGCCGCACGATGTATGTGATTCCCTATTCCATGGGCCCGATCGGCTCCCCGTTCGCCAAAATCGGCGTTGAGCTGACCGATTCCCTCTATGTTGTCTTGAACATGTCCATCATGGCGCGTGTCGGCGACAAGGTCTGGGAAGTGCTCGGCGACAGCACCGACTGGGTCAAGGGCCTGCACGCAAAGTGCGACGTGGACCCGGAAAAGCGCTATATCTGCCAGTTCCCGGAGGACAACACGATCATCTCCGTCAACTCTGCTTATGGCGGCAACGTGCTGTTGGGGAAAAAGTGCTTTGCACTGCGCATTGCTTCCTTCCAGGGCAAAAACGAGGGCTGGATGGCCGAGCATATGCTGATTTTGGGCGTGCAGAACCCGCAGGGCGAGATCAAATACGTGACCGCTGCGTTCCCGTCCGCATGCGGCAAGACGAACCTCGCGATGCTCATCCCGCCGGAGGGCTACAAGCGCCGCGGCTATAAGATCTTCACCGTGGGCGACGACATCGCCTGGATGCGCATCGGCCCGGACGGCCGGCTGTGGGCCATCAACCCGGAGAACGGATTCTTCGGCGTTGCGCCCGGCACGAACGACCACTCCAACCCGAACGCACTGGCCACCACGAAGAAGGACACCATCTTCACAAACGTGGCGCTGAATAACGATGACATGACCGTTTGGTGGGAGGGTCTGGACAAGAACCCGCCGGAGAACGGCACCGACTGGAAGGGCAACCCCTGGAACGGCAAGACCAGCAAGGAAAAGGGCGCGCATCCCAACAGCCGCTTCACCGCGCCGGCCAAAAACTGCCCCTGCATTAGCCCCGAATTTGACAAGGGCACGGGCGTGCCGATCTCGGCGATCATCTTTGGCGGCCGCCGCGCGCAGACCACGCCGCTGGTGTATCAATCCCGCGACTGGAACAACGGTGTGTTCGTAGGTTCCATTATGGCATCCGAAACGACAGCCGCCGCGACGGGGGCGGTCGGCGTTGTGCGCCGTGATCCGATGGCCATGCTGCCGTTCTGCGGCTACAACATGGGCGATTACTTTGCGCACTGGATCGAGATGGGCAAAAAGCTCGGCGACAAAGCGCCGAAGATCTTCAACGTCAACTGGTTCCGCCTCGACGACGAAGGCAACTTCCTGTGGCCGGGCTTTGGCGACAACCTGCGCGTTGTGGACTGGATTCTGGACCGCGTCGCCGGCAAGGTGGACGCTGTGGAAACGCCGATCGGCTATGTGCCCAAGCCCGAGGACATCAACCTTGAGGGCATTGAGGACAAGATCAGCTTTGACACGCTGAAGTCCATCCTGACCGTAGACAAGGCCCAGTGGACCAAGGAAGCCGAGGGGATCGCGGAATTCTACAAGCAGTTCGGCAATAAGCTGCCCAAAGAGCTGCACGACGAACTGGACCAGCTGCAGGCACGGCTCGCAGACTGACGACGGCGCGAAGCGTGACTCCTTTTAAAATCTCACACAAATAACAAGAGGACAAATGCATTCCAAATGGAACCGCATTTGTCCTCTTTGATTATGCCCGAAAAGTCCGGGCCGGCGGTTTAGACGTATCCGGGCGCATGGACAAGCTGGGCGTTTCAGCCGCCCTTACGCATGCCCGGTCATCCGGGTGCATACAATGTGTGCAGGTTTCAGATCGCCCACAGCCCGTGCAGGTTGCAATAAGCATATGCATCCATCGGCTGTTCGTCCGGCTGGATCTCAAAGACAGCCTCCGGCTTTTCGCCGGCCTTGAAAGTGCGGTAATAGCCGCCCTTGTCCGTCTCCAGATAGACCCACTCGATCCAATGGTCCTCCTGCATCGGGTGGAGCACCTCGCTGACCGTGACCGTCACCTTCTGACCATCCTGATCGACAACAGGGGTATGCTTCTCCCCTGCGCCATTGGTGTTGGGTTTCAGCTCCATCATGGGTTCGCCGCAGCACACCGGCACAACGCCGGAGCCGTTGACTACAAACATCAGATTGCCACAATGCGGGCAGCGGAAAAATTTTGCCTTCGGATTACTCATCGTTTAATCCCTTCCTTTTCAAATTTCTGTTTTGTGTGTTATATCCGGATTCGTTCCGGTTTTTTGTTTGTCTTCCATAATTTTAGTATACCAATTTTTTTGAAAATAGTCAATAATAGAAATGAGATTTATTTTTACTTTTTCTCAGCCTGAGGCGGTGGGGAGCCCCCGCAGGCAATCGCGGCAGGCTGAGCCTGCACGCGTGACGCGCAATAATTGTAGTTGCGTCAATAGGCTGATCCCCCGCGAGTAGACGATGCTTTGCCACACACGATTTTGCTTTGCGACGAATGTAAATTGATAACCGACAACCGCGCAGCGCTAAGGGGGTCTGGGGATTCAATCCCCAGTGGGGTTTGGGGCAGCGCCCCAAGGTCCTAGTATCCTCCAAAAAGCACAGGAAAGGGTTTGGGGGAACCCTTGCGAGGGGTTCCCCCGGCAGGCTGAGCCTGGACGCAGGACGCGCAGTTTTTGTGATTGCGCCAGTTGGTTGTCCCCCGCGAGTAGGCGCGATGCTTTAGGCGAACAATATCGCCTTGCGACGAACGTAAATCGACGGCCGCGAAGCGCGAAAAAAGTTTCGTCCACCTTTTTAAAGGTGGCGGGGTTTGGGGCAGCGCCCCACAAGGTCCTAGTATCCTCCAAAAAGCACAGGAGAGGTTCCACCGCGAGTTGACATAATGTTTTGACTGCGGCCACGCCGCCCCAAGGTCTTAATTGGTGACAAAAGTGTAAGAATAAAAATTATGTCAACTTATTGAAGCACCTGTCGAATCATGATAAAATGAAATACAAATGAGAAAAAGAAGGGAGGGAGTCCTGTGAAACGCATTCTCAGCGCGCTTCTCTGTGTCGTGCTTGTCCTTTTTTCCGTATCAGGCTGTAACAAGAAGGATAATCAGACGATCACGTCCCAGTTGATCGAGGAACCGGCTACACTGGACCCGCAGATCGCACACGGCAGCGATGCTGCCACGCTGATCGCGGCCCTGTATGAAGGCCTGTGCCGGGTGGATGCAGAGGGCAAGGTGCAGCCTGGCGTGGCAGAAAGCTGGGAAGCTAACAGCGACAACACCCAATTTACATTTCATCTGCGCAAAGATGCGGTCTGGAACGGCAATGTACCCAGCCTGACGGAGTCCAGCGACGCCTCGGACGATACGCCAACGCCCATAACGGCAGCGGATTTTATCTTTGCCTGGCAGCGGGCTTTAGACCCCGCCACCGGCAGCGGGGCCTGGGCCGCCCCCTTAAAAGGCCCG
>USIA01000159.1 GCA_900554535.1 uncultured Oscillospiraceae bacterium | reverse complement strand
GGGCCAGCGGCAGAAGTTGGTCCACTATGCCGAAAGCTTTGAAGGGGAGCCGTATGAAAGCGCGGCCTTCACCTGTCCGGGCATCGGGCCGGGGCTGTGCGCGGGATATGTGCGCCGCGTCTATCTCGACACGCTGGGCAAAAAGCGGGGCGACATCGGCCGCACTACCGCGGAACAGATGCAGGAACTCAGCGCCCGCGGCGCCAATGGAAACGGCGTTTATCTGACCGCCAGCGGCATCCGCTACGACAAATCCGGCCTGCTGCAAACGAAAGCCATGGGCATGCAGCTGGGCGATCTGATCTATTATCAAGAGGTCAGCGGCCCCGCCCGCCACGTGGGCATTTACATCGGCGATCAGAATGGGGAGCCGTGGATGATCGACAACAACGCCAACGGCGGCGTCGGCAAACGGAAGCTGACCTTCACGATTGGCCGCGCGGACGATCCCTATCACGCGGTTGCCATTTACTGCAATCCCTGAAAGCTTTCCCGCTTCGAATTTGTCCGGCCGTTTTTCGGCTTCATGGAAACCGGCTTTGCGGGACCGGATGCCCGGTCTATTTTCTGAAAAGAAAGGATGTGACGCTTTTGTCTTCGTATCTTTTCCCCCTATACAAGTCTCGTGTGCATGCTTTTGCCCTGCATTATCTGGCGGCTTCTTTTGCGGCTGCGCAGCTCCCGGCCGTTTCGGTCCACGGCTGTGCAGCGCATCTGGATTGTGTTGTTTCTGCTTTATCTTTGGCAGGTCTTTGACGTGACCGGCATCGGAACGCTGGCCGACATGATGAACAAGCCGGAGGGCACTCTGAACACTTCCCTGCTGCAGGGGGCCATCAATCTGATTCCATTCCGGCATTTGAATCTGGGCTTTGTGCTGAATATCATCCTGTGTGCACCGCTGGGATTTTTACTGCCGCTGCTTTGGCGTGGCTACCGAAGGCTGGGCTATACGGCGCTGGCCGGGTTTCTGCTTTCCGCGGCGATCGAGTGTTCACAGCTCTTCAACACCCGGACAACCGATGTGGACGATCTGATCGCCAACACGCTGGGCGCGGTCGTGGGCTATCTGATCTGGAAGCTCTTCTGCCGTGTGGCGGGCGAACGCTTGAAAGCGGCGAAGCCGGGGCGCTCGGAAGCTGCCCTCTATATGCTCCTCTCGTTTTTGGGCACCTTCTTCCTATATAACTGGTGGTGGTTTTCACGGCAGTTTGGCTGAGGCACGATGTGCGCATGCTCTCGCGCCACCTATACACCTATATATAAAATACGCCCTGATTCGGCCCAAAAAAGCCGTTTCAAGGCGTATTTTTGATTCCCATACCGGGGCAGCGCAGGTTCGTCTCGCCGCCTTTATGAGAATTTTCGATTATTCAACTTTTCCATATGATTGTTTTAAATAGAATCCTGTCTTACTGTTCACGCATTTACAGATTTCTTCCGGCGTGCCCTGCGCCACAATCCTGCCGCCAAGGACACCGCCTCCCGGCCCCATATCGATCACATAATCCGCGTTTCGGATGACATCGAGATCATGCTCGATGACAATCACTGTTGCGCCGCTGTCTATCAGGCCTTTGAAAACTTTCAATAGTGTTTCCACATCCAGTGGATGCAGACCGATGGTCGGCTCATCAAACACGAACACGGAATCGGACTGGCCTTTTCCCATTTCGCTGGCCAGTTTCAGCCTCTGCGCCTCTCCTCCGGAAAGGCTCGGTGTTTCCTCTCCAAGTGTGAGATATCCCAGTCCGAGATCATGCAGCACTTGCAGTTTTCGCTTTACTTTCGGAAGGTCATCACACGCAGTGAGCGCCTCGTCTACACTCATATCCATCAGCTCCGGCAGGGTATATCCCGTTTCTGCTTTCTTTGGAAATCTGCGAATCAAACTGGCTTCTTTGGAATATCTGGATCCGCCACAGTCAGGGCAGGGAATGTCAACATCCGGCAGAAACTGTATGTCCAGGCTGATGGTCCCTGTTCCGTCACAGACCGGGCATCGCAGTTTCCCTGTATTGTAGGAGAAGTCGCCCGCTTTATATCCTTTCGCCTTTGCATCCGGTGTCCTCGCATAGATCTTGCGAAGTTCGTCGTGCACATCGGCATAAGTCGCCACCGTAGAGCGCACATTGATGCCAATCGGCGTTGCATCAATCAGCTTGACCTGCCGGATGCCGTCCGCCGATACAGACTTCACATGCGCCGGTAACTTCGTCCCCTTTATTTCTGCTTCCAGAGCAGGAATCAGACTCTCCAGAACCATTGTCGTCTTTCCGGAGCCGGACACACCGGTCACGGCGATCATCCGTCCTTTCGGAAAATTCACCTCCAGGGGCTTTACCGTATGGATATTGGAAGTGGAAAGATGTATCGTGCCAAGATCAAACATTTCCTTTGCAGGGATATGGTTTCCGACATCGATCACCGTTTCTCCGGTGAGGAATCCTGCGATTTTTGACGAAGGATTCTTCTTCACATCATCAATGCTGCCCTGGGCAATGATCGTGCCTCCGTTCGCTCCGGCGCCCGGGCCAAGTTCAATCAGCCAGTCTGCTTTTTTCAGTACGTTGGTGTCGTGGTCAACCAGAATCACGGTATTTCCGTCGGAAAGCAGATCGTGCATTACACCGGTCAGCCCCTCCATATTTGAAGGATGCAGGCCGATGGACGGCTCGTCCAGCACATAAAGAACGCCGGTCGTACGGTTCCGCACCGCTCTCGCCAGCTGCATCCGCTGACGTTCCCCGGTGGAAAGTGTTGAGGCCGCACGGTCAAGCGTCAAATAGGAGAGCCCCAGATCCATTAATCGCTTTGCGGCCCCTTGAAAAGAATCACAGATACTTTCTGCCATCGGGCGCATCTCTTCCGGCAGCGAGTCCGGCACGCCTTTAACCCAGTCTGACAAATCTGAAAGCGTCATCTCGCAGGCTTCGGCAAGGGAAATCCCCCGCAGTTTCGGCGCACGAGCGGCTTCGGAAAGCCTTGTGCCGCCGCAGTCTGGGCATACGCCCTGCCGCAGGAACTTTTCCACCCGTTTCATGCCTTTTTCGTCTTTCACTTTTGATAGCGCGTTTTCGACAGTATAAGTCGCGTTGAAGTAGGTAAAATCCATATCTCCAGCCGCACCGCTGGTCTTGTTTTGATAAATGATATGCTTCTTGATTGCCGGCCCGTGGAAGACGATATCCCGTTCTTTTTCGGTCAGATCCTTAAACGGCACATCTGTCCGAACGCCCATCTCACGGACGATGTCCTTCATCAGCGACCACATCAGCGTCTGCCACGGTGCAACAGCGCCTTCATCGATCGTCAGGCTTTCATCCGGCACCAATGTCGATTCATCCACAGTACGAACAATTCCGGTCCCGTCACAGCGTTTGCAGGCTCCCTGGCTGTTGAAAGCCAGTTCCTCCGCACTTGGCGCGAAGAAGTGTTCACCACACGCCGGGCATACCAGTTCCAGACCTGCGGCAACATTTAGGGAAGGCTCCACATAATGACCGTTCGGACACCGGTGGCTTGCCAGCCTCGAATACATCAGGCGCAGGCTGTTTAAGAGTTCCGTTCCAGTCCCAAATGTGCTGCGAATGCCGGGAACGCCCGGCCTCTGCCGTAACGCAAGCGCTGCCGGGACATAAAGCACCTCGTCCACTTGTGCTTTCTCCGCCTGTGTCATGCGGCGCCTTGTATAAGTGGAAAGAGCCTCCAGATACCGCCTTGAACCCTCCGCATAAAGAATGCCCAAAGCCAGTGATGATTTTCCCGAACCAGACACGCCGGCAATTGCCACGATCTTCTGAAGCGGTATATCCACGTCAATGTTTTTCAAATTATGAACATGTCCGCCACGGATCTTAATATGTGACGGCGTTTTCGTCTCGTTTGCATTCACAGTCCTCACTCCTGTCCCATCTTTTTGTTTTCTGCGTCGTACTTGAAGTCTCAGTTTTCGATTCTTCCTGGAGATCGTGAAACCTCTTTCGCATAAATGCTGATAAACGAAAAAGGCCGGCGTTCCAAACGCCGACCTTCCTTTTTGTACACTGAAAACTGAATAAAGCAAAAGATTGGGAAAAGGAAGAGAAGGG
>USIA01000158.1 GCA_900554535.1 uncultured Oscillospiraceae bacterium | reverse complement strand
CTGGTCCTCTGGAAATCGGCGACGTGGCCTGGCAGATGCTGCGGCGGGTCCGCGGTGTGGCGCCGCGCCTGTTTGCAAATGCAGGCCCCGGCTGCCTGCGCGGCGCATGCCCGGAAGGCAGGATGACCTGCGGCAAAGCGGATGCCGTGCGCGCCCGGTATCGGGAAATGGAAGCGAAACAGCCATGAGCGGGCGGCTGATTGTGCTGGAGGGCCTTGATGGCTGTGGTAAGGCGACCCAAACGAAGCTGCTCTGTCAGGCGCTGGAAGCGCGCGGAATACCGGTGTGCCATATTTCTTTTCCCGATTACGGGCAGCCTTCTTCTGCACTGGTAAAGCTATACCTAAACGGCGCGTTTGGTAAGAATCCAAATGATGTCAACCCCTATGCAGCGGCTTCTTTTTATACAGTAGACCGGTTTGCCTCCTACCAGCAGTTTTGGAAGGCTGCGTATCTGGCGGGCCAAACCATTATTGCGGACCGATACACCACTTCCAATCTGATCTATCAGTTGCCCAAGCTGCCGCGTGCGGAATGGGAAGCCTTCGGGGCCTGGCTTTTCGATTTTGAGTATCAGAAATGTGGCCTGCCGCAGCCAAACTTGACATTCTATCTTGACATGCCGTCCGCAGCTTCCCGAAAGCTGATGGAGAAGCGTTACGCCGGCGACACAAGTCGGGAAGACATCCACGAACAGAACGCGGCTTATCAGGCGGCGTGCCGCGAAGCGGCGCTTTATGCAGCCCGCCAGTTTGATTGGCAAGTGATCGTCTGTGCACAGGGAGAGCAGGTGCGTTCGCCTGTCTCCATCCATCAAGAGATTTTGCAAAAATTTGACGCCTGCTGCCCGCAGCGCGTCTGAGCATAATAGAATACGATAATAAAGGAGTGTACCCTATGATTTATGTGTTTTTAGCAAACGGCTTTGAAGAAGTCGAGGCATTTGCACCGGTCGATGTGTTGCGGCGCGCCGGAAAACAGGTCGCGACTGTCGGCGTCGGCGGCAAGGAGATCACCGGCGCACACGGGATTCGTGTGACGACTGACCTTGCGGACAGCGAACTCGACCTTCAGGCACAGCCACCGGAGCTGGTAGTCCTGCCTGGCGGCATGCCCGGCACTACAAATTTGGAAGCCTCACCAGTGGTTCGCCGGGCGGTGGATACTTGTGTCAAATTGGACGCGTATTTGGCGGCCATCTGCGCGGCACCTTCTGTGTTGGGACATTGGGGCATTTTAAAGGGTCATACAGCGGTCTGCTACCCCGGATTTGAGTCGGAGCTGGGCTGTACGGTGGGTAGCGAGTCCGTTGTCCAAAGCGGCAAAATCATCACGGCAAAAGGCGCGGGCGTGGCGGTCGATTTCGGCCTGCAGCTGGTCTGTGTGCTGTGTGGCGCTGAAAAGTCAGAGGAGATCCGGAAGTCCATCCAATGCCCGTGAAGCGCAACATTAAGGAAATCAAAAACGGCTTGCGCCAGCGCTACCGCGCCTACCGCGAGGAACTTGACCCGGTCCGGAAAGCGGAGATGGACGCGGCTATCCGCCGGCGCGTCTTGCGCCTGCCAGTCTATCGTCACAATCGTGTGCTGCTGACCTATGTCAGCAAGCCCATTGAAGTGGATACCATCGGCCTGATTGAAGCCGCGCTTGCCGGCAAAAAACGCGTGGCAGTGCCGCGTTGTATCCCAGGTACGCGCGAGATGCAGTTTTATTTTATTCGTTCGCTCGAAGATCTGGAACCGGGCATGTTTGGAGTTCTCGAGCCAAATCCTCAAAAATGCCAGGCACTGACAGATCTGCGTCACGGCTTATGTATTGTGCCGGGGCTGGCTTTCGATACGCAGGGGTATCGGCTGGGATATGGGAAAGGTTATTATGACAGGTTTCTTTCCAAATTCGGCGGTCGTACCGCGGGATTGTGCTATCGCGCCTGTGTTCCGTGGAATCTGCCGCATGGCTATTACGACCAGCCTGTGGATGTGCTGGTGACAGAAAATTATATCAGGAGGATCGGCCAGCATTCCGCTGACCATCGGGAGGTGCCGCATGCGTGAAAAACCAGTGCAGCCGACGATGAACCGGCCAGACACCAACGTCCCTGCCTGGAACGAGGCAGTATATGACAGAATGCAGGCCAAACGTGCCAAAAAAAATCATATTCGGCGCAATCGGGCCAAGCGCAAGCAAAACCGGCGCTTTTTCCGGCTGGTGTGGTGGGCGATGGTGGTGCTCATTGGCTTACTGTTGGGGCGCTTTTTGGTCTGGTGGATGAATGATTTTCTGGCAGTCAACCGGCCTGATACCAAAGTCACGATCGAAATCCCGACGAGTGTCTCAGACAAGGAAACCACACCGTCGGACATCCAGAAGATGACGGATCCCGCCAAGCAGAAGGCGGCTGAGAAACAGAATAAGGAGGCCACGCGTGAGGTTGCGCAGATTCTCAAGCAACATGGTGTGATTGAGGATGTGGACTTTTTTTGCCTGTATTCCAGTCTGCGCGGTGCAGATGGCCGCTATCACAATGGCAGCTGGCAGCTGAGCCAGAAGACGGATTATGAGGCCCTGACTCATTTGTTCCGCTCGGACGAAGAACGCCAGGACGTGGTGAAACTCACCATTCCAGAAGGCAGAAATGCTTTAGAGATCGCACAGATGCTGGTCAAAGAAGGCGTGATCACCAATGCGGACGATTTTCTCAATGAATTAAACACCTCTGATTTTGACAGCGCATACACAATGGTGTCTGATTTGAAAAATTTGCAGGGGCGCTATTATAAGTTGGAGGGTTACCTGTTCCCAGATACCTATACGTTCTATAAAAATGAGAGTCCGCAGGACATTGTGCAGAAATTTTTGGACAATGCCAACACACAGTTTACACAGGAGATCCGTGACGCAGCACAGAAGAAGGGCATGACGCTGGATCAACTGCTGACGCTGGCATCCATCATCCAGGCGGAAGCGGCCAATAAGGACGACATGTACAATGTCTCTTCGGTACTCAATAACCGCCTGCAATATGGCGATCAGTATGATATCTTCCACCTTGATTGCGATTCGACCACGTATTATCCTTACCGCAATAAGGATGCTGTGCCGGCGGACAAGCGGGAGACTTATAAGAGCACGTATGACACGTATACCATCGAGGGTCTGCCGGCTGGGCCGATTTGCAATCCCGGCCTGGATGCGATCGATGCGGCGCTGAACCCGAACGACACGGCATACTTCTATTTCTGCCACAATCCGGAGACGGGCGAGGCGTATTATGCTGAAACTCCGGCGGGGCATGAGGCAAATTTGGAGAAAGCAGGTTTGAAATGATGAAACCGGAGAAGCCGCAGCTACAACTGCCGGAATTGCTTTCGCCCGCGGGCGACCGGGAACGGTTGGAAGCAGCCGTCCAATTCGGTGCGGACGCTGTCTATCTGGCGGGAACGATGTTTGGCATGCGCTCTGCGCCGGATAATTTTGACCCACAGCAGCTCGCGGATGCCGTGGACTACGCCCATGCGCGCGGCGTGCGCGTTTACCTAACCTGCAATATCCTTCCACGCAACGACGATATGGATCAGATGGAGCCGTTTTTATGGATGGCGCGCGACGCGGGCGTGGACGCTTTCATTGTCACGGACCTGGGCGTCATGGCGCTGGCGCAGAAAGTCGCGCCAAATGTGGAACTGCACATCTCGACCCAGACGGGCGTGGTCAATTACGCCGCAGCCCGTAGACTCTATGAGTTGGGCGCAAAGCGCGTTGTGCTGGCACGCGAGATGTCTTTGGACGAGATCGCCACACTGCGCGCCAAGACGCCCAAGGAGCTGGAGATCGAGTGCTTTGTGCATGGCGCCATGTGTGTGTCCTTTTCCGGACGTTGTCTGCTTTCCAATTATTTTACGGGCCGCGACGGGAACCATGGCGACTGCGCTCAGCCCTGCCGCTGGAAATATGCGCTGTGCGAGGAAACGCGCCCGGGCCAGTATTTTCCGATTGGCGAGGCGGACGGCGGCACTTACATTTTGAATGCGCGCGATTTGCGTATGGCGGACCATCTACCGGAGCTCTTGCAGGCGGGCGTGGACAGCCTCAAAATCGAGGGCCGCGCCAAATCCGCCCCTTATACGGCCGCGGGAAAAAGCG
>USIA01000157.1 GCA_900554535.1 uncultured Oscillospiraceae bacterium | reverse complement strand
CGCGGGCGTCGACGTAGACGCGGCCGCAGCCAGCAACACGTCTCTGGCGGACGCTGCAAAGGCGGCCAATGTGGATTTGACGGCTGCTGTGACCGATGCCAATGACATCGTGTCCGCCTCCGGTTCGCTCGACGGCGTCCTCAATGAAGACGGCGACGCGCCGGACCCGGATGCAGTTGCAGAAGCGTCCGATGCAGCGCCAGTCACAGAAGAGCCCGACCCGGCCGATTTCGGGATCTGGGTGCCCAGCATCTATCACGTGGTCAACCTGGGTATGCAGGCCGCGCAGGCGCCTGACTGGCTCTCCGGCCTGGTCCTCGACGGCATCGTCACGGGTGTCGGTTCGGTGCTCGGCTTTGTGCCGCAGATGTTCGTGCTGTTCTTCTTCCTGTCCATCCTGGAGGATATCGGTTACATGGCGCGCGTCGCGTTCATCATGGACCGTATCTTCCGCCAGTTCGGCCTCTCCGGAAAGAGCTTCATTCCGATGCTGATCTCCTCCGGCTGCGGCGTACCGGGCATCATGTCCACAAAGACCATTGAAAACGAGCATGACCGCCGCATGACGATCATGACCACCACATTCGTCCCATGCAGCGCCAAGCTGCCGATTATTGCCCTGCTGTTTGGCGCGCTGGCCGGCTCCCAGATGGGCGGCTGGGTCGCTCCGCTGTTCTACTTCCTGGGCGTCATCGCGGTCATTGTCTCGGGTATTATCCTGAAAAAGACAAAGCCGTTTTCCGGCGATCCCGCGCCGTTTGTGATGGAGCTGCCGCAGTACCATGTACCAGCTCCAAAGGGCATCCTGATTCACATGTGGGAGCGCGTCCGTTCCTTCATCATCAAGGCCGGCACCGTGATCTTCGGCGCTGTGATCGTGATCTGGTTTTTGTCGAACTTCGGCTGGCAGAGCTGGGCAGGCGGCAGCGGCTCCTTTGGCATGCTCATTCAGGACACCGCCCCGTCTCTTGTCAATGTCATGGATTACAGCATTCTGGGCCATGTCGGCCAGGCGATCGCCTTTATCTTTACGCCCCTGGGTTTTGGCGCATCCTCCCAGTGGCCGGCAGCCGTGGCAACCATCACGGGCCTGATCGCCAAGGAAAATGTTGTCGGCACCTTCGGCGTTCTGTTTGGCCTCGGCGATGGGACAGAAGCTGACCCCGGCATGTGGGCCGCCACGCAGTCCCTGTTTGGCACGCAAGCCGCGATGGTCGCCTTCCTGGCCTTTAACCTGCTGTGTGCGCCCTGCTTTGCCGCCATGGGTGCCATCAAACGCCAAATGGAAAGCGGTAAATGGTTCGCCTTTGCCATTCTCTACGAATGCGGCTTTGCCTATGTCATCGGCACGATTCTCTACCAACTCATCACACTCTTTACCACCGGCGTTTTCACCGGCTGGACGGTACTCGGGTTCGCGTTCCTGGCATTGCTTGTCTTCTTGCTGGTCCGCCCGAATCCCTATGAAAAGGAACGGCGCCTATCTTCCTCCATCCCCACGACGTAACGGCAAAATCCTGGACTAAGAAGGAGGGAGCTCTTTGACGGTAGCATCTATCATCATCTGTCTTGCAATCGCAGTCCTGTTTGTTTTGGCCATCCGATACACCTGGAAAACCGGCGGCTGTGCCGGCTGTCATTCTTCAGGTCCCAGCGGCGGATGCAGCGGCCACTGTGATGGCCGTTCCTTTCATTCCCCCCATCCCCGGCATGTGAAGATTCGCCGCCGTAAACCGTATGACCTATAACTTGCATCCGCACAGAAGGAGGAACCCCGTACATGCTTTCTGCATCAAAAAAGCGGTATTTATTCACAATCTATGAGCTTGGATGTGACGGCCGGGCGGTTCAGTGCAAGGACATCGCCTCCTCTCTGGGCGTCAAACGACCGAGCACCAGCAAAATGCTCAAAATCCTCGCGGAAGAGGATCAGCTGATTGAGAAGGAATATTATGGGACGGTGCAGTTCACCGCGACGGGCGCCAAGCTGGCGAACGAGCTTTTTACCAGCTATCAGCTGCTGTACGCCTTCTTCTGCAACGAACTCGGCACGCCGCCGGAGCAGGCCCGCAAAGACGCTGTCTTCTGCCTGTGCGGCCTGTCGGACGAAAGCATTGAACGGATTGCACAGCGCGTTTTAAAAGGCTGAGACAGCTTTTCTTTTCCAAAGCGTCTGCCTCCACCGGAAACGGGCGGAGGCAGATGCTTTTTTGAGATTTTGCAGGGCTTCGGAGGGCCTAAATCGTTTTTTCGCAGGAAGGCACCATTTTTTCGGATGGATCTTCCGAAAAAGCTTGACAGGCCTTGGCGATCTGTGGTAGAATAATATCCGCCGCTTAATGCGAGTGTAGTTCAATGGTAGAACTCCAGCCTTCCAAGCTGGTCGCGTGGGTTCGATTCCCATCACTCGCTCCAAAAGGACACGCGCCAATAGCTCAGCTGGATAGAGCAACTGCCTTCTAAGCAGTAGGCCAGGGGTTCGAGTCCCTTTTGGCGCGCCAACATGGTGGATGTAGCTTAGCTGGTTAAAGCGCCAGATTGTGGCTCTGGAGACCGTGGGTTCGAGTCCCATCTTCCACCCCACATGAATGGAGTACGGGGCATTAGGAAATTCTTACTAAGGCCCCGTACTTCTTATAATGGGCTGTAGCCAAGCGGTAAGGCAACGGACTTTGACTCCGTCATTGCGTGGGTCCGAATCCCGCCAGCCCAGCCAACGCACCCCTTTCCCGGGGGTGCGTTTTGTTTTACACTCCTTTTGCCAATTTTCGGCACAATTTGAAGAAAAGTCCTGATATCCTATTCTTTGTACAGAAAATGGCTTGTCCAAAAAGCTGCGCCAGAAAGCCGGCGGGCAAAGCGTTCCGGCGCCGCGGCAATCAAAAAGGCCGCCTGCAAAAGGCAGCCTTCTTTCTCTCGTTTTGATTTTTGTGCAGCGGGTCAGTCCTTCGCAAGATAGGCCGCAAAAAGTTCCTGCACCGCGTTTTCATCGTCGGTATCTGCCTCCAAAGCAAGCGGAGCACTCAAATCGAGGCTGAAAATCCCCATAATCGACTTGCCATCAATCAGGTACTTCCCCTGGCGGATGTCAATGCCAAAGGGCGCTTTCATGCATGCTGTGTTAAACGCTTTCACCTGTGACACATCCTGCAGCTTAATCATTTTTTGAACCATTTTGGACAGCCTCCTTCATGTCGCCAAGATGCCGGGGAACGGGCCCCGGACAAGCACATCATACCTCTATTTTCGTCTTTTTGTCAACCACCTCTTTGCAAGTCCGCCAGCCGAATCCTGCGGCACTTTGCAAGCTTTCTATTCGGATATCATCCCATTTTGCCAGCAAAAGGAGATTCTTATGAACCGGGAAAAAATTGCGATCCTGACTGATTCCTGCAGCGATGTTCCTGCTGCGGCGCTTGCCGCTTATCCCATTTATGTACTGCCGCTGAAGGTGATCTACCCGGATGCAGAATACCTCGACGGGGTCGAGATTCGTGCCGAGGAAGTCTACAGCCGCATGCCCCAGGAGATCCCGAAGACCTCCCTGCCCAGCCCGGATGCGGTGCTGAAAATCCTGGAGCGCATCCAGGCCGACGGCTATGAAAAGGTGCTGGCTGTCTGCATCTCCTCCGGAATCTCCGGCACCTATAACCTGGTCCGGCTGATGTGCGACGGCTTCCGCGCCCTGCAATCCCATGTCGTGGACACGCGGAATATCTCCATTGGCAGCGGTTTACTGGCCGTCACCGCAGCGCAATACGTGGAAAACGGCATGGCATGGAACGAACTGATCGAGCGGATTGAGCAGCTGGTTCCGGAATCCAAGGTGTTCTTTTGCGTCAAAACGCTGGAATACCTCCAAAAAGGCGGGCGGATTGGCAAAGTGACGGCCTTTGTGGGCAGCGCTCTGAAGCTGAAGCCCGTCATTTCGTGCAACAGCGACGGCATCTATTACACGGCGGGCAAGGCGTTGGGGCGCAAGGCTTCCATCCAGAAAGTATTCGATTTGGCCGCGCGCTTTGCCACCGGCTGCGCCGACGTGGCCATGTGCCTGATGAATGGCGGTGCAGCGCTGGAGGCAGCCGCGCTGACGGTCGATTTGCGCAAGCGCATCCCACAAGGCCGTCTGCTGCTGCGCGGGCAGAT
>USIA01000156.1 GCA_900554535.1 uncultured Oscillospiraceae bacterium | reverse complement strand
TGGCCGTCAGGCCCGCAACCTGGTTAAAGAAGCCAAACTGCCACAGCAAAACGACAATCACGCCCACCAGCACCGGCAGCCCCACGGTTTGCAGGGCGTTTTTGGTTTTCGCGTTCATGCGGCTCCCCTCCTTTTCGCGGATTTGCGCTGCCAGGGGATACAGATCCACTGCGCCAGCGACACAATCGCGATGCTCAGGATGCCCATCAGAATGCCGGTCAGCACCGCGGGCCAGAATTTGTTGCTGCCGCCATACAGCGCCATAATCATGATGCTGCCGATGCCGTCTTTGTTGCTGAGCATATCGACCAGGATCGACGCGGTCACGGCCATGGGCGCCGCGATGCGCATGCCGGTGAACATAGCGGGCAGCGCCGAGGGAAGCATCAGCTTGCAATAAACCGTCGGGCGCTTGGCCGCGTACGTATAGAGCAGATCCTTTCGATCCTTGCTGACGGCTTGGAAACCGCTGAGCGTATTGAGCGCAATCGGGTAAAACGAAATATACGTCGCAATCACGATGCGGGAATTGTCCAAATCCTTGACCAGGCTGAAAATGATCGGCGCCAGGCCCAAAATCGGGATCATCTGCATGATTAAAAGGTAGGGCATCGCGATCTTTTCAATGATTTTCGTCAGGCTCATCAGCACGGCCAGCACAAATCCGATGCCGCACCCGAGCACAAATCCGAGCGCCGCGCGCGAAAGCGTGACGCCGCCGGCTTGAAGCATCATATGCGCGTTCTGGAAAAAAGAGGCCACCACATCGTGCAGATAGGGCAGCTTTTTGTCCGCCTGCGGGTCCTTCAAGACCACGGCGAGCAGGAAGGAAATCAGCTCCCACGCCACGATGACGCCAACCACCCAGACCACCGGCACCAGAAAGCGCGGCGTTTTCCGCGTTTTTTCCACAGTCTCACACCCCCTCGAAGCTGCCGCGAATCTTGGCGACCAGCTCGGCGAATTCCGGTGAAGAGCGCATCTCATCGGTGCGTGGCCGCGGCAGGGTGATGTCCACCACCGCAGAAAGCCGCCCCGGGTGCGGCGACAGCACGCATACCCGGTCCGAAAGGAACACCGATTCCGCGATGTTGTGCGTGACAAAGACCACTGTCTTGTTCGTCTTGCGCCAAATCCGAAGCAGATCCACATGCAGCTTTTCACGGGTAAATTCGTCGAGTGCGGAGAACGGTTCATCCATCAGCAGAATCTGCGGATTGATGGCCAGAGCGCGGGCAATGCCCACGCGCTGCTGCATGCCGCCGGAAAGCTCATAGGGATAATTATCGGAGAAATCCGTCAGCCCCACCAGATCGAGCATCTTGTCGGCGCGGGCCTTCTGCTCTTTTTTGTCCACCTTCATGATCTCCAGCGGCAGGCAGACGTTTTTGCGCACCGTGCGCCAGTCATACAGCACCGGGCTTTGGAAAACGATGCCGTATTTTTTTTGCAGCCGCGCCTGGCGCGGCGTTTCGTCGGCCACCTTGACCGTGCCGCCGGTCGGCTGCAACAGGTCCGCAATAATGCGCAAAAGCGTCGTCTTGCCGCAGCCGGACGGACCCAGAAGCGAGACGAATTCGCCTTTTTGGATATTCAGGCTGACGTTCGACAGCGCCTCGACCGTCTCGCCGGCATCTGTCTGATAGACCATACTGACGTGGTCCAGCACGATTTCTGCGGCCGGCGCCACCGTAGCGGTTTGATTCATAAAAAAATCCCTCCGTCCTGCGTTTTCCTGACTAGCCCAGGCAAAACGCCCATTTGATCTGAAAAAACAGAAACGGAGCAGGCTGCCCGCCATTGGGCCTTCTGCTCCGTACTTTTGGCTGCCGGTCGTCGCGCCGGCCAGTTCGTTTCTGGGCTTATTATAGCAAAGCCACCCTTGTCCCGTCAACGCCTCTGACGCAGTTTTTTGCAATTTGTATAACAAAAATATTCTAAAATCTCTCCTTTTTAGAGTTTTGCCGCCTATTCTTCTCTGCTTTTCGCGTGTTTTGTGCTTTACGCCCTATTTTTTATGCATCAGCACAACGAAAGCTGGCTTTTTGCGTCAAAAAATGCTTGATTTCAACAAAGCGAAGTCGAAATATGAATTTGCAAATTGTGCGAGAGTTTGTTTTTGCTGTTGTGTTGCTGCACAAAGAATACTTTCTATAAGCACAAATTCACCAGGATTTGGTAATTTCCACATGATAATATGCATGTCCAGGCCCCTGTTTTTGCAACTAAAAACCGTCAACTTGCAAAAAGTGTTCATTCCCGCGTTGACGCCCCACACGCCCCATGCTATAATAAAATCATAGATTCCGGCGCATGCCGCCGGCTGGCTAAGGGCGCTGCGCATCCTGCAACGGGGCGGATGCAGGGCGCCCTTTGTGCATTTTCAGGCCATCGCATGCGCCCGGTCTTTCGCAAGGTAGAATCCTCCAAAGTTGATGCTTTTGGAATTTAGGAAGGAGCGTTCGTTTATGTTCACATGCAGCAAAGAGAGGATGGCCGACAAGATCAAGACGTTCAGCCAGTACGGAGACGCGGGGCACGGCGGGATCACGCGCTATGCGCTGTCGGAGCCAGACCTGCAGGCGCGCAACGAGTTTCTCAAACGGATGAAGGCAATCGGCGCGCAGATTGAAATCGACGATGTGGCGAATATCTATGCCACGCTGCCCGGCTCCGACCCGGACGCCAAGCGCATTGTGATGGCCTCCCACAGCGACTCCGTGAAAAACGGCGGCAACTACGACGGCATTTTGGGCGTCATGTCCGCCATGGAGGTGCTCGAGACGGTCCATGAGCACAACATCCCGCACCGCCATCCGCTGACCGCCATGATCTGGACGAACGAGGAGGGCTCGCTTTACCCACCGGCCATGATGTGTTCGGGCATCGTGTGCTACGATTATCTGCCGGAGGACATCCGCTCCGGGTTCCGCTATGAGAATATGATGGCCTCCAAGAGCATTGTCGACAACAAAAGCACCTTCCAGGAGGCGCTGGACAAGTCCGGCTTTAAGGGCGAGAAAAAGTACCGCCTGTCCCCGGACCGCTATGCCTGCTACTTTGAAACGCACATCGAGCAGGGCCCGATCCTGGAGGACAACGGCAACGACATCGGCGTGGTGGACTGTGTGCTGGGCATGTTCAACTACCGCGTAAAATTCTACGGCCAAACCACGCACGCAGGCACCTTCCCGATGCCCAAGCGCAAGGACGCCTTCTTTGCGGCCGCGCAGGCGCTGTGCTATCTGCACGAGGAGATTGACAAGCTGGGGTATACGGACCTGGTGTATACGACCGGCGAGGTCGTGTGCCATCCGTGCGTACATACCTGCGTGCCGGATTACTTTGACTTCTCGATCGACGCCCGCCACGAGGACGCGGAAAAGCTCGCCAAAGTGCTGGCCATCGTGAAAAGCTGCGCGGACAAAACCTGGGCCGGCTGCACCTGCAAGGTGGAAAAAGCCTGGAATCGCGACACGGTCTACTGGAACAAAAAGCTGGTGGGCTTTGTCAAAGAATCCGCAGAAGAGCTGGGCATTTCGCACCAGTACATCCACTCCGGCGCTGGCCATGACGCGCAGTTCGCGGCCTATATGCTGCCCGCGACCATGATCTTCGTGCAGTCGAAGGATGGCTTGTCGCACTGCGAGCCGGAGTTTTCCTCTGTCGAGCACTGCACCGAAGGCGCGAGCGTCATGCTCAACGCGGTGCTGAAGGCCGATCAGCTGGATTCATTCGCCGAGTGATTCCTTTCTGACTGCAAAAACGCGGTGCGTTTTCCACTTTTTCCGAGAAGAATGTGGAAAACGCACCGCTTCTTGTTTTGCGCAGGGCATTTGCCCACGGCGGGCTTTTTTAATTTGATAAACAGCCTGCGTCCGCGTATGATGCGTTGTGGCAGAGGGCTATTTTATAGGTAATGACAAAGCCGCGCGATTGCCGTTCGGCTTCTTCAGTTGACGCGCTCGACACCGGAGGCGGTGACGCGCGCATAAACCAGCGGCTCGGGCGGCGGGCATTCCGGTCGGATCTGCACCGCCTGCTGGAACAGGGCTTCCGCCTGAGAAAAGCGCTCGTCGCTGGCCGTATAGAACGTGGCCAGCGGTTCGCCCGCCTGCACGGCGTCGCCGACCTTTTTGTGCAGGACCATTCCC
>USIA01000155.1 GCA_900554535.1 uncultured Oscillospiraceae bacterium | reverse complement strand
CGAAAGCTCCAGCACCGCCCAGGCGAGGATCAGCGCCAACTCGGTTGTCACCTGCCGCTTCCAGATCCACAGCGAAAGCAGCAGCAACAGCACATACGCCCCCACACCGGCCAGGACAATCGCCAACTGCGGGACAGGCTTTTGCTCGGTGGCGTTGATCCCGGACACCACCAGAACAGCCCCAGCCGCGCCGCAGAGTGCCGTACAGGCGAACAGCGCCGCTTTGGGCGCCATTCCGAATGAAACGTGCGGGTTGTACCCAACACTCCAAAAGGCCAGATACAGGGCGCAGCAGAGAATCAACAGCAGCTGCCCCCAAAACAGTTTCCCCATCGGGAGGCGTATCGGAAGAAACGCCATCTGTCATCCCTCCTTTTCTTTCCAGTATAGCATACTTCAAACGTCCATACACAATTTTTTTGAAAAAAGTCTTGACAAACGTTTTTTAGAGTGATATAGTAAAAGAGTTCAGTAAAGATCACAGCAAGATATCGCGGGGTGGAGCAGTCCGGTAGCTCGTCGGGCTCATAACCCGAAGGTCGCAGGTTCAAATCCTGTCCCCGCAACCACGCTGAGTCTGGGCGCAAGTTTGCGTTCAGGCTTTTTTGTTTCTGGCTCATTCCATTTCCCGGCACGGCACGCTTGTGCTGCCTGCGGATTGAAAACGATCCCCCATACGCAATTGACATTTGGGCGGGACCGTCTTATAATCGATCCATACAAAGGAGTGCCCACGGCGGCATTCCTTTATTTTTTTGAAGGAGGAACCCTCAATGACACCTATGAACAATGCCGAGTATCTCACCCGCCTCGTGCATTCAGAAGAACTGGAAGCCTTAAAAAAAGCGAAAAAAGCAGCTGGACTTACCTATGAACAGCTTGCTGAGAAAGTGGGCGTCAATAAAGTCTGGCTCGCTTCCGCATTCGAAGGGCAACAGTATGTTCCGGAAGAATACTGCGATAAACTCGCCGATGCGCTTGGAATTGATCGGACCGCAACTGCATTTTTGGCGGAGCATCCCTACAAAGGGAACACCGATCCGATCTTATATCGCCTGCATGAAGTGATCGACACCTATGGACCGGCCATTAAAGACATTATTCATGAACAAGGCGGAAACGCGATTATGAGCGCCATTGATTTTGGCTTGGACGTCAATGTAACGGAAGATGCCGATGGCAATCACCGTGTGATCATACAATTCGATGGGAAACTTCTTCCTTATGCCAAAAAGGGGAAGTATCCCTGGTAACGTCGGGTTGTTTCCATGCTTTTTGAAAAGGAAAGCAAAAAGGCAGGCTGGGCAATCCTTTTCGGGCTGTCCAGCCTGTCTTTTTGGGGCCTATTTTGCAACGGACCCTTTCATTATTTATAACAAGTTCTCATTTTCGATTTGAGAATAAATCTCCTGCAACAGCTTCACAAAGTCCAGAACCTCTTTTCGTTCATCCGCACTGTGGGTACAGAGCACACAGTCGAACTTCTCCTTACAGTCAAAAGGGATCCAGGCGAACTGACCGGAGTGGTTGTTGAGGAACCCGGGGGCCAGGCAGACGCCCTTGTGGGCCGCCACATTCGTGAGGGTGTTGTCGTGGTCGGGGCTGTTAAAGCAATGAACCCCTACCTCCCGAATGACCCGCTGCTGCACTGCCCGCAGGGCGCTGGGAAAACCTTCTCCAAACAGAACGCCGTTTCACCCTGTCTTAGCTGAAATAGAGAGGAGGACTGCATATGTCTATGCGAAAAATATTAGATATTATTGGCGTACAAATGGATTTCGGCGCCTCAAAGCGCGGCGTGAGTATGGGACCTCTGGCGATTCGATACGGCGGCCTATGCGAGGGACTGCAGTGTCTGGGATACACGGTGCGGGACTTGGGCGACTTGGCCCCTCTGCCCACCGGCGCCAGTATGGCCTCCATGCGCAACTATGAGCAGGTCGTGGATGTCAACCGCCGTCTATATAAGCAGGTAACGGCCACCCTCCAGAACGGTCATATTCCAATTGTGCTGGGCGGCGACCACAGCATCGCCGCCGGGAGTATCTCTGCTGTGGCGGGGCATTACCAAAAGATTGGCGTCATCTGGATTGACGCCCACGGGGACTGGAACAACGAGGAGAGCACGCTTTCCGGCAATATGCATGGGATGCCGTTTTCAGCGGTCTGCGGCTATGGGCCGGATTGCATGGTTGCGTTTGGCCAGAAAGTCGTCCGAGTGGACCCCGCGCAATGCGTGCAGATCGGGGGACGCTCCATCGACGCCGCAGAACGGGTGCGGATGAAACAGGCTGGCGTGACGGTGTTCCCAATCAACGTCATTGATCGGTTGGGGATGGACCGTGTGATTAGCCAGGCCATTGAAATTGCCGGCTCCGGTACCGCTGGGATCCACCTGAGCTTTGATGTGGACGCAATCACACCGGAAGAGGCGCCCGGCACTGGCACGGTCGTCCACAGCGGCCTGACGGTCCGGGAAGCCTTTTTAGCCGTGGAGTCCATTGCAGAGTCCAACAAGTTGCTGTCCATGGATATGGTGGAAGTCAACCCAATTTTGGATGAGCGGAATAAAACCGGTATCCTGGCCTCCGAATTGATTCAATCCGCATTGGGGAAAACTGTATATTAAATTACCGCCTGTGCGGGAGAAATCAATCCCAACGCCAAAGGCATGGCGCCAAATTTGAGCTGGTTTCAGACGAGATTCAAAGGGCGAAAAATGCCGGATTCATTGATCCCCCTGTCTCCTTTCAGTGCGGGCCGGGCAGGCATGATTCTGCCGATATTCAACTGCGCAGCAGCACCCATCTTACGGCAGCCGCGCTTCGTGCACAGGACAGTGCGATGAAAACGGTAACTTGTGTACAGGGAAATGCAGAGTAGTAGAAAATGCGGGGTATTTCAAAATTCCTTTTCAATAAAAACAGACGCCTTGATTCGGCCAGAAAAAGCCGTTTCAAGGCGCATTTTTATACGGCCCGCACATCCGCCTGCTATGGCGGTTCCGGCATCATTTCCAATGGCCGCCGTCCGGTTTTCACAAGATGGATTCCACGATATACAATCGATTTTCCGCCTGATTTCTGAATACAAGGATTTCGCTGTTGTCCTCCTGCGCCTTGTACCAGAAAGCGCACCCGGCATAATCTGGGCGTTGTTCTTCTGGCACACCGATCTCATCCAGCCATTTGGTTGCGGCCTTTTGATAACTGCCGTCAAATATCGTCTTTTTTTCCGTTTCCGACCAAGCAAGCATCCCATCAACCGGATCCCGGTCCCGATACGAAAACACATGGTAGCGGATCCCGTCACCGTGGAAGCTATCCCCTGAATCCTTCTCATACACCTCAGCGCAACGGGCCTGCCCCGGCAAAGAGAAGCCCCAATTGGCCCGCAGCACTTCTGAATACGATGGAAACAAAGTCCACCCTATGATGAGAATGACCAGCAGAACGCACAACAGACTGCCAACGACAATTTGTCTCTTTTTGATACGCATACGGCTCTCCCCCCAGTTGGATGTAAACGGGCCATAATCCTATCCATTTCCAGTTATCGCTGCCTTCATGATACGATGGCCGGTCTCCGGGAGCATGAAGAAATCATGAAGAAATTGTAAAATTGCAGGGCCTTTTTCGTTTCATCTGGCCTGACCGGATGAAAAAATGCTCGAAGTGACCATTCAGCAGTCACTTCGAGCATGGGTTGGTAGAAGTTTAAGCGAAATAGAGAGAGGAAAACAGGATTATCCGTTGCGCCAGGCGCAATGGGCACAGGTGGGGCATTCGCCGGCGGCAACGCCCAAAGAGAATTTCTCCGCCCGCTCCCCGCCGAGAATTTCGTCGAGCGACTGCTCGCGTACGTTTCCCAAGGAGAGGTCAATAAAATCCGTACAGAAGCTTGTCTCCCCGTTCCAGGTGATGTGCAGGCTGTGCTGCGGCGCCCGGCAGGCGGGGGCTCCCTGCCCCAGATGCGGCAGGTGGCGGACCGGGAATGGATAGGGATGCTGGAAAAGGAATTCGTCATACCACGCCTGCGGCAAATGCTCCACCGGTTCCTGCGTGACCCAGGCATCGATGCCCGGCGCCTCGGCAGAGAACACCCGGCGCAGCCAGCGCTTATAGGTCTGTGCTTCGTGGCGCGTCAGGGCGATCTGCTCCTGCAAAAGGACTTCGTCCGGCTGAAGCGCCGCAAAGG
>USIA01000154.1 GCA_900554535.1 uncultured Oscillospiraceae bacterium | reverse complement strand
CAGGGGCAGCGGGCTTCATCAGCACGCGGCCAGCGCCGAACGCGCCGATAATTTCGTGCGGGATGGTCGTGCCGCGGGTTGCAATCTTAATCAGGTTTTTCTTTGCGTCCTCAATGCCCTTGCGGATCGCGTCCGGAACTTCGCCGGATTTGCCAATGCCAAAGCCGACCGTGCCCTTGCCGTCGCCGACCACGACCAATGCGGCGAACTTGAAAATGCGGCCGCCCTTAACGGTTTTGGAAACACGGTTGATCGCGACTACGTGCTCCTTGAACTCGTCGTCTTCTTTTCTTCTTGCGTCGAATCTAGCCAATCGTTTTCCCTCCTTATTAGAACTTGAGGCCGCCCTCGCGGGCGCCGTCGGCCAGCTCCTTGACGCGGCCGTGGAATATATAACCACCGCGGTCAAACTTGACCTCGGTAATCCCCTTTTCGGCAGCGCGCTTAGCGATCATCTCGCCAACCTTGCGCGCAGCAGCCTTGTTTCCGCCGTTTCCGTCAAACTCCTTGTCCAGCGTGGAGGCAGCGCAGAGCGTCACTCCAGCGACATCGTCGATGATCTGGGCGTAGATGTTTGTGGTAGAGCGAAACACATTCAGGCGGGGGCACTGTGCGGTGCCGGAAATCTTGCCGCGCACACGGCGGTGGCGGCGCAGTCTGGCAGTGTTCTTGTCAGCCTTCTTCACCATATTGTCTTTTCACTCCTTCAATTACTTCTTAGCGCCCTTGGCGGCCTTGCCTTCCTTATGACGGACATATTCGCCGACATAACGGATACCCTTGCCCTTATACGGCTCCGGCAGGCGCTTCTCGCGGACTTCCGCCGCAAACTGGCCGACCTGCTGCTTGTCGATGCCGTGGATGGTAATCAGGTTGGCGGAGGGGCATTCGATGGTGATGCCATCGACCTCCGGCATGACCACCTGGTGCGAATAGCCCAGGTTCATCACGAGCTCTTTGCCCTTCTTCTGCACACGATAGCCGACGCCCTTGACTTCCAGCTCCTTTTTGAAGCCCTCGGTCACGCCCACAACCATGTTGTGGATCAGCGAACGGGTCAGGCCGTGCAGGGACTTGTTCTGCTTGGTGTCGTCCGGACGGGTCACCAGGATTTCATTGCCTTCCACCGCGATGGACATGTTCGGGTGGAATTCCTTCGTCAGGGTGCCCTTCGGGCCCTTGACGGTAACAACGTGGCCATCGACTTTGACGTCGACGCCTGCGGGAATATTTACGGGTTTTCTTCCAATTCGAGACATAGCTGCACCCCTTTCTTTACCAAATGAATGCGAGGACTTCGCCGCCCACATTCTGCTTGCGGGCATCACGGTCGGTCATGACGCCGCGGGAAGTGGAAATAATCGCCACGCCCAGGCCCTTCATAACGCGGGGCAGCTCGGCTGCATTGGAATAAATGCGCAGGCCGGGCTTGCTGACGCGCTTGAGGCCGGTGATGACCGGCTTGCGGTCCTCGGTGTATTTCAGGTCGACTTTGATCATACCCTGCTTGCCGTCGTTGGCAACGGTGAAGTTCTTAATATAGCCCTCGTCCTTCAGGATCTGGCAGATCGACTTCTTCATGTTGGAAGCCGGAATCTCCACCGTAGCGTGCTTGGCGGCGCTCGCGTTGCGGATGCGTGTCAGCAAATCCGCAATCGTATCTGTAATCTGCATTCCGTTTCCTCCTCTTTACCAGCTTGCCTTTTTGACGCCCGGGATCTCGCCTTTGTAGGCCAGCTCGCGGAAGCAAATGCGGCAGATGCCGAACTTACGAAGGTAGGCATGCGGCCGGCCGCAGATCTTGCACCGGTTGTACTGCCGGGAGGAGTACTTCGCCGGGCGGCGCTGTTTGACTTTCATGGATGTCTTTGCCACAAATAACCCTCCTTATCTTTCAAACGGAGCGCCCATGAGCGTCAAAAGCTCGCGGGCCTCTTCATCGTTCTGCGCAGTGGTCACGAAGCAGATGTCCATGCCGCGCACCTTGTCGATCTTATCATAATCGATCTCCGGGAAGATCAGCTGTTCCTTGATACCGATGTTGTAATTGCCGCGGCCGTCAAAAGAATTCGGGTTGATGCCGCGGAAATCGCGCACGCGGGGCAGGGCCACGTTGAAGAAGCGGTCCAGGAACTCATACATGCGGTCGCCGCGCAGGGTGACCTTCACGCCGATGTTCATGCCTTCGCGCAATTTAAAGTTTGCAACGCTCTTGCGCGCCTTGCAGACCATGGGTTTCTGGCCGGTAATGGCCGCCAAGTCCTGGCTAGCCGCGTCGATGACCTTGCTGTTTTCCTTTGCCTCGCCTGCGGCAATGTTAATGACGATCTTGTCGAGCTTGGGGATCTGCATCACGCTCTTGTAGGAGAATTTCTTCATCAGAGCGGGCGCGACCTCGTCTTTATATAACGTTTTCAGTCTTGCTGCCATGCGTCGATTCTCCTCCTTTACAGCGCTTCGCCGCATTTCTTGCAAACGCGGATCTTCTTGCCATCCACAATCTTGTGGCCAATGCGGGTCGGTTTGTCGCAGTGCGGGCAGACCGCCTGCACCTTGCAGGCATAAATGGCGCCCTCAGCCTTCACAATGCCGCCCTCTTCGCCCATACGGCGCGGCTTGACGTGCTTGGTGACCATGTTGAGCTTCTCAACGATGACCTTACCCTCTTTCGGGCTGACGGCCATAACCTTGCCGCGCTTGCCAGCGTCGCGCCCGCTGAGGATCTGGACGGTGTCACCGGTTTTGACATGCAGTTCTTTCATTCCTGTGACGCCTCCTTTACAGCACTTCCGGAGCCAGGCTTAGGATCTTCATATAGTCGCGGTCGCGCAGCTCACGAGCGACCGGCCCAAAGATACGAGTGCCCCGGGGATTTTTGTCATCACGGATCAAAACGGCGGCGTTCTCATCAAAACGGATGTAGCTGCCGTCATCACGGCGAACGCCGGAAGCAGTGCGCACAACCACTGCCTTGACGACATCGCCTTTTTTCACTGTGCCGCCGGGGGCCGCCTTTTTGACGGAAGCCACCACGACGTCACCGATATTGGCATACCTTCTGCCGGTACCGCCGAGCACGCGGATGCACATAATCTGCTTCGCGCCGGTGTTATCGGCAACATTGAGGTAAGTCTGCTGTTGAATCACAGTGCGTTCCTCCTTTGCTTGGGCGAAAGATTACTTCGCCTTTTCGATAATCTCCACGAGACGCCAGCGCTTGTCTTTGCTCAGCGGACGGGTCTCCATCACGCGCACGCGGTCGCCAATGCCGCACTCGTTCTTTTCGTCATGCACCTTCAGCCGCAAGGTGCGCTTCATAACTTTATTATAGATGGGATGCTTGACGCTGTCCTGAACAGCGACGACGACGGTCTTCTGCATCTTGTCGCTGACAACACGCCCCACCATGGTTTTGCGGTTATTTCTCTGTTCGCTCACGATGTTACCTCCTTGCATCACGCGTTGGTGCTGCCGGCCAATTCATTCGCGCGCATCACAGTCTTGATGCGGGCGATGTCCTTTTTGACAGCAGAAATGCGCATCGGGTTGTCGAGCTGGTTGATCGCAAGCTGAAAACGGAGGTTGAAGAGTTCCTCTTTCAGGTCCTTGAGCTTGCTCTCAAGCTCCGCAGCGGTCATTTCTCTGACTTCCGTAGCTTTCATGACTGGGCAACCTCCTCTTCCTGCACATTTTCTTTCTTGATAAACTTGGTCTTGATGGGCAGCTTGCTGGATGCCAGGCGCAGTGCCTCGCGGGCGGTTGCCTCCGGCACGCCGCCAATCTCAAACATCACACGGCCCGGCTTAACAACGGCCACCCAGTATTCGGGCGCGCCTTTACCTTTACCCATACGGGTTTCCAAAGGCTTCTTAGTGACGGGCTTGTCGGGGAAAATTTTGATCCAGACCTTACCGAAACGCTTGCAGTAACGGGTCATGGCCACACGGGCCGCCTCGATCTGGTTTGCGGTAATCCATGCAGGCTCGAGTGCCTGGATTCCAAAATCGCCGTACGTCAGGGTGTTGCCGCGATAAGCCTTGCCGGTCATGCGGCCGCGGTGCACACGGCGGTATTTCACACGTTTTGGCATTAACATTTTACTTGCGGCCTCCTTCCCTGCGGGACGGGCGGCGGCTGCGGTTGTCGCGGCCGTCTCTGCGGTCTCTGCCGTTATTTTCGCCCGCATTGCGGCGGTTGTCGTGCAGGACCTCGCCCCGGTAAATCCAAACCTTCACACCCCCGCGGCCCTAGGGTGTGAACGCACAG
>USIA01000153.1 GCA_900554535.1 uncultured Oscillospiraceae bacterium | reverse complement strand
ACCGTCTGCCGTGTAAATCCGGAGCCGCCGCCCCCCGCCGCGCAGACGTCGCCATATTCGCGGCATTCGTTAATCATCACGCGGTCGCCCACCTGCAGCCGGTCGTCCGCCTGCGGCCCTTTGGCCACCACGACGCCGGCCGTCTCGTAGCCGGGCACGAGCGGATACCAGCACTGTTCAGGGTGCTGCAGGCCCTTGTAGGTCTTCATATCCGTGCCGGTGGAGATCGCGCTGAAATGCGTTTGCGCGATATAGGCGTCCGGCTCTGGGTCGGTCAAACGGATCTGCCGCAGAACGGCCCGGTGCGGGCGCTCAATGACGACAGCCCGCGAAGTCTTATACTGTTCCAGTCCCATAAAATGCTCCTTCCTGATTCATGCGTCCGGCGGTGCGGGGGAGACCATTTTTAGATAGCGGATGCTCTCGCGCATGCCTTCCTCCACATCTTCCGGGTTTTCGTATTCGATAAAGGCGGGGCCTTCATAGCGCGCGTGCGCCAAAAACACTTTCCAGTCCAGCCCCCCCTGCCCGCAGGCCACTGGCTTGAGGCTGCCGTCCTCCTGGCGGCAAAAATCCTTGACATGCATGCAGGCGATGCGCCCTTTGATCAGGTCATAATACCGCGCGGGGTCTTCCCCGACGGCCCACAGGTTCGCCGGATCCAAAAGGAACGCCAGATCCGGCGGCGCCTGCTGCACGAGTGCACACAGCATGTCCCACTTTGTGCTCGCAGAGTGGAAGTGTTCCACCCCGCTCATAAACGGGCGCACGCCGCCGTGCAGCTCCAGGCACAGCTGCACCCCTGCTCTGCGGGCGTGCTTAGCGCAAAAGCCCAGCGCCCAAATCAGGCCGTCCCAGCGCTCCCCACGCACCTCTTTTGCCGGGGAAAAGCCCGCGAAGATGCGCAGGTGCGCGATCTGCAGCCTTTGGCAGATGTCTATGGCGCGGCAGACCTTGTCCGTGTCGCGCAGAAGGCTTCTCCGGTCCGGCAGGGTGAAGTCATTTCCGGTCGCCGCCCAGGCAAGCGGGAGGCCGGCTTTTTCAAAGAGCGTACGGACATTTTGCAGGTCCTCTTCCCCCGCATCGAGGGAAAGGCCGCCCGCCGCGTTGGCAATGTCCAGTTCCATCGTGAATGCATGTAGCTTCTTGCACAGGGCAACCTGCTCCGAAAGCGGCAGTTCCCGCATGCCCCAGCAAGCCAGTCCAATCTGCTGCATGGTCTCCCTCCTTTTGCTCGCTTATCCCTTCACGGCGCCGGAAACCAGGCCGCGGATGAGGTATTTCTGGAAGATCAGATAAAGGATGATGATCGGCACCGACACGATCACCGCGCCGGCAAAAGCCAGCACGTAGTTCGTCTGCAGCTGGCCGTTGACGACCGTATAGAGGCCGACGATGACGGTGCGCTTTGCGGTGGAGCTGATCAGCGTGAACGCCAGCGGGAACTCGTTCCATACCCACATGAACTGGTACAAAAGCACTGTGGCCAAGGCGGGCTTTGCCAGGGGCATGCCCACACGCGTGAAGAGCGTCCACTCCCCGGCGCCGTCGATCTCCCCCGCCTCGTAGATCTCGCGCGGCGTGGAGGAGAGGAAGCCCTGCAGCACGAATGTCGCAAATGGCAGGCCGCCGGCGATATACGTCAGCGTCAGCCCCGCATGGGAGTCGTTGAGTCCAATCGAGCGCAGAATCATCACGATCGGGAACACAATCATCGCTGCGGAGATCGTCTGCCCGATCAACAGGTACCCCATCGACACCTTGCTCTCGCGCAGGCGGTAGCGCGTGATGCCCCAGGCCGCCATCGAAGAGAACAGCAGCATGAACACCAGAGAGGCCGCTGTGATAATCACGCTGTTTTGAATCAGCTGCAAAAAATTGCCGCGCTTAAATGCCTCCACGTAGTTGGAAAACCGCCACTGCGCGGGCAGCGACCACGGCGCCATGAGCATCTCGCCCTGGGTCTTGAAGGAGGAGATCACCACCCACACCAGCGGCACGAGCGTGATGATGAGCAAAAGAATTAAAAATACGGCGAGCACGGTCTTGCCCAGCTTTGTCTTTGTCATCGCTTCTCCCTCCTTTACGTGTCGTCCCTGCTCAGCCGCAGCTGGATCGCCGTTGCCACGATGACCGCGATAATCAGGATCATCGAGATGGCCATGCCGTAGCTGGCGTTGGAATTCGTGAACGTGGTCTTATAGGCATAGGTCAGGATCATTTCGGTGTTATAATACCCCGGCCCGCCGTCCGTCATCGCATACACCAGCTCAAAGACGCGGAACACATCGATGAACAGCAGCGTATAGACGATTGTCGTCACCGGGCGGATGCTCGGCAGCGTAACGTGGCGGATCGTCTGCCAGCGGTTGGCGCCATCGAGCACGGAGGCCTCCACGAGATCCTGCGGCACGGCCTGCAGCCCCGCCAAAAACAACACAAAATAGACGGGCACCGTCTTCCAGATGGACGTAAAGCTCACCGCCCACAGCGCGGTGGTGGAGTTCGTCAGCCAGCCGGTCGTGATGTTCCCCAGGCCGATCAACTCTAAAAACTGGTTCAAAAGCCCGTACTGGGGATTATAGATCCACTTCCACAGCAGCACCACCACGATCGTGGGCAGGATTGCCGGCAGATAGGCCACCGTGCGGAAGAACGCCTTCCTGCGCACAAAGTTTTCAATGATATAGGCCGCCGCAAAGGACAGCACCGGCACCAACGCCATCATCAACACGCAGTAGATCAGGTTGTTGCGCACGGAGATTTGTAGGACGGAATCACTAAACAGGTTGATATAATTCTTCAGCCCGACGAAGTGCGCTGCACTCAGCGCCGTGGTGCCTTTCCAGTCAGTCAGGCTGATGGCGGCTGTCAGGACGATTGGCGCCATCCAGAAGATGGTGTACACCACCAGCGCAGGCGCAAGGAACAGCCAGAACCACCTGCGCGCTTTCCTTATTTTTATGGGCGGCCGTTTCATAATACCCTCCTTTTCTTTCTCAAAAAAGCAGCCGGCCACTCGCTCCGGCCGGCTGCAGGCGATTTACTGCGTCGAACTTTCTTCTTCCCAGATCGCCTGTACGTTATCCAATACCTGCTGCGGCGTCACCTTACCCTGGATCATCTCCTGGATGCCTTTGTTCATGTTGTCGAGTACCTTGGCGGAGACCATATCCACCAGATAGAAGGAATCCGCTGTGCTGGACTTCTCCAGCTGCTTGACGGACGTGATTGCGGCCGGATGTGTCAGGCCTTCGTTCCAGGCCTCCACGTTGACGACCTTGCCGAGTTTTTCGACGTCGTCTTTCGCGACTTTTTCGCCCCACAGGAAGCTCAGCGCCGCTTCGGCAGCTTCCTTGTTCTTCACGTTGGAGGGAATGCACCACATGCTGCCCCATGTGACCGAGGCGGCTGTCAGCGGATTGGACGTAAAGTCCATTGTCTCCAGGATGTCATAGGAGAAGTCCGTTCCCTCTGCCAAAGAGTCGATGGAGGTTGCCATGCCGGTATGAGCCGAATACATGGCTGCCTTGCCGGAGACGAATTCCGCCACCGCGTCGTCGTCGGAGTAGTCCGCGCTGGAAGCGTCGATGACGCCGCTCTTGACCAGGTCGTTGACCACTTCCAGGGCCTGGACCATCTTGGGATCATTGTACTTTGCCTGATGGTTGTAGGCCTTGACCAAAAGGTCGGAGCCGATCGTCTGTGCCTGGACCTTTGCCAGGAGATCTGTGGCGCACCAGTCCGTCGCGCCGGTGACGATCGCTTTGTAGCCATTGTCCTGCAGCGTCTTGGAGACCGACTTGAGGCTCGCGATGTCATGCGGCAGCTCGAGGTTAAGATCCTCGAAGATCTTCTTGTTGTAGAAGATGCAGCTCGTGTTCGCAAAGTCCGGGATGCCATAGACTTTTCCGTCGGGGTTGTCCAGCGGGCCTGCCCAGGCGAGCGCACCCTTATTATAGTCCCAGCCGTTCTTCTTGATGAGATCCGACAGCTCCGTCAGCTGGCCGTTTGCGGCGTAGTCGTTGAAGGTTGTCTTCATCAGCTGGACGATCTCCGGCGGGTCATCGCCGGAAAGCTGGGCTTTGACTTTGTCGTCATCCCCCTCCGAGCCAAAGTACTGCGCTTCAATGGTCACTGGGTTCGAGTCGTCGGCGTTATACTCCTCGATCAGCGAAGGCCAGTTTGGCAGCTGGGATTCCGCCCACTTGATATACACGCGCACGGTCGGACGTTCTCCGGTGGCTGCTGCCGATGCGGTGGTTCCCGATG
>USIA01000152.1 GCA_900554535.1 uncultured Oscillospiraceae bacterium | reverse complement strand
CTTTTTTCCCTTTGGTGGGGGCCCCCCCCCCCCGCGGCCAAAGCCGATGATCGCGGCCTTCAGTGTAACCGCCTTTTTGAGTGCGTGGGGCCAGTACATGTGGCCGCTGCTTGTCACCAGTAAGGACGAGATGCGCGTTGTGCAGGTCGGCATTACCGCCATGCAGGACGCGGATTCCAACCTCTCGATGGGCCTGGCGCTGGCGAGTGTCATGTTGGTCACGGTTCCGTCGCTGCTGGTATTCCTGATCGGCCACAAGCAGCTGGTCGAGGGCATGATGGCCGGCGCGGTCAAGGGTTGATGTCCATTCGCTTCTCCAGTCCCGGAGGGGATTTTTCCATAGATGTCCCGGATCGTAGCCGGGGCGCAGCTACATTTCAAAAACCAATTAGGAGGCAATTTATGAGAGGCTCAATGAAGAAAAAGGCAATGGCGCTGGTTGCGCTGCTGTGCGCAGGCACGGTTGCAATGGCGGGCTGCAGCAGCACGACAAGCAGCACGGCAGGTACATCGGCCGGCGGATCCGGTACGCAGGCGTCAAACGGCAGTCAGATCAATCTGACGTTCTGGCATTCCATGGGCGGCACCAACGGCGATGCCCTGCAGAGCATGGTCGATGAATTCAATAAGGAGAACGAAGGCAAGATCAAAGTCACGGCAGTCTATCAGGGCAACTACGACGATGCTCTGAATAAATTCAAGAGCGCCATGCTCGCAAAGCAGGGCCCGGACGTGATGCAGTCTTATGAGTTGGGCACGCGCTATATGATCGACAGCGGCTTTACCGAGACGATCCAGGACTGGGCGGAAAAGGACAACTGGGATCTCAATCAGATCGACACCAATATCGCGGCGTATTATACAGTAGATGGCAAGCTACAGTCCATGCCGTTTAATTCCTCCACGCCGATCCTCTATTATAACAAGGACATCTTCAAAGAGGCAGGCATCACTGAAGCGCCCAAGACCTTCCAGGAGATTGTTGACCTGGCGCCGAAGCTGACGAAAAAGGATTCCTCCGGCAACACGACCCAAAACGCCATCGGCATGTATGTTTACGGCTGGTGGATGGATGAGTCCCTGAACAAGATGGGACTGCCTTCCTTTGATAACGGCAACGGCCGTGAAAAGGCCCCGACCAAGGTTATGTTTGATTCCAATGGCGGCGGCGCCCGTTTCCTGAGCGCTTACCACAAGCTGATTACCAGCGGCGCGATGCCGACCTATGCGATGAAGGACGACAGTGGACAATCCGCTTTTGTCAATGGCAAACTCGCAATGTATGTCAACTCGACGGCATCTTTGGCTGGCCTGCTCAAGGCCATCAACGGCAAATTCGAGCTCGGCGCCGCATACTTCCCGGCTGTCGACGACTCGTCAGTCTCAGGCGGTGTGTCCATCGGCGGCGCGTCTTTGTGGATGATGAAAGACAGCGACCAGGCCAAGCAGCAGGCCAAGTGGGAATTCATTAAGTTCCTCGCTTCCCCGAAGGAGCAGGCAATCTGGAACACCAAGACCGGTTATTTCCCGATTAACGTCAAGGCATATGACGAGCAGACCTTTAAGGACAACGTTGCGAAATACCCGCAGTTCCAGGTGGCAATCGACCAGCTCCATGATTCCAAGCCGGAAAATGCAGGCGCTCTCTGCGCGATTTATACGCAGGCACGCAAGATCGAAGAGACCGAGATCCAGAAGGTGTGCAATAATCAGGAAAGCGAAAGCGACGCCCTGAAGAGTATGGCCGATCAAATCAATTCGGCTCTGAAGGATTATAACGACGCAAACAGCTGATTTCTTTCATACATATTGAAAAGCAGGCAGGCCGGTTCCGAAAGGAGCCGGTCACTTGCGCTCCAACGACCCATAAATTTGAGAATGTGAGGAAAACCATATGACAACACAGGTTCTTGCACACCGCGGCGCTTCCTTCGCTGCTCCGGAAAACACAATGCCCGCTTTTGAGGCGGCCGTTGCCGCGCACGCCGACGGCGTGGAGCTGGACGTACATCTGACGTCTGACGGCGAAGTCGTCGTGATTCATGACGGCACGGTCGACCGCACCACAAACGGCACCGGCACAGTGCACGACATGCCTTTTGCGCAGTTGCGTGAATTGGACGCTTCCATGGGGCGGGCGGGCTTTTCCGGCGCGAAGATCCCGACGCTCGAAGAGGTTTATCGTCTTTTGCAGCCGACCGGCCTGCAGGTCAATGTCGAACTCAAGGAGGAGGCCTACGATCATGGCTTTACCATCATCCCCAAGGTGTTGGCGCTGGAGGAGAAGTGCGGGATGCAGGGCCGCGTCTTTTATTCCTCTTTTAACCACTATGCCCTGCGCGAGATGAAGCAGCGTTCGCCGGAAATTCGGACTGGCCTGCTGTATGCGGCGGCGCTGGTAGATGTATGGGGCTACGCCGCGGCAGTGCCCGCAGATGCCATTCATCCCAATTTTGCCGCGCTGCGCGACCCGGATGTGGTGCCGTGCTGCCACGAGGCCGGAATCGCCGTGCGCCCGTGGACCGTCAACGAGGAAGCGGACTTGCGCAACATGTTCTCCCAGGGCGTAGACGCGGTCATCACAAATGATCCGGCGCTTGCCCTGCGCCTGCGCACGGAATACTGCTGATTTTTGAAGCCATTTATACAGGAAAAGGCGGCCTTGCTTTCCGGCAAGGCTGCCTTTTTTGCATGTTCTGTTTACTTGTTCGCCTCCAGGGGGTTTGGCGTGTTGACGGTCAAAATGCGCGCGATGCGGTTTGAGGCATTCATCCAGTTGTGCGGCTGGTCGGAATGAATATGCATGCTGTCGCCTGGATACAGCAGATACTGTCCATCATTCAGGAAGAAGGTAATGACCCCTTCGAGCACATAGACAAATTCCTCGCCCTCATGTGTGTAAAGTTCCGGCGCCTCTTCCGGGCCCTGAAAGGGCAGCAGCGTAAACAGGCGTGGCAGCATGGAGAAGTTGCAGCCTGCGGCATTCAGGATGCCTTGATAAATCTGCGGGCTGATCTCCTTACTCTGCAGCGTTATGCCATGGACAACCGGGTCTGTGGTGTTGCGCTCGGCGCCGAGCTGCAAAAGGTCGGAGAGCGGTACCGCCAGAATTTGGGCGATGCCTTCGAGCGAATCAATGGCAATGGACGACAATCCGCGCTCAAATTGCGACAAAAAGCCGACCGAAAGGCCACAGGCTTCGCTGAGTTGTTTGAGTGTCATTTTTTTCCGGATGCGCAGTTCTTTGACCCTTGCGCCGATGTCTGCGGTCGCATGCATAGACGGTTGCCTCCTGTCGGATGATTTCTTACATCATACGCCCAGAATCGGCGGCTGTCAAATGCCGCTTACGCCCTTTCAAATCAGGCGCGCAGGTGTGGGCAGATGTGCCAAATTTCATAATTATGAAAGTAACACATCGGTACTTTCAATGTAATACAGGCGTACACAAAAATTTTCAAAAAAATAGCGCGCCATTCTTGACAAGTCAGGCCTGCAAAATTATAATAGATACAACTTCGTTTCATATAAATGAAATGAAGCATAAACGGCATCGGCGCCGGCGCTCACAACGGGCGCCGGCGTTTTTGGAGGGAAGGATAAAATGGACGACGCGCCGGTTCTGTTCGATGTCCAGAAATATTCGATTCATGACGGCGACGGCATCCGCACGACACTCTTTTTCAAGGGTTGCCCGCTGCGATGCGGCTGGTGCCACAATCCCGAAAGCCAGCTGGCTAGGCCGCAGCTGATGTGGCACCGGGAAAAATGCACGGGCTGTGGGATGTGCATCCAGGCGTGCGCGCAGAAAGCCATTGGGCGCGACGCACAGGGGCAAATCACGCTCGACCGTGAAAAATGCACGGCGTGTGGGCAATGCGCCGAATGGTGCGTGGCCGGCGCCCGCGAGGTCGCGGGCCGGACCTATCCGATCGATGAGCTTTTGGCAGAGGCGGAAAAGGACCAGATGTTTTATGAGGAATCCGGCGGCGGCGTGACGCTTTCGGGCGGCGAAGTCATGGCGGCACAGCCTTTTTCCTATGTGGTGGAGCTGGCGCGGCGCCTGCACAGCCACGGCATCAGCGTGTTTATTGATACGTGCGGTTTTGCGCCGTGGGCGCATTTCGAGGCCATTTTGCCGTATGCAGATACATTTTTATACGACATCAAGGCCATGGACCCGGAAAAGCACCGCCGATGGACCGGCCAAGACAATACGCAGATTCTGGAAAATCTGCGCCGGCTCAGCGCGGCGGGGGCCCGCATTTACCCGCGCCCGCCGCCGATCTTGACAT
>USIA01000151.1 GCA_900554535.1 uncultured Oscillospiraceae bacterium | reverse complement strand
CTGGAGGAGAGGGGTCGTCCGCGGGGGGGCTGCAACCCTGCCGCTACTCAAGCTTGTAAAGAGATCCACGGTGCGTGCACTGTTGAGGTATTCCTGGAACGAAGGCATCCATACCACGCCCGTGACCAGAAGCGCCAGCGTCACCGACAGCGCCATCAGCAGCAACACACGCTTGCTTCGTGCCCACGAAATCGCAAACACCGCAAACGCTGCGCCCGCCAGCAGCAGCCACAGCAGAACCATGGCACTCAGATAATAATTCACCACAATGATCGCTGTAACGGAAAGGAAAAAGAGCAGCGGCTTCTCCCGCCGGCCCAGCCGGAAGAAACCCCCCATCCGCTCACCTCGCTCAACAGTGGGAAAAAACCCCGCCATCAGCAGCGGGAACAGATAGACCACGTCGAGCCAGACGATATTCTGGTAAAACAGCATCGTAAAACCTGAGCAGGCATACATCACGGACAGGCAAGACACCTGTATGCAATTCAGATGCCTCAGCGCCCCCTGGAAAAAGGCGCTTGCCGTGAATGCGGCCATGGCCATTTTGAGGACAACCAAGACGTTCATGAACTGGTAAAGGTCCCCTTTTGGCACCAGCAGCGTCAGCGAGGTGAAGGGGCTTGCCAAAAAGAAGAAAAATACGCCCCAGAAATCCATACCGCCCGCGTTTTGCAGGTTCAGGAACATGGAAGCATTCCCCTTGGCAATTTCCTGAAAGCTCATCAGCAGGGGAATGACCTGCTGGTTCATATCACACCAGGAAATGGTCTTGCCGCCAAAAGGATAAAGCCCGCCAGCCGCCAGGACAGCGCCCATGAGCACCAGGACAGCGGCCGGGGCGATCCAGAGTGCATAGGTGCGGTGCAGCCGCATAGGAAGCCCTCCTTTCCGTTTGTTTGAAACGTCTTGTTCCGGTTGGCCCGTCCCCCGGCGGAGATGTGGTGATTTTATGAAAATGCGGAACGGTTACAGATGCCTGGCGGCCCGTTCCACCCGCTTTGTGCGCATGATATCCAGATAACCTTTGGGGGAATGGAATCTGTACTCGCTTATTGATTGCTTTCCAACACGATTTTGCGGAACACTTTTTTGCCTTTTTTCACCATCATGGCGCCGTCCGGGAAGTCCGCAGCCGTCACGGTGGCAGCCACATCCGTGACTTTCTCGCCGTTGATGGTCAGGCCGCCCTGTTGGATTAGGCGGCGGCCTTCGCTCTTGCTGGGCAGCAGGCCCACTTTTTGCAGCAGGTCCAGCACCAAAGCCTTTCCGTCCGGCAGGTCCGCCTCTGTAATTGTGCTGGTCGGCATATTGGCCGTATCCGTGCCGCCGCCAAACAGTGCACGCGCACCTTCCTGTGCCTTCTTTGCCTCTTCCTCGCCGTGGACAATCTTCGTCACCTCATAGGCGAGCTTTTCCTTGGCGCGGTTGAGCGCGGCGCCGCCCTCGGCCGTCATTTTCTCGATTTCTTCCAGCGGCAGGAACGTCAGATATTTCAGGCAGCGGTCCACGTCCGCGTCCGGAATGTTGCGCCAATACTGATAAAAATCATATGGCCGCATCTTGTTCGGGTCCAGCCAGACGGCACCCTTCTCCGTCTTGCCCATCTTTTTGCCCTCGCTGTTTGTCAAAAGGCCAAACGTCACGCCATAGGCGGGCTGCTGGTCCTTGCGGCGGATCAGCTCCACACCGCCGATGATGTTGCTCCATTGGTCGTCGCCGCCGACTTCCAGATTGCAGCCATAGCGGCGGTGCAATTCATAAAAGTCATAGCTCTGCATGACCATATAGTTCATTTCAAAGAAGGTCAGCCCCCGCTCCAGGCGCTGCTTGTAGCATTCCGCTGCCAGCATCCGGTTGACGGAAAAATGCACGCACACGTCGCGCAGAAATTCAATGTAATTCAGATTCATAAGCCAGTCTGCGTTATTCGCCAAGATGGCCTTTCCCTCTGAGAAATCCACCAGCGGCGCCATTTGCTTTTTAAAGCAGGCGATATTGTGGTCGATTTCCTCGCGCGTGAGCATTTTGCGCATGTCGGTCTTGCCGGAAGGGTCGCCGATCATCGCGGTGCCGCCGCCCATCAAAGCGATCGGCCGGTGCCCGGCTTTTTGCAGCCGCGACATAACCAGGATCGTCATCAGATGGCCCACGTGCAGGCTGTCCGCCGTCGGGTCAAAGCCGATATAAAACGTCGTCTTGTGGTTATTCAGCAGGTCGCGCACTGCATCCTCGTCCGTCACCTGCGCCAAAATGCCGCGCGCCTTCAGTTCTTCGTACACACCCATTCTCGATTCCTCCAGACATTTTTCGGGGGCAAATAAAAACGCCCCCTGCTTTTTTTGCAGAGGGCGGAAATTTCCGCGGTACCACCTCAGTTTACCGCACCCTCACGGATGCGGCCTCGCGGGTACATGCACAAAGGGTCCTCCTTTGCGAATACCCCAGCGCTTTAACGCGCGCACACGGCGCAGCCTAATAGCCCGAAAGGCATTCAGCCCGCAGCTCCGGGAGGTAATTTCAGCAGGGGCGCGCCCCGGCTTTCACCAGCCGCCGGTTCTCTGTGCCGCGCTTTCCTGCCTACGGATTCCCATCATTGCCTTTTGCACCGGCGTTTTCCGGTGTTATCTTTTAGGATTATACCGTTTCATGCAGCGCCTGTCAAGCCCTTCCATCGGACGCTGAATTTGGCGGAACCAGCTCGACGGCTTGCTTGCCGGTCATGTGATCAACCACAATCTCCACCATACACAGCCGGGAAAATGCGCGATCAATTTCCTGCAGACGTCCGGCTTCGTCCCCCGGCACATATTTTTCGGCCAACTGCTCGATGGCTTGGCGCTTTTCCTGTGCATCCTCCAGAACCCGCGCCCTGCCGAACACAATGACACTGCGAAAATACGTTGTGAATTTTGCGGGGACGACTTCATCCCGGTCCACAACGCAAAATGAAACCCTGCTGTTGCGGGCAATGGCGTCCAGCTTGTGCCCCGATTTGGCGCAATGAAAAAAGAGCTTCCCGTCGGTATAGACGTAATTCAGCGGCACGGCGTAGGGATATTGATTGTCCCCCGACACAGCCAGGACCCCATAGCTTCCGCGCCGAAGGATCTCCTCATTTTCGACATCGGAAAGCGCCTGACGGTTTCTACGCATCTCTCGAAACATCCTGCAAAAACCTCCTGTTTCCTGCGGCGATGGATCCGCCTCTTTGTATGATTCCTTTGGATAATACCATATTTTCCTGCATCTGTCATCTGTCCGAACAAATGGCTTGGCCGGCTTTGGGCAACTTCCAGTTTAAGGGCTTACGGCGCGGTGCGAGCCTATCTTTACAGCGAAACTATGGAATTTCTCGTCCTCCGGCCCAAGGGCGGCTGGGTATTTTTTAACGGCCCAGCTCTATCAGCAGCTTGAGGCGGTCAAAAATTGGATACAAAAAACAGCCGGGCAACCGGGGAAATACCCGCTGCCTGGCTTCTTTGTTTGTCGTCTCAGTCTGTCTCCGCCTTACCCAGCCGCAACATTTCCGCCGCATTTTCGAGCGTCAGCTCGGTAATCTGCGTCCCGCCGATCATCCGCGCCAGCTCTTGCGTGCGCCCTTTTGTATCCAGCAGCGTCACCTGCGTGAACGTTCGGCCGTTGTCCGTATGTTTCTCGATTTTATACTGCCGGTCGCCCAAAGCCGCAATCTGCGCCAGATGGGTCACGCAGAGGATCTGGCGGCCCTGTGCGGCCTGGCGCAGCTTGCGGCCGATCTTCTGCGCTGCAGAGCCGGAAACGCCGGCATCTACCTCGTCGAAAATAAGGGTATCCGCCGTGTTGCCGGCGGACAGCACCGACTGAATCGCCAGCATGATGCGGGAAAGCTCGCCGCCAGAGGCGATCTTCGCCAGCGGGCGCGGCGGTTCGCCGGGGTTTGCTGAAATCAAAAACTGCACCCGGTCGCAGCCTGTCGGGCCCGGCTCCGTCTCTTCCTGCTCCACGCAAAACGCCACGCCCGGCATATCGAGATAGGAAAGTTCCTGCTGCACCGCTGTGCTAAAGGATTCCGCGGCCTTTCGCCGGGCATCCGAGAGCATCTTGCCATAGCTGCGCAACTCTTTTTCCGCCGAAGCGTTCTCCGTCTGCAGCCGGGCCAGTTCCTCGTCGCTGTGCGCGATCTGCTCCAGCTCCTTTTTAGCATCATCCAGATACGCCAGCATTTCCTCCTCAGTCTGCCCGTATTTGAGGGACAGGCGATAGAGCAAATCCAAGCGCTCTTCAATGTCCTCCAACTCCTGCGGGTCATAGCTGGACTCGCCCAAGCTGCGCAGCTCCTCAGCGCAGTCCTGTAAATCGTATCCGATTGTTTCCAGACGCTGCGCCAGCGCGCCGGCCTCCGGCAGCACCGGTGCAATTCCGGCCAGCGCC
>USIA01000150.1 GCA_900554535.1 uncultured Oscillospiraceae bacterium | reverse complement strand
TGGATGGTCATGGCGTCCGCTGCCGCCTGGTCATACACAGCGGCAATCGTGTCGCGGATGGTCTTGCAAACCTCATTTGCCTGTGCGCTTGTGGCGGTCTTGCCCGTGCCGATGGCCCAGATCGGCTCATACGCGATGATGATCTTGGAGAGCTCTTCCTTGGAAACGCCGCCCAGGGCGATCTTCGTTTGCATGGCGACCAGCTCGCTGGTCACGCCCTGCTCGCGCTGCTCCAGGCTCTCGCCCACGCACAGAATCACGGTCAGCCCTGCGTCGAGCGCCGCGCGGATGCGCTTATTGACCGTTTGGTCGGTCTCGCCGAAATACTGGCGCCGCTCGCTGTGGCCGATGATGACGTACTGCACGCCCATGGAAGCGAGCATCTCCGCCGAAATCTCGCCGGTGAAAGCGCCGCTTTTTTCCCAGTGGCAGTTTTCCGCGCCCACGCCGATGTTCGTGCCCTTTGCAGCGTCGAGCACTGTGCACAGATCCACATACGGCACGCAGCAGATCACCCCGCACGTTGCGTCCTTGACCAGCGGCTTGATGCCCTCGATCAGTTCCTTGGCCTCGGCCGGGGTCTTGTTCATTTTCCAGTTGCCGGCGATGATCGCCTTGCGGATAGCTTTGTTCATGCAAATCTCTCCTTCTTGTTTTCCCGCAGCCGCGGCCGCGGTTTGTCCATCCCAAAAATCCCAAAAGCAAACACAAAAACAGGGGCGTAGGCCGCGGCCCCGTCCCTGCGGAAACACTTATTTATCGTTCAGGCAGGCAATGCCCGGCAGCACCTTGCCCTCCAGGAATTCCAGAGAAGCGCCGCCGCCGGTGGAAATATGAGTCATCTTGTCGGCAAAGCCCAGGTTCTCGACCGCCGCGGCCGAGTCGCCGCCGCCGATGATGGAGATTGCGTTGCTGTCTGCCACAGCCTTTGCCACGGCAATGGTGCCGTTCGCGAAGTTCTTCCACTCGAACACGCCCATCGGGCCATTCCAGACGACCGTGCCGGCGTCCTTGATGGCGTCTGCATAGAGCTCGCATGTCTTCGGGCCGATGTCCAGGCCCATGTAGCCTTCCGGCATGGCGTCGGTGGCAGCAGTCTTATATTCGGCATCCTCTTTGAATTCCTTGGCCACAATGCTGTCGACCGGGATCAGGAATTTGACATTTTTCTCCTTGGCCTTGGCCATGATGTCCTTGGCCACGTCAAGTTTGTCCAGCTCGCAGCGGGAATCGCCCACGCTGTAGCCCATTGCATTGATGAAGGTGTAAGCCATGGCGCCGCCAACAATCAACGTGTCGACCTTGTCGAGGAGGTTCGTAATCACGCCGATTTTGTCGGAAACCTTCGCGCCGCCCAGAATGGCGACGAACGGGCGCTTCGGGTCCTCCAGCGCCTTGCCCATGACGGAAATTTCCTTCTGGATCAGGAAACCGCACACAGCGGGCAGGTAATCGGCCACGCCTGCAGTGGAAGCATGCGCACGGTGCGCGGTGCCGAACGCGTCGTTGACATAGATATCCGCCATGCTTGCCAGCTCCTTGGCAAATGCGGGGTCGTTCTTTTCCTCTTCCTTGTGGAACCGCACATTCTCAAGCAGCTCAACTTCGCCTTCCTGGAGGTTTGCCGCGATCGTCTTTGCGTCCTCGCCAATGACGTCCTTAGCCATCTTGACGGGTTTGCCGAGCTTTTCGGACAGGCACTTGGCGACCGGAGCCAGGGAATACTTCATGTTGAACTCGCCCTTCGGGCGGCCCAGATGGGAGCAGAGGATGACCTTGGCATGGTGGTCAATCAGGTACTGGATCGTGGGCAGCGCACCGTCGATGCGCTTGGTGTCGCTGATGTTGCCCTCGCCATCAAACGGAACATTGAAGTCACAGCGGACAAGGACCTTTTTGCCGGAAACATCAATGTCTTCGATGGATTTTTTGTTGAGATAATTCATAGGGATCCACTCCTTTTTGTATTGGTTGCTTGCGGATGTGCCGGTAAATATCGGAACAATTATACACCACCGGCCCCCTGTTTTCAAGCATGGAAACGCGCGCAGGCGCGGTTTGTCTAATTTTTAACAACTTTCGAGCGAACTCACCAGTGTAACTGGTGCAGTTCTCCAACGCGGCGCATTCCGGGGAAGCCCCACTGGCGCAAGACCTCATAGACGCCGATGGCCACGCTGTTGGAGAGATTGAGGCTGCGGGCGTCGGGGTGGTCGAGCATGGGAATGCGCACGCAGACATCCGGGTTTTGTTTGAGCAAGGATTCGGGCAATCCGGCGGTCTCTTTGCCGAAGACCAGGTAAGCACCGTCCGGATAGGCGATCTCAGTATGCATATGGCGGGCTTTTGTGGAAAAATAGAAAAACGGGCCGGCATTTTTGGCAAAAAAATCATTCAGACAGTCATAATACGTGATATCCAATAAATGCCAATAGTCCAGGCCGGCGCGTTTGAGTTTGCGGTCGTCGATTCGGAAGCCCATTGGGCCGACCAGGTGCAACCGGGCGCTGGTCAAAGCGCAGGTGCGGGCGATGTTTCCGGTATTTTGTGGAATTTCGGGTTCCACGAGCACGAGATTCAGGGTTGGCATGAGTCGGTGTCCCTCGCTTTGGAATGGAGTCTGGCGGCGAAAAGCGGTATGCCGCCACCCGGTTATTATAATACAAAAACTGCAAATTGCAAAAAGCATGCGGGACGCAGCGACTGGGCATACTGAAGATCGGGGTCGAGAAATTGGCCCCGCGTATTATTTTGGATGGGGAGGCAACAAATATGCAACACGGAGGCATGCTGAAAGGAATCGGCGTCGGGATGGCGATCGGCGCAGTCGCGGCGACGCTGATGGCAAAGGCAGCGGCAGAGAACCGCACTACGCTGCAGCGCAGCGCGCACAAGGCGGCGCAGGCAGTGACGAATCTGGCCGGCGATGTTGGCACGGCTGTCAAGGATACCGTCACCCACGCCATGGGCTAACCAGGGCAAGCTGAGCTTGCAGGCGATCGCGGCGGGGGGCCCCCGCTGGCAGGACACGCAATATTTGTGATTGCGCTAATGGCGTTTTGTGCCCGCGAATTTATGTAACGCTTTGTGGCGAACGACTCTGCCTTGTGACGAACGTAAATTGAAGAACGCGAAGCGCCAGAAAAGTTTCGGCCACCTTTTTAAAGGTGGCCAGGCTGAGCCAGGACGCAATCGCGCAGTTTATGTTGCTGCGTCAGTGAACGGGTCCCCCGCGAATTTATGTAACGCTTTGCAGCGCACGATTTGGCTTTATGACGGACGTAAATTGAAGAACGCGAAGCACTAGAAAAGTTTCGTCCACCTTTTTAAAGGTGGCGGGGTTTGGGGGAACCCTTGCGAGGGGGTCCCCCGGTCATGGCAAGCTGAAGCAGCCCCGCACAAACACAAAGGGCGCGCACCGGCTTTCCGGCGCGCGCCTTTTACATAGTTTTCCATCGGCAGCCTGCTTTTATAATTGGCCAAAGGTGCCCGCCGGAAAACTGAACCAAATGCAGGCCCAGATCATCACCAACAGCACCAACGCAGCCGTCCATTTCTGTCTGCGCGTCATCTTTTTCCTGGTATGGGCCATGACGGGAACCTCCTTTTTTATTTCTACTTTTACCATACCACAAATCAGCCGAAAAAGCTAGTGGCAAAACCGCATGGACCACTGCTGGTTGGCGAAAATATCCAAAAAACAAAAAATGCGGGACGCGCCGCAAAGAATGCGCGGCTTCGACGCAATCCGCCTTGCAGAAACGCCGCAAATTCTCTATAATAAAGACAAAATCGATCAATTGGGGAAGAAAGGGTGTCGCAATTGGCTGCGCGCATTTTCTATGCGGTGACAAGCCGCCGCTACAGCGGGGATGATCAGGGACTTCTGGCAAAAGTCCGCCGCGCATATTTTGAGGGGGATGCTCCCCGCCACGGCAAGGAATCAGTCCATACTTTTGGCGCGGACGATACCGTGCGTTATCGTATCGGGCGGCGCGGTATGCGCTGGGAACTCTCCTCCGGCGGCCGCGTGCTGGAACGCACTGTCCCGGAGGACGGGGGCTATGCCCTGCTGCGCTGGGACACCAGCGGCGATCTGCGCGAAAAATCGAGTTTCACCCGCGCCAACGAATGGCTGCGCACGTCTTATTACTGTGGCAATCCCCAGCGCCCCATGCTGGTCCTGGAGCCGCAGGGGGAAGCGCTTGTGCGCCTGTCGTTTGACGTGCAACCCGGCAAGTATAGCCGTGATACGCTCGTGCCGGTGCCCGTGGAAGAAGAACCCATGCGCACGCTGCTCAATAACGAAACCGGCGCGCCGGATCTGCTCGCGCAGACGGATGTGGGCGCATTTTATTACTGCACACATCAGCAGGCCGCGCGCCGCGCCGAGGCCAAGGAGCGCCTTTCGGAAAACGGCGCGCTGGCTGACGCGCCGGACTGGGTGCCC
>USIA01000149.1 GCA_900554535.1 uncultured Oscillospiraceae bacterium | reverse complement strand
GAGGCGGACGCGTGGCTTACCCGCGCCGGACTTGCGGGCAGCGAGGGCTTGCAGCCAGAGGCGCTTTCCGGCGGGATGCGCCAGCGGGTATCGCTTTGCCGGGCGCTTGCGTTCCGGCCGGATGTACTGCTGCTCGATGAGCCGTTTCACGCGTTGGATGAAAAGACCCGCGAAGCCTGCGTCACCATGTTGCAGCAGGGTAGCCAGAAGTTGACCCTGCTTGTGACGCATGCGCAGGAGGAAGCGCACAAGTTGGCGGATGTTATTTACCTGCTTTCCGGCCCCCCATTGCGGGTGGAAGGCCGCCGGACGGGACTTGGCGGCCTGCGCACAATACCTTAATTTTCGCGCGAATGGTTTTCTTTATATGCGGATTGTGTTATAATAACAAAGTTATGACGCAGATTAGGCGTCAAAAGATACCGTTTACGGGAGTTTTGATACATGAAAAGAACGAGGCGGCTGTTTCGCCACATTTCTCTAAAAAGTCTGGTTCCACAGCTGATTGTGGATGCGGCCAGCGTGGTGCTCGGTTATTGGCTGGGCTTTTTTCTGCGGTATAACGGGTTGATTTTCCAGGACTCTTACGACAAGGAGTCTTATCTGTTCTGGATTCCATGGCTGGTGCTGCTGTATCTGGGCGCATTCTTTATTGCGCGGTTTTATAACACGCGCTGGGAATATTGCAGTGTGGACGAAATCATCCAGATCTTTTTTGGTGTCACAGGGGCGGCGGTCGTCTGTACGCTCTTGGTCCACAACCTCAGCGGCCCGGTGTTTGGCATCCGCCGCTTCCCGTATTCTGTATATTTAATCGGCTATGTGATCATTTTTGTCCTGGTATGCGCCTCGCGGCTCGCTGTGCGGTTCTTCTATCGCTGGAAGCGCGGAATGCGGCCGGGACGCATGGGCGCGGAATTCAGCCGCGTGATGATCGTAGGCGCGGGCGAGATGGGCTCTATGCTCATCAAAGACATGAAAAACGCGCCGGAAAGCAAGGGCATCCCGGTCATCGCCATCGACGATAACCCTAAAAAGCGCGGCACCCGCATCAACGGCGTCAAGATTGTGGGCGGGCGCAATACCATCCCGCGTATGGCGGCGCGGTATAATATTGATGAGATCCTGTTGGCCATTTCTTCTCTTTCCAAAAAGGACAAGCAGGAAATTCTGAACCTCTGCGCCTCCACGGGCTGCCAGATCAAGACGATCCCTGCACTGTATGAGATCGTGGAGGGGCAGCCTGAAACCATGCAGGTGCATGATGTAGACATCACCGACCTGCTTGGCCGCGACGAGATCAAACTGAATACCGTAGAAATCAGCGGCTATCTGCAGGGCAATACCATCCTCGTGACGGGTGGCGGCGGTTCTATTGGCAGCGAATTGTGCCGCCAGATCGCCCATTTCCATCCGGCACGCATCGTGGTGTTCGATATTTATGAAAATAACGCCTATGATCTGCAAAACGAGCTGAAGATGCGCTATGGCGACCAGTTGGACCTGGAGGTGCTGATCGGCTCGGTGCGCGATCGCGAACGCGTGGAGCATGTGATGCGGGTCTATAAGCCCACGGTGGTGTTCCATGCGGCGGCGCATAAGCATGTGCCGTTGATGGAATTGAGCCCCGGCGAGGCGGTTAAGAACAACGTGTTCGGCACGCTGAATGTGGCCCAGGCCTGTGACAAATACGGCGTCCGCCGCATGGTGCTGATTTCGACGGATAAGGCCGTCAACCCGACCAATATCATGGGCGCGACCAAACGTATCTGCGAATTGATTATTCAGTATATGAGCCGCCACAGCCACACCACGGAATATGCGGCCGTGCGCTTTGGCAATGTATTGGGCAGCAATGGCAGCGTCATCCCGCTATTCAAGCGGCAGATTGCGGCGGGCGGACCGGTCACGGTCACGCACCCAGATATTATTCGTTATTTCATGACCATTCCGGAGGCAGCGCGCCTGGTGATCCAGGCGGGCGGCATGGCACGCGGCGGCGAGATTTTTGTGCTGGCCATGGGCCAGCCTGTGAAGATCGTGGATTTGGCGCGCAACTTGATCCGGCTTTCCGGCTACGAACCGGACGTGGACATCAAGATCGTATATACGGGCCTTCGCCCCGGCGAAAAGCTCTATGAGGAGCTTTTGCTCGATGCGGAGGGAAAATGTGAAAAGACGGCCCACGACCTGATTTATATCGGGACGCCGATCCGCTTTAACGAGGACAGCTTTCTGGCGGATCTGGACGAGCTGCGGGCGTGCGCGGGCCGCGACAACCACCATATGGTGCAGGTGGTGCACCGGCTGGTGCCGACGTATTCCGGCCATGCGGACCAGACGGATCTGCTGGCCGCAGAAGCAGATAAAGAAGGCGTTTAATGCGGTCACAGGCTGGGTAAGCTAAACGAGACTGCCCGCGTAAACGCAAGATGTGAATATGCTGAAGGGCAGCATACCTTTCCCCTGGAAAGGCGTGCTGCCCTTTTTATACACAGAACAAACTTGCGCAAATAAAACCGCGACCGTCTGCTGCCAACATCCGGCGGGGATTCCGTTGACAAATGGGACGGACATTCTTTATAATGAGGGCGGAAAAAAGCAAATCCGAAATCAACTGCGATCAAACTGGAAAGGAGTAAACGAATGAAAAGCAAATTTTTACACGCAAATCTCAATGTGCTGGACCTGGAGCGCAGCCTGGATTTTTATGAGAAGGCCCTCGGCCTGCATGAAGTCTCGCGCAAAAAGGCAGAAGACGGGTCTTTTATCCTTGTCTATCTCGGCGATGGTCAGACGCCTTTCCAGCTGGAATTGACTTGGCTGCGCGACCGCAAAGAGCCGTATAACCTCGGCGACAACGAGAGCCATATTGCCTTTTTTGCGGAGGACAAGGCCGCCGCACATGCATTGCACGAACAGATGGGCTGCATCTGCTTTGAAAATAAGGCAATGGACCTTTATTTTATAGCAGATCCAGATGGGTATTGGTTGGAGATATTGGACCGGTAATGGAATGGCGCAGCACCTCGCCGCGCCGGTGCAGCACAGCGATTCGGTCCCGGTATGGCGCAGCCGCCGGGTCCTTTTGCAGCCAGTCGAAAATTCGCCAATCGTCGCCAAAATGCATCGGCACCACGTAATCTGCGCCGACGATCTGCATGAAGGCGTTTAGACCCCAAAGATACGTGCGCTCCAATCGCGGATCTACCGGCACGAAGGCCAGGTCGATTCGCCGGTCGCCCAGATACCGGCGCAACTGCCGCATTTCCGCGCGGTAGGCATTGCCCATCCGTCGGTTCCAATCTGGATCCTCGCCGTCCCAGTGCCACCAGTTCAGGTCGCCCGCGTGGTAGATAGAGAGCCCCTCCACTTGCAGCAGGAAGGCGACGCCCGCGTCCGTAGAGCGCAGTGCACGCACGACGACATTGTTGAGTTCCACCTGCCGGTGCGGCCAGATTTGCAGCGTGCCGGGCTGCTTGGGAATATCGCTTGACAAAAAATAAAGAATGGACGGGTTGACCGCACGCCATTGGAAAATTTTGGGGTTATAATGATCGCTGTGAATGTGTGACACAAAGACATCCACAAATGGCGCCTGCAAATCTTCCGGCGGTACATCCTCCGGCGTGCAGGGGTCTAGCAGCAGGGTGTGGTCCGCCAGCCGGACGCTAAAACCGCTGTTATAAAGATAGCGGATTGTAATATCCATAAGGAAAAATCCCACTTTCTATTTTTCAAAAGCATAGCACAGAAAGTGGGATTTGTCTATATAAGCTGCCTCCATCGGGCGCTGGAATTGTGTGTTGCATGATTTTAAAAAGATGCGCAAAAATTGACAGTTATAAATGCTGCGGGGAAACGCAAACTAGGAGAGCAAACAAACAACAGAGGTTTGCAACAAGAAAAAAGGAGTGTATTGAATCATGGCTAACAATTCTTCCAGCAACAAACTCGTCGTTCCTGAGGCGCGTGCGGCTCTGGACAAGTTCAAGATGGAGGCGGCCAACGAGGTGGGCGTCAACCTGAAGGAAGGCTACAACGGCGATGGAGGCACGAGAAGGACGGCACAGGCGGCTCCTGCCCCAGCCGTGAGGCAGGCAGCGTCGGCGGTCAGATGGTTAAAAAGATGATTAAGAGCTACGAAGAGAACTTGAAGTAAGCGACTTTCTGCTCCAGGCGCCATGCCAGCCGGCATGGCGCCTTTTCCATAAGGGGCGCAGCGCCGCGTTCAGCTTTCATAATCCTCTAAGATGCGCCGCAGTTCGCCCTCATTTTGGGCGGGGATGCCTGCCTGCAACAGCAGCCGGTCCGTCGCGGGCAGACTGTCAACCGGCACAGAGAGCACCTGCTCCGGCGTTTCGGACTGCCCACGAAAAATGCCAATTTCCCCTTCGTAGGAGCGCACCACATAGGCTGGGGGGCTGCCGGTGGGGCCGATGGCCCCCGGATTTTCGC
>USIA01000148.1 GCA_900554535.1 uncultured Oscillospiraceae bacterium | reverse complement strand
GACGCCGTGGCGTCGGTGACCGCGGGCAGCAAGCTGTCCCTGTTCTTCTGCTGCGCCTTTGACGCACTGGCCGTGGCCATGTCCACCTATGGCGGGCAGAACATCGGCGCCCACAAAAAAGAGCGCATCGCGCCGGGCCTGCGCGCGGGCATGATCATCGGGTCTGTTTATGCGGTCATCGCGCTTTTGATCCTGCTGTTTCTTGGCCGGTATCTGGTGCTGCTCTTTGTCGATGGCGGCGAGACGGGGATCATCGCCCAGGCAAACCAGCTTCTCGTCACGAATGCCTGCTTCTATATCCCGCTGACGGCGGTCAATGTATTCCGCCTGCTGATCCAGGGCATGGGCTTCAGCAAGGTCGCGGTGTTTGCGGGCGTGTGTGAGATGGCGGCGCGCACATTGGTCGGCGTCTTCCTGGTGCCGGTTTTTGGATTTTCCGCCGCGTGCTTTGCCAGCCCCATCGCCTGGATCTTCGCGGATTGCTTTTTGATTCCAGCCTATTTCGCAGTGATGAAGCGCGTGGATTGACGGGATATGAAAATGCGCCGTCTCTTGATTGTCTTTTCATTTCGCTGTACAATTTTCTCAGATATGGTTCGCTATCTTCATTGTACATGATCGAAATCAGGAGAGGAGCAGTGAGAAAAATGGAAAAAACATATGATGTGGTCGCGCTGGGGGAGTTGCTGATCGATCTGACGCAGAATGGGACCAGCGCCCAGGGAAACCTGCTGTTTGAAGCCAATCCTGGTGGAGCGCCGTGCAATGTGCTGGCGATGCTGCAAAAACTGGGGCATTCCACCGCGTTTATCGGAAAAGTTGGGGAAGACAACTTTGGGCATGTGCTGGCGCAGGCCCTGCAGGAGGCCGGTATTGCTGCGGATGGGCTGCATTTTGATAAGGCAATCCCGACGACGCTGTCTTTGGTCCATAAATTGCCGAATGGGGACCGCGACTTCTCGTTTTACCGCAGTCCGGGCGCTGACATGATGCTGCGTCCTGACGAGATCCCGGAAGACCTGGTGAAGGGATGCCGGATCTTCCATTTCGGCACGCTGTCCATGACGGATGACCCGGTCCGCAGCGCCACCCACCGCGCCATTGAGATGGCGGAGCGGGCCGGCGCCATGCTGTCTTTTGATCCGAATCTGCGGCCGCCGCTGTGGCGCTCTCTGGACGATGCGCACCGTGCTGCGGAATATGGGATGCAGCATTGCCAGATTCTGAAGATTTCGGACGATGAAATCGAATGGTTCACGGGCTGCAGCGATTTGGATGCGGGAATCGAGCAGCTGCGGGGGGAATATCAGATTCCGCTGGTGCTGGCGTCTTTTGGCCCGCAGGGGAGCCGCGCCTATTACCGGGACATTCGCGTGGAAATGCCGGCTTACCGAAATCCGGAGCCTGTGGACACCACCGGCGCCGGGGACACCTTCTGCGGCTGCTGTCTGGACTTTGTGCTCCAACATGGGCTGGACGATCTGCGGGAAGAGGATCTGCGGCAGATGCTGCAATTTGCCAATGCAGCCGCCTCCTGCATCACGAAGCGCAAAGGGGCTTTGCGGGTCATGCCCACGCGCGCGGAAATTGACCAGGTCCTGAACGCCTGAAAAGATAGAATCGATAAAGCGGGCGTTCCCGCGTATGGCAGACGTCAATCAAAAAAACGACAGTGCAAACCCGGAGTCGGGTTCACTGCCGTTTTTTATTTTGGGCGGGAATGCGGCAAAAAGCGGGATCGCCTTTCCTGAAAATCGGAGGGACTTTCAGAGGGCTTTCCGCAAATTTATGCAAACGTTTGATTAAATATGGATTTCGTTTGTGTGGGAAATTTGATATATTGAAAATACAAGAATGCAAAACGGAGGAGAAGAAAGGGGAAGACCATGAAGAATTTGCAGTTTGAATACGGCCAGGGCCTGATGAGCGCGTCTTTGCCGGATGATACGGATGTATTTGTGCCAGGCGAAACCATCCCCGACCCGCCCTATATTCCGGAAGAAAAGCTGGAGGAAGCGTATCTGGAGTCGCTGCACCATCCCATCGGGATGCCGCCGATCAGTGAATTGGCGCACAAAGGATCAAAAGTGACCATCGTTTTCCCGGATATTGTCAAAGGCGGTTTGCAAAAGACCTCGCACCGCAAGGTGGCCATCCGATTGATTTTGCAGGAGCTTTACAAAGCGGGCGTTGAGAAAAAGGACATCCTGCTGATTTGCTCCAACGGCCTGCACCCCAAAATGCGGATGGAGGAGCTGCGCGTCATCCTGGGTGACGAGCTGTTTCATGAATTCTATTTTACGCACCAGATCATCAACCACGACAGCGAGGACTATGACCATCTGGTGGACTGCGGCTGCACGGAGCGCGGCGACCCGGTCTATCTGAACAAATATGTCCATGACTGCGACCTGCCGATCCTGATCGGCCACACGCAGGGCAACCCCTATGGCGGCTATTCCGGCGGCTATAAACACTGCGCAACCGGTTTGAATCATTGGACCTCCATCGCGTCGCACCATGTCCCGGAAGTCATGCACCGCCAGGATTTCACGCCGGTCAGCGGCCATTCCCTGATGCGCACAAAGTTTGATGAGATCGGCATGCAGCAGGAAAAGCACATGGGCAAAAAATATTTCTGCTGTGACGCAGTGCTGGATACGCAGTCCCGCCAGATTGAAATTAACTCCGGCTACGCGGCCGAAATGCAGCCCATCTCCTGGAAAATGGCGGACAAGCGCACCTATGTCCCGTTTGCGCAGGAGAAATATGACATTATGGTGTTTGGCATGCCGCAAAAATTCCATTACGGAGACGGCATGGGCACCAACCCGATTATGATGATGCAGGCGCTTTCCGCCCAGGTCATCCGCCACAAGCGCGTGATGAAGGACAATTGCGTCATTATCTGCTCTTCCATCTGCAATGGCTATTTCCATGATGAGCGCTGGCCCTATTTGCGGGAGTGTTTTGAGCTGTTCCAGCACGATTACATGAACGTGCTGACGGATATGAACCGGTACGGCGAATACTTTGCCACAAACGAGGAATATATCCGCAAATACCGCTACGCAAACGCGTTCCATCCCTTCCATGGGTTTTCGATGATGAGCTGCGGGCAGATTGCGGAGATGAATACGGCGGCGATTTATATCGTCGGTGCGCAGGAACCCGGCTATGCCCGCGCAATGGGGCTCAAAACACGGGCCACCTTTGAGGACGCGCTGGCCGATGCCATGCGCAAATACACCGGCCCGCATCCGCGCATTCTGGCGCTGCCGCGCACGTATACGACGGCATCGGTGCATTTGATGCTGAAAAACCAGGTCTATGACGGCACAAACGACTGCATGCATCCGGATGCCTATGTCAAGTGAATGGCCGACCGGATAGGAGAACGTTTGCGTAAAATGGCGTTTTTTCAGCGCATAAAATGTGATATGATGAAAGGCAGAGAGAACAAAACGCTGCCAGCCTGTTTCTAATAGGGCAATGGCCCTCTAACCACAACGGCAAAGAAGCCTGAAGTCTTGCTCGCTTCAGGCTTCTTTGCCGTTTTTTATGCAAATCTTGCAGATGCGAGGGGAAATTTGAAAGCCGGAAGCGAGAACGTTTGCGTAAAAAGCGCTTTTTTGTTGCCGCACATGTATGGTACAATACAGACACAAAATTATACGAAATATTCAAAAAAATGTTTTTGCGGAGAAAAGAATCGTACAGGATGTGGACATTGGGCCCATTCTTTTTGAGGGGATGGTTGAAAATGCCGAATCTATTGGTTGTGCATGGCGGGGCCCCAACCGCAGTGCTGAACGCAACACTGTATGGGGTTTTGCAGGCGGCGCGGGAAAGTGGACAGGTCGAACGGACCTACGGGGCGTGCGGCGGCACGCAAGCAGTTTTGGAAGAACGGTTTTTTGATTTTTCCGATTGCCCGGAAAGCAAATTGAAATTGCTTTTGCAGACCCCGGGCTCTGTGATAGGTTCGTCCCGTTATCCGGTGCAGCCAGAAGATTACCAGAAGATGGTGGAGGTGCTGAAAAGGCGGGACATCCGTTATGTGTTTTTTAACGGCGGGAACGGAACCATGGATGCCTGCGGGCGGCTGTATGCCGCTTGCAAAGGTACCGGTATCCGGGTGGTTGGCATCCCCAAGACGATTGACAACGACATCGCGATGACGGACCATGCGCCGGGATATGGCAGCGCGGCGCGATACATGGCGGCCACAGTGCGGGAAGTTGCAGAGGATATCCGCTCGCTGCCGATTCACGTCTGCGTGCTGGAGGCGATGGGCCGCAACGCGGGATGGATTGCAGCCTCTTCCGCACTGGCCAGGGACAGTGGCAGTGGGCCTGACCTGATCTACCTGCCGGAGCGGCCCTTCCGGGAGACGGAATTCCTGGAGGACGTCCAGCGCATTTATACGCAAAAAGGGGCGGCCCTGGTGGTGGTCAGCGAGGGATTGACAGA
>USIA01000147.1 GCA_900554535.1 uncultured Oscillospiraceae bacterium | reverse complement strand
CCTTGGCAAGGTGGCGCTCTACCAGATGAGCTACACTCGCAAATACGTTGTGGCACAGCCACAACGTGGTGCCCAGGGCCGGAATCGAACCAGCGACACGCGGATTTTCAGTCCGCTGCTCTACCAACTGAGCTACCTGGGCATATAGGGGGGTACAAGTTCGTACCCCTCTGGCGACGCGGAAGGGACTTGAACCCTCGACCTCCGGCGTGACAGGCCGGCGTTCTAACCAACTGAACTACCGCGCCATATTTGGCAGGGGCAGAAGGACTTGAACCCTCGGCACGTGGTTTTGGAGACCACTGCTCTACCAACTGAGCTATACCCCTATATATGCGGGCACTGCCATATTGGCATGCGCCACCTCTTGCCGAGTGCGTTATCTATGATATCATATCGTTCGCGCCTTGTCAACCAATTTTTTAAATTTTCTTAAAAAGAGATTTCTGTGCCGCAGGACTTGACATCTGTTCTTTCAATCTGTATAATAGATTTTATGTAACAGGTAATGTTTACAGATAACCCCTGCCTTTTGGCGGATGGGAGGGAAAATAGATGGCTGAGGTCCGTGTCAAAGACAATGAATCCCTGGAAAGCGCTCTGCGCCGCTTCAAGAAGCAGTGTGCGCGCTCTGGCGTCATTGCGGAAGTACGCAAGAGGGAAGCGTATGAAAAGCCTTCCGTCCGGCGGAAGAAAAAATCCGAAGCAGCCCGCAAGCGCAGATATCGTTAAGATGTAGCGTTTGCGTTTCGGTTTCTTAGGTACATGAAAAGCGGGCTTTTTGTAAGCCCGCTTTTTTCTCGCGAGGAAAGGAGATCCCAATGCCGCTCATGATGCCCACTTATGTCATAGACAAAGTGACGTACATCAAAGCAGAGCTTTTGCACCGGATGGGTGTGCGTGCGATTTTGCTGGACGTAGATAACACGCTTTCCAAGCCGGGTTCGCAGGTGCCGTATCCCGGCACCGTGGAATGGGTCCGCGAGGTGCGGCATCAGGGATTTCGGCTGATGATCATCTCGAACAATTTCCGCGCCCGGGTGGCACCTTTTGCCGCGCAATATGGGCTGCCGTTTGTTTCCTTTGCGATGAAACCCCTGCCGTTGGCCTACTGGCGCGCGCTGCACCAGTTGTGTGTTTCCCGGCGCGAGGCAGTCGTGGTGGGAGACCAGGTGTTCACGGATGTGCTGGGCGCCAATCTGGTGGGCATTCAGTCGATTCTGCTGACGCCGGTTGCAAGGGAAGGCGGCGCTTCCTTTCGCTGGCGCCGCAGCATGGAGGAAAAGGTGCGCCGTCAGGCGCGGGCTGCCGGCCGTTATATCGATCTCAAGGAGTGATTTTTGCGATGCCAGAAAAAAAGATTCTGCTGTTGCTCGGTCCAAACCTCAATCTCATCGGCGTGCGTGAAAAGGGCATCTATGGCTCGGAAACGGCCGAAAGCATCCAGACACAGGTGACCGACGCTGCCCGGAATATGGGCTTTGCGCTGACGGTCTATCAGTCCAACCACGAGGGGGATCTGATCGACCAGATCCATGCCGCCCGCGGCGTATACAGCGGCTGCATCATCAATGCGGGTGCGCTGACGCATTACAGCTACGCTTTGCGCGATGCGATTGCCAGCGTTCACATTCCCTTTGTGGAGACGCACATGAGCAATATCCATGCGCGCGAGGAATTCCGCCACAAAAGCGTCATCGCGCCAGTCTGCTTGGGCCAGATCTGCGGCTTCGGCAAAATGAGCTATATTCTGGCGCTGCATGCGCTGCGGGAGCTGGTGTGAGCCTTTTCTTGCGCAATGGCTTGCATTCTCTGCAAAAATATTATAGACTAAGAATAGGTAAGTTTTAGGGGGAGTGTCCAGACCCTAAAGTGGACATACTATCCCGTGAATTGGAGGATAATACGAATGATCTCTGCAGGCGATTTCAGAAATGGTGTTACCTTTGAGATGGATGGCCAGGTCGTCTCCATCATCGAGTTCCAGCACGTCAAGCCCGGCAAGGGCGCGGCGTTTGTCCGCACCAAAATCCGCAACGTCATCACCGGCGCTGTGACCGAGCGTACTTTCAACCCGAATGACAAGTATCCCACCGCTTACATCGAGCGCAAGGATATGCAGTATCTGTACAATGACGGCGATCTGTATTATTTCATGGATCCCGACAGCTATGAGCAGATCCCGATCAATGCAAACGTCCTGGGCGACAATTTCAAGTTCGTCAAGGAGAACATGGACTGCAAGATTTTGTCCTATAAGGGCAATGTCTTCGGCGTGGAGCCGCCGAACTTTGTGGAATTGGAAGTCACCAAGACGGACCCCGGCTTTAAGGGAGATACGGCGACCAATGCCACCAAGCCCGCAACGTTGGAGACCGGCGCGGAGATCAAGGTGCCGCTCTTTATCAATGAAGGCGACATGATCCGCATCGACACCCGCACGGGCGAATACATGGAGCGCGCCTGATCGAAGAGAACAAGCGCTTTTCCACATGTAGCGTTTGATGGTTACCAAAAGGGAGGTATCGGCATGACAGTCACCGAGAAAGTCGCTTATATCCGCGGCCTGGCCGAAGGCCTGGAGCTGGACGAAAGCAAGAAGGAAGTCAAGGTGCTCAATGCCATCATTGATGTGCTTGAGGACATTTCCGCTTCGGTTGCCGACGTTGAGGACGTGGTTTCTGATATGGAAGGCCAGCTCGACGAGGTAGACGAGGATCTGGGCACGTTGGAGCGCGCCGTCTATGACTACGACGAGGATGATGAGGACGGCCACACCTGCACCTGCGGCTGTGAGGATGACGGGGACGAGGCTTATTACGAAGTCACGTGCCCGAACTGCCACGAGACCATCTGCCTCTCGGAAGATATCTTTGAGGACGGCCAGATGGAATGTCCCAACTGCGGCGAGCTTTTGGAATTTACGCTCGACGAGGATGAGGACGCCGCCGACGAAAAGACGGAAAAGGCGGAGCAGAAGGAGGACCAGTAAGGGCGTTTTGCGCCGTGCTGCCTCGGTATCAAGTCATTTGAAACGCCCAGCAACTGCGCATGCGCTTTGCCGGGCATTTTGTTTGCCCTGCCAAAAAATCTCACTGCGAGCGGTGCAAGGCTGACACAGTAGGGCAGGGCATCTCGATCTATCACAAGGAGGATTTTACAAGAATGCTTACAATGAAAAAGAGAAACGCATGGATTGCATGCGGACTGAGTCTTCTGCTGGCAGTGACGGCAACAGCATGCGGCAATAGCGGGAGCACTTCGAGCGCGGAGGCAGTTTCCTCAGAGGCAGTTTCCTCTGAGACGGCATCTTCTGCGGCGGCCGCTTCCAATACAGAGGCGCTGACCATTCACGTCGGCGCGCTGAAAGGCCCGACTGGCCTGGGCATGGTTCAGATGATGCAGGAGTCGGACAGCAGCCAGTCCGGCTCAACAAAGTATACGTTCACCACGGCGACCGCGCCGGATGACATGGTCGCCAAGCTGACCTCTGGCGAGATGGACATTGCGGCATTGCCGACAAATCTGGTGGCATCCTTGTATCAGAAGACTTCCGGAAAGGTGCAGATGCTGGCTGTCAACACGCTGGGCATGCTGTCCGTCATGACAAACGGCGAGACCATCAACTCCATTGCGGACCTGAAGGGAAAAACGGTGCTTGCTTCCGGCAAGGGCGCAATTCCGGAATATGCGTTTGATTATATCCTGCAAAAGAACGGCCTGAAGGTGGCCAGCTCACAGGATGACGCAGCAGGCGATGCTGATGCGGTGACAGTCGAATACGTCACTGAACATGCGGAGGTCGCGCAGAAACTGATTTCCGGCGAGGCGAAGATCGCTGTGCTGCCGCAGCCCTTTGTCACCCAGGTGCTGCAAAAATCCAAGACAGCAAAGGTGGCTTTGGACGTCACCGATGAGTGGAATAAGGTCACCAATAATCAGAGCGTGCTCTCCATGGGCAGCCTGGCGGTGCGCAAGGAGTTTGCAGAGCAGCACAAAGACGCGCTCGACGCATTCCTGGCCACCTACCAGAAGAGCACCGACTATACGAACCAGCATCCGGCCGACGCCGCCAAGCTGGCTGAGCAATACCTGGGCATCCCGGCTGCAGTAGCGGAAAAAGCAATTCCAGATTGCAACATCACCTACCTGGCGGGCAAAGAGATGAAGGAAAAGATCACGCCATTCTTCCAGGTCCTGTTTGATGCCAATCCGAAGTCCATCGGCGGCAAGATGCCGGACGATGCTTTCTATTATGGCGCGTAAGCAGACAAAATCGAATATCCAGTGGCCGCGACGCTTCCTGCGGGGGATTGCTGTCGCGGCCTTTTGGCTGGCGTTGTGGCAGGTGATTGCCGTGGCCGTGCATGAGGAAGTGCTTCTGGTCGGGCCGTTGGATGTCCTGCTGCGGCTTGGGGAACTGGTGCGCACCGCAACCTTTTGGGCAACCGTGGCAGCGTCCATGGGACGCGTGGTGCTGGGA
>USIA01000146.1 GCA_900554535.1 uncultured Oscillospiraceae bacterium | reverse complement strand
CCGCACTTTGCAGCGCTGCCAACACGGCTTCCACGTTTTGCGCGCAGTCCGCCACCCGGATGACCGGCGACGCAGCCGCCACGCGGAAGAATCCATCCTGTTTCATACCGATATCCTCCTGGAACTCATTTGATTTCCCCCAATTCCTGCCGTTTCTATTTTGCTTGGAAGCGGGCGTTTTATCCGGCGCTTCAGGCGGCAAAACAGGTGTGAAAAACCGCAGGGAAACAAAAATCCCATACTGCCACATTCCTGCGGCAGTATGGGCAGGCTTTTCTGTTATTTATTTTCCGGCAACGGCAGGCCGTGCCGCCGGGCCGAGCGCATCCACCAAAATGGCTCGGGCTGGTCCACAACGGGTTGCAGCCCCTCTTCCAGCATTTTGGTGGCGTTGAACGCGTCTTTGCCAAACAGGTTCAGCGCGCGCGTCACGCGGTATAAGTGATAAATATATCCGCGTGGGTCGCGCAGGTTCAGGTGCATCTTCACCAGATAATACAGGCAGCAGGTCCACGTTTTGGCGGCCAAAAAGCGGAAGCTGTTTCGGTAAGTCGGATAGATCCCATTTTCCTCCAGCCCGCGGCGCACCATCACCACCGCCCGCATGTAGTCGTTCATCTTCTTGGGTGTAATGGAACCCAGCGTGCTGTCGGGACGCACATTGTAAAAATACAGCGATTCATCGAGCAGCGCCACGCGTTTCGCCTGGGCAAAGATGCGGCTGAGCACCGCCAGATCCTCAAAGCACATCTTGGGGAACACGACGTTGGCCTTTGTGAAGAGGTCCTTTTTGAACAGTTTACCCCACAGGTACGACTGGATAAACACATCGTGCAGCAGCTTCTTCATGGCGATGGTTGTGTCGAAGACGCCCGCACGCCGGAACGGATATTCAAAGAGCAGATCGCTGCCCACGGCGTGGCAGTAATACGAGCAGCAGGCGATGTCCGCCTGATTGACTGTGCATGCGCGATAAAGCCGCTCCAGGTAGTTTTCCGAGACGTAGTCATCGCTGTCGACAAAGCAGACAAATTCGCCGCGCGCGGCGCGCAGGCCCGTCATCCGCGCAGCGGAGACGCCCGCATTTTCCTGGTCAATGATTCGGATCTGCGGAAATTGATCGGCCAGTAAGCCCAGTATCTGGCGCGATTGGTCGGTGGAGCCGTCGTTGACCGCAACAATCTCATAAGGAACAGCAATGGTTTGGTTTCCCAATGTTTTGAGACAGTGGCCTAAATAGCGCCAGACGTTATAAACTGGCACGATGACGCTGATTTTCGGCTGTTCCGGCAGCATGTGGATCCCCTCCCTTTTTGCGCGGTAGAATCCGCGTTATGTAAAACCATGTTTATTTTCGCAGATTCACAGGCAAAAGTCAAGCGCAGCGCATCAGCCGGTCCCGACCGAGTAAATCGTGGCCTTTGGCGGATAATAGGAAGAGGAAAGTTGTTCCGTTTTAACGACCTGGCCGTTTTTGTAGAATACGCGCTGTGCGGTAGCGCGGTAACCTGCGTGACCTTTGGACTTGAGCTGGCGGGTGCCGGAGGGCAGGGAGCTGTCCTTTTCGGTCTGGTCAGCGGGTTGGTTAATGGTCGCCGTTTTCTGCGAAGTGACCTCAATCTGATCCCAGCTGTCGTCCTTATAGCCATAGATTGTGCAATACATGGTCCGTCCATCCGCGCCGGCCTGTATATACATCGGGTAATCGGTCGGGTTTTGGAACTTAAAGTCCAGGCTGGGATAAGACACCGCTGCATCCTGGCCGATCTTGACGTAGGAGGAGGGGATGGAGTGCGGGCTGCGCTCGACAATTTTGCCGTTGGAACGCAGCACGGCGCCGTAAAGGGTGGTGCTGGCCTGGCAGATGCCGCCGCCATAGTCCTGGCTGGATACACCGTTTTCCAGCGCGCCGGCCAGCTTATACCCGGCGTCCTTGTCGGCCGCGCCCACAACGCCAAGGAAGGAGAAGGTCGCGCCCGGCTTGACCACGGAGCCATTGATCGTCTCCAAGGCGCGGGTCATGTTATAAGTGCCGGCCTCTGTGTTGGTCGACTGGGTCGTGAAATGGCCGAGCTTCTGCATGTGTTTTTGCAGATCCGCAACGGTCTTTTTATATTTGATTTCGTTGATTGGGACCTCGATGGAACCGGTCTGGCTCTCCGATACCATAGCCAGGGCGGACTGCGTCAGCTTGTCGATGTCCACCTGCTGGCCGTTTTGGCCATCCTGGAACGTGAAAGAACCGGAAGAAGCATCAAAGGATTTGACGGTCGGTTCCTGCGCGTCCTTGTTGAGATCCTTGGTCAGATCCGTCAGCGTGGTTTTGAGCGCCGCGCTGTCAATGGTGGCCGTCAGCTCGAATGTCTGCGGCGGGGTGGAAACCACGGACGACGGGGAAGAGGACGCTTCCTTTTTGCCAAAGAGCTTTGCGAAAAAGCCCTGCTCAGCCTGCGAGGAGGCAGGCGTGGAGACAACCGGCTCAGCGGCGTCCCAGGCCTTTTGCAGGACCGCGTCCGTGTCGTAGGTGATCTTCAGGCTGCTGGCGGGCAGGTCGATTTCCTGGTCGCCGGCTTTCAGGGTATATTTGCGCTCGCTGTCCTGCTCGCGCACCGCATTGAGCACAGCGGTTTTGGCCTGGTCTTTGGTCATGCCGTTTAACTTGACGCCCTCGACGATCACGTCCCCGTACGTGGTGCGCGGCGGCAGGGACGCCGCCGGCTCTTCGCTGTGCGCATTGCGCATTGCAAACGACCAGACAAAGAACGCCGCCACCGCGATGACGACCAGCGTGATGACCACCACGATGGCGCGTCTTGCGGCCGGACTGGGGCCGGGTTCGGTTTTGTATCGATAATTTTTTGCATTCTTTTTGGACATAAACGCCAACCTCCTATGGACGGTGGTGAAAATGCATGGAACGGATTGTATACGTTCTGAAAAACATCCGCTCTTTCCATTATACCACGCGCCCGATTCTTGTAAAGTGATTGGTCCGACATTTTTTGGCACAAAAGGCACCCAAACGCCGGGAATCCAGTATTTTGCCCGAAACCTGCGTCCTGTGGGAGAAGGTTTCTTTTCATCGTCCCATTCAGATGGATTCGGGATGGAAAACCTACACAGTTTATGCTATACTAGTACCGTTACAGACATCCCGCGTTTTTGGGTCCCACAAGCGGGATGTATCCATCTTGTAGCCTGCGGCGTTTTTGCCGTATCACAAGGAGTGATTGGATGAAAATTATGATCCTCTCCGCGGCAACCGGCGGCGGCCATCTGCGCGCCGCCCACGCGGTAGAGTCCTATATTCTGCACAATTCCAAGGGCAATTCCGTGCTTGTGGTGGATACCCTGAAATGCATCGGCCCGCTGATTGACCACACCTGCTGCGACGGCTACCGGCTGATGGTTAAGCGCGTGCCCAAGGCGTTCGGCACGCTTTACCGCGTCACTAACAAGGAAACGCCGATGAAGCGGCTAATGTTCCACTGGAACAATTCCTTAAGCGAAAAGCTGATCCCCCTGATGCGCCGGGAGCGGCCGGACGTGATTTTGAGCACCCACCCGTTCGCTACCGAGATGGCCTCGTGCTTAAAGCAGACCGGCGTTTTAAGGAATGTGCCGCTGATCTGCCTGATGACCGACTACGGGCCGCACCAGGCGTGGATTGCAGGCAAGGTGGACGCCTACGTTGTGAGCAACGAAGACATGGTGCCGCAGATGCAGCGCATGGGTGTGCCTTCGGAGATCGTCTATCCGTTCGGCATTCCGGTCAAGGACGTGTTCTTCCAGCCCGGCGACAAGCGCGCGTTGCGCGAGCGGTTTGGCCTGGATCCGGACAAGCAGACCATCCTCTTTATGGCGGGGTCCTTTGGCGTGACGAACGTCATCCGCATTTTTGAGGACGTCTGTACGTTGGACCTCGACTTCCAGATCATCGTCATCACCGGTAAAAACGAACGGCTTTTCCGCGAATTCGAGCGCGCGGTCAAGCGCACTGATAAGCCGACGCGCCTTGTCTATTTTACAAACGAAGTGGAAAACTATATGCACGCTTCCGACCTTTTGGTCACAAAACCCGGCGGCCTGACGGTCAGTGAGGCGCTGGCCTGCGGTATCCCGCTGGCGGTTTTTGACGCGATCCCCGGCCAGGAAGAGGAGAATACAAATTTTTTGCTCAACCATCACATGGCCGTCAAGCTCGACGAACACACCGACACCGCCCAGACCATTGCGATGTTGCTGCAGGACGAGCGGGAGCTGGCCAGCATGCGCGCTTCGTGCGAGCGTTTTGACAAGAGCAAATCCGCCCAGAATATTTTTATGCTGATGCAGCAGCTCTATGACCGGTATCATCCGGAAAAAGCGCAGCAGCCGGCGGATCAGGCCAGCAGCATTTGACAGAAAACGGGGGACTTTTTTTGGAACAGCACTATCTCGACAATTCCTCCACGACGCGCCCATGCGCAGAGGCGGTGGCCGC
>USIA01000145.1 GCA_900554535.1 uncultured Oscillospiraceae bacterium | reverse complement strand
CAGAGGCTACGCGGTGCGACTGCTGCCTAATTTCAGAGTTTCCGAGTATAACTGTGATTCATTCCGTTTTTTCATGCTTTTTACTGTCTATTTTTTCGGGAAGGGCTCAGATAGTTACTTATGCAGGAGGAAGTCACCCAGTGTACCGTTGCCCTCTGTTCGATTTTTCTTAGAACAACTTGATGATTGAAGGAATCATTTTAATCTGTAATAGCAAATGTTCTTCCCGGCGCCCTCCCGTTTCAATTCACCGGATGCCACCAATTTCCGCAGCGCTCCCTCAATGGAGCTGATACTGAGCGAAGGACAGAGTTCCCGGATGTCCTGCTTCGTAAACCGGCCGACCTTCTCCATGGTAGCTCGGCGCACGGTCTCCAGGGCAGGGAGTTTGGTTTCCACCAGGGCAAAGCGATCTTCAAAATCCTTGTAGGCGGAAAGAATGGTTCCCAGCAGATACTTGATGAACGGAACCACATCTTCGGTACCTTCATGCCACCCAATCTGCGCCTGATGCAAGACATCATAATAGAGGTCCTTGGTTTTTGCGATCTTAGCCTCCAGCGAGATATACTTACCCACATAGAACCCGCTGCGGTAGAGCAGCAACGTGGTCAGCAGGCGGCTCAATCTGCCGTTTCCGTCATTAAAGGGGTGAATGCAGAGAAAGTCGTGGATGAACACAGGAATAACAATCAGTGGCTCCACTTCCAGGTTCCCAATCACCCGGTTGTATTCCTCGCAAATCCTATCCAGTGCCGCTGGGGTTTCATAGGGGGCCAGGGGCGTGAACAAGATCTCCACATGGCCGTCGGGATAGGTGGCGCTGATGTAGTTCTGCACGCTTTTGGTCCTGCCCGCCATGGGATTGTTCATGTGGCTATAAAGGATCTTGTGGAGCTGCAGGATGTAGTTCTGGGTGATGGGGATGGCGTCGAAGTTCTCGTTGATGAGATTCAGCACGTCCCGGTAACCAGCGATCTCCTGTTCATCCCGGTTTCTCGGCGTCGTTTTCTCCTCCACAAGTTGTCGGATACGGGTGTTTGTGGTCACGATGCCCTCAATGGCATTGGATGCCTCGGTGCTCTGCACTTTTGCGATTTCGACCAGCTTCTCCAATTCTTCCGACCGCTGTTTCAGGTACAGTTCCTGCTTTCCGGCTTCTTTATAAATCGCCGCGACCAGGCTCAGAATCTCCGAGTCCCACTTCTGTTCCCGGATCGCGGAGTAGTTGAATGTACGCATGCCCTTACGCCCTCCTTTATTCCCTTAAATTTTACCATAAAATAAGGGTAAGTTCAACTTTTGGAGAAAGCTTTCCCTTATCAGTATATCAATTTTAAGGGATACGATACGTCTGTAAGGGAAATCAATCCTGTTTCAGCCATAGATTTTCTCCCGCAGCGTTTCTTATGTCCCATAGTCTTTTTTGACTTAGCGATTATCCTCGCTTCTCCTCCGCCGCGATCTTCCGATGGAGGGCAAGCAACTCCTGCTTCATCTGCTCTCCGGTCGATTCCTCTCGGACCCACTTCTCTGACAGGAACTTTGCATCCGCAGAAACCGGTGCACCATTGATTGCGTTGATCGCATCCGCGGTTTTGAGAGCCGCAAGTCTTTTATGGAAATTCTCTCTCATTGTTTGTTCAACTCCATATCATAATGACAGAACGGGACCGCCAGCGTACTGGCGGTCCCGTGTCTTTTCATCCAAGGATTTTCATTTGTAGTAAAATTGTTGTAACTGTCGTAAACCCGATTCCTCACAAATTCAGGTTTCATACGGGTTTGCGGGCTGTCCGTCAGTCCAATGGCTTCATGGTGGGGAAAAGAAGTACATCGCGGATGGCGTCCGCGCCGGTCAGCGTCATCACCAGCCGGTCCACACCGATGCCCAAGCCGCCGGTCGGCGGCATGCCATATTCCAGCGCAGTCAGGAAATCCTCATCGATGTCGCAGGCTTCCTCGTCACCGGCCGCCTTTGCAGCGGCCTGGGCCCCACAGCCGGCGCCGCGCCTCAAAGCGGCCGCGCTGGTCGATCGGGTCATTGAGCTCAGAGAAGGCGTTCGCATGTTCACGTCCCAAGATAAACAGCTCAAACCGCTCCGTATAGTTCGGATTCTCCGGCGAACGCTTGGCCAGCGGCGAAATATCCGTCGGGTGATACGTCAGGAAGGTCGGCTGGATCAGCTTATCTTCGCAGTACTCATCAAAGAAGAGGTTCAGGATGTCGCCCATCTTGTGGCGCGGCAGAACTTCTAGATGATGCGCCTTGGCAGCCTCGCGAGCCTCTTCGAGCGTTTGGAACTGGTCAAAATCTACGCCAGCGTACTGCTTGACCGCATCTTTCATCGTGATCTGTGCAAAGGGCTTGCCAAAGTCGATCTCCACGCCGCCGGTTTCGATCTTTGTGGTGCCAAGCACCTTTTGGGCGACCGTGCGGATCAGGTCCTCCGTCAAGGTCATCATGCCGTGAAAATCGGTGTATGCCTGATACAGTTCCAGCAGTGGGATTTCGGGGTGGGGGGGGGTATCCATACCTTCGTTGCGGAACACGCGGCCGATTTCATAAACCTTGTCAAAGCCACCGACCACCAGGCGTTTGAGGTACAACTCCAGCGCAATACGCAGATACAGGTCGATATTCAGCGTGTTGTGGTGCGTGATAAAAGGCCGTGCCGCCGCTCCGCCTGCAATCGTGTGCAGCACTGGCGTCTCTACCTCCAGGAAATCCTGGCCGTCGAGATAATTGCGGATCTCTTTGATAATCTGGCTGCGCTTGACGAAGGTGTCCTTGACCTCCGGGTTCATGATCAGGTCGAGATAACGCTGGCGGTAGCGCATGTCTGTATTCTGCAGGCCATGGAATTTTTCAGGCAGCGGCAGCAGGCTTTTGCTCAAAAGCGTCCCTTCCGTGGCCTTGACGCTGATTTCGCCGCGCTTGGTGCGGAAAACATGGCCCTTGATACCCACAATGTCGCCGACATCCCAGTATGCCTTCATCTCTTTATACGGCCCCTCGCCCATCTCATCGATCCGCATATAGATTTGGATACGGCCGGTTTTGTCCGCTACATCGCCAAAACTGGCCTTGCCCATCACGCGGCGGCTCATCAGGCGGCCCGCAATACAGACCTCCTGGCCCTCGAGCGCGTCAAAATTGTCGCGGATCTCCTGGGCATAGTGATCGCGCGGATAACGGGTGATCTGGTAAGGGTCTTTGCCAGCCTGCTGCAAGGCCGTGAGCTTATCGCGGCGGATCTGCAGCAGCTCGCCGAGCGGCCGGGGCCCCCCGCCCGGCCGCCTCGGCAGCAGGCTGCTCCTGCCGTCCGGCCTGCGGCTTCTGCTGTTCGTTCATGTGTGGGGCTCCCTTCTTACTTGGAAATCTCGATGATTTCGTACTTCTTCATTCCTGCGGGGACTTCGATCTCGACGGTCTCGCCAACCGCATGGCCCAAAAGGCCGGCGCCCACGGCGCTCTCATCGCTGATGCATCCCATGACAGGATCTGCCTCGCTGCTGCCGACGATCTTGAGCTTCATCGGGTTACCGCCGTCGATCTTCACGGTCACGGTGGAGCCGATGTGGATGTGCTCATTATTTAACTCGTTTTCGTCGATCACCTTCACATTTTTGAGCATTACTTCCAGGTCGGCGATGCGCGCCTCCAGGATTGCCTGCTCATTTTTTGCTTCATCGTATTCGCTATTTTCCGAAAGGTCGCCATAGCCAAGTGCCACTTTGATTTTTTCCGCAACTTCCTTGCGCTTGACACCCTTTAATTCATCGAGTTCATTCTGGAGCTTTTGCAGGCCTTCTTTGGTCAAAACCGTCTGTTTCGCCATAAAAATACCACCTTTTCAAACGGGCGATCTCCGCCCGGATATTTTGTGTATCAGCATAGACCGGGCAAGGCGCAGGGCCTTCCCCGGTCTATCTGCGGGCTTTCGCCCGATCCTGGAAAAATACATATAAAGATATTATACTGATTTTCCTGCAAGATGTCAACGCCGCCAACGCACGCAAAAGCGCCCATTTGATGGGTTCCCGGCGCGCTGCCCGCCCGCTGAAAGGCATCCGGTAAATCCACAAGAGACTACTGTTCCGCCTTCATGCGTGACTTGAAATATAACGAAATAACGGAATTTTGGAGGTGGAATTTTTCACCCATCCATGGTCCAAAATCAGCCGGGCAACTGCGCTGCAAGCCATGCAGCCCCCAGCAGTCCCGCCGAATTATGGAGTTGGGCCTGGTAAATTTCAACATTTCGGTAGCTCGGCATTACTTGATCATACAAATATCTGCGGACGCTGTCGAGAATATAGGGCTGACTCATGATGCCGCCGCCCAAAAGGACCCGTTCTGGATTGAAAATATGGATGAGGGAAACCAGCCCGATCACAATCTCCTGAATCCAGTCGTCCACAATGCGGCGCACGGCGTGATCTTCCATGTGCTGGAAGATCACGCGGCCGCTGTTGAGCGAAGCATCAAGCCGCATCGCGCGGCGCACCAGGGCGCTGG
>USIA01000144.1 GCA_900554535.1 uncultured Oscillospiraceae bacterium | reverse complement strand
CGGACAGCGAGCGGGTGTGGTCGCGAGGCATACAATGCCTGCCGCTGCAGCTGTGGCGGAAGCTGCGCGATGGTATCCCATTCATGGCTGTACGCCAGCCGGAAGACCGCATTCTGAGAGCGAAGATAAATCGCCCGGGCGAATAGGACTGCAAGGAAGGAAAACAGCAACAAGAGGACAATCGCTATGATCCGTTTTGGATGTTTGACCGATCGGTTCTTAATTGCTGCCTTTTCCATAAAAGCACCCCTCGCTGCCAACTAGTATACAACGGACCAAAAGAAAAGTAAACTTATCTTTCGATAAACGCCAATTGCGCAAAAAGTGGCCTGCCATGCGCTGCGCATCACAAGCCACACTGATCCTGCATCCTTTTTTGGGCAATCACCCCGGCACCTCAGAAAAATCGTCTCCGGAAAGGATCAATACATCCCCAGGCAATAGTTCGGTCGCGCCGTTGGGGATGATCGTCTCCTCGCCCCGGCGAACCTGTACGAGCAATACATCGTCGGGGATGCCGGCTTCGGCAACGGTCTTGTGCGCCCAGGGATACGCTTCGTCGATGCGCACCTCACGAAGGTTTGCAGTGATCTCCTCGCCGTAATCGCTGAAGGTTTGCAGCACATTGACGTGCTGGTCGTCGAGCAGGTCGAGCTTTTTGGCCATCATCGGTACCAGCGACCCCTGCACAAGCATGGAGAAGAGGCATACAAAGAACACAATATGATAGATATCATTTTCCAGCACTGCGCCGTGCGTGGCCACGAAGATCGCGAACACAATCGAGGCGGCACCGCGCAGGCCCACCCACGAGACGAAGGTCTTTGCCCTCGTAGAGAAACGGAAAAAGCTGAGAATCGCAAACACAACAGCCGGACGAGCCACCACGGTCATGAACAGGAAAACCGCCACAGACAGGCCCGCCACCTGGAAAATGCGCGACGGGAAACAGAGCAGGCCCAGGGTAAAAAACATGAGAATCTGCATCATCCACGACAGGGAGTCGAAAAAGCGCACCAGGCTGCGCTTGCGCAGCGTCCGGCCGTTGCCCATCAGGATGCCCGCCAGGTACACCGCCAGATAGCCGTTGCCGCCGATCACGTCAGTCAGCGCAAAGGCCAGCAATGCCACCGCCGCCACCAGCACCGGGTAAAGGCCGATGACCTCAAAGTGGATGCGCCCCAAAAGGCGGCTGGCCACAAAGCCGACGCCCAGGCCAATCATCAGGCCAAAGCCGATCTGCCGGACAAGCAGCAGTGGAAGGCTGGCCACGTTCTGCGGATTCATAAAGGACAGGAGCACCACAGTCATCATATAGGCGACCGGATCATTGGAGCCAGACTCCACCTCCAGCAGCGAAGCCAGGCCGCCTTTTAAGTTCAGCTTATGCGAGCGCAGAATAGAAAAGACGCTCGCCGCATCCGTGCTGCTGAGCACGGAGCCGATCAGCAGGCTTTCCAACAGGGGAATGCGCAGCACAAAATGGCAAAACAGCCCGGTCAGTCCCGCCGTGACCACCACGCCAAGCGTGGAAAGCAGCACCGACGGCAGTGCGACCTCGCGGGCAGCCTTCCACTTGGTGCCGAAGCCGCCGGAAAACATGATGAACACCAGGCCCACTGTGCACAGTTGTTCCGCAAAGGAATAGTTATCAAACCACAATCCGCCGATACCGTCGGATCCAAAAAGCATTCCAATCGCCGCAAAGATCAAAAGTGCCGGCACACCCACCCGAAACAACGCCTTGCTCGAAGCAATACACAAGATCAGGACGGCAGCGACCAATAAAATCATCTGCGCCACAACGAAGCGCCCCCTTTCTTTTCGGTTGCGTCTCCAGTGCCTCATGCTGGGTCCAACCGCCTTTATTGCCTAAATACGCCTTCATATGATTATAGTGTATTTTTAATTTTGGAAATTTCAGTATAACATAACATAAAACGGAACATAAATCCCCCATTGAGTAGAGAAAAAGAAAGGGCCGGCATCCCGGCCCTTTCCGAAACGCTTTCTGGTTTTAAGCGTGACGTTGCTGCTCCCAAACATCCAGCGCAATGCGGCCCTGCTGCGCGACCGGATCGCTGGCCCATCGGACAAGCTGCTCGACCCCAGCGCGCGTGGCTGCGCCCTCTTCCCGCAATTCGGCGACATCTTCCTTCAATCTACTGACGTCCTCCTTCAGGCCAGTGACGTCCTCCTTCAGGCCAGTGACGTCTTCCTTCAGGCCAGTGACGTCCTCTTTCAGGCCAGCGACGTCTTCCTTCAGGCCAGCGACGTCTTCCTTCAGGCCAGTGACGTCTTCCTTCAGGCCAGTGACGTCTTCCTTCAGGCCAGTGACGTCTTCCTTCAGGCCAGTGACGTCCTCCTTCAGGCCAGTGACGTCTTCTTTTAAGCCGGCGATATCCTGCCGCATGGGCGTCAGCTGCTGATCCAGTAAAACCGCGATGGCCTGCAGGTCCTCCTGTGAAAGCAACGCGATCCCTCCTCTCTTTTGACTTCCGGTTCTTTATAGAAAAATTTTAACATAGGGACCAGCGCAGCGCAAGCGAAAATCGCCGCGCGGCTACACGCACCCCGGCACACTCAATACTGACGGCCCCAGTAAAGCATATGCTTGGCGGGCTTGCCGCAGCACACGCACGTATCCGCGATATGCTCCTCCTCAAACGGGATGCAGCGGGACTTCACGCCGCCGGTCTCGTTTTTGAGCTTTTCCTCGCAGGCCGGGTCGCCGCACCACATAGCTTTGATAAAGCCGGGTTTATTGGCCGCGATGTCGAGGAATTCCTCATGGTTGTGCGCGACAAAAGTTTTTTTCGCCAGATTTTCCTCGGCATTTTTGTAGAGGATGTCGTGGACGTTTTGCAGCTGTTCCCTAACGGCCTCCACCAGCCCCTCCAGCGGCACAAAGGTCTTGTTGCGGTCCGGACGGCGCACAAGCACGCACTGCCCTTTTTCGATATCCTTCGGCCCGATCTCCAGGCGCAGCGGCACGCCCTGCATCTCGTATTGGGCAAATTTCCAGCCGGGCGACTGCTCGCTGTCATCGATCTGCACGCGCAGCCCCGCGTTTTTGAGCGTTTCAAACAGCGCGTTTGCCTTCTCGAGTACGCCGGGCTTATGCATGGCCACCGGGACAATCACGACCTGGATGGGCGCAATGGCGGGCGGCAGGGACAGGCCATTGTCGTCGCCGTGCACCATGATGACGCCGCCAATCATGCGGGTGGAAACGCCCCAGCTCGTCTGGAAGGGATGCTGGAGTTGGTTGTTCCGATCTGCAAACGTGATATCAAAACTCCTGGCAAAACCGTCGCCAAAGTAATGGCTCGTGCCGCCCTGCAGGGCCACGCCATTGTGCATCATGGCTTCAATCGTATAAGTCGCCTCTGCGCCCGCGAACTTTTCGCTTTCCGTCTTCTGTCCGATGACCGGCGGAATGGCCAGGGCGTCGCGGTAAAAATCGGCGTAAATGTGCAGCATCCGCAGCGTTTCTTCCTTTGCCTCCTCGGCGGTAGCGTGCATGGTATGCCCCTCCTGCCAGAGGAATTCGCTGGTGCGCAAAAACGGGCGGGTGGTCTTCTCCCAGCGCACAACGCTGCACCATTGATTATAGAGTTTGGGCAGGTCGCGCCAGGAATGAATGACTTTTTTATAATGTTCGCAGAAAAGCGTCTCACTGGTGGGGCGCACGCACAGGCGCTCTTCGAGCTTTTCGTTGCCCCCCTGCGTGACCCAGGCAACCTCCGGTGCAAAGCCGGCGACGTGCTGCTTTTCCTTATTGAGCAGGCTCTCGGGGATAAACAGCGGCATATAGACATTCTGGTGCCCGGTTTCCTTAAAGCGCTGATCCAGTATCTTTTGCATATTCTCCCAAATGGCATAGCCATACGGCTCTATGACCATGCAGCCCTTGACGCTGCTATAATCCATCAATTCGGCTTTTTTCACCACATCGGTATACCAGCGGGAGAAATCCTCCTCCATGGGGGTGATTTCTTCCACCATTTTTTTCTGCTGTGCCATGACATCGGCTCCTCTTTCTTGCTGTGCGCAAATATTCTGTTTAAGTATACCAGAAAGCCGGACAGCACGCAAGGCCGGCAATCACGGCAAAAGCCGGCCCCGCGGGCAGTTACGGTCCCATCCATCCATACACCACCAGGCACACCGCCGCCGGCACCAGCACCCACGCCGGCGCAATCTCCACATCCGCCACATGTAATAGCCGCGTGATGCTCAATGACGCATTGAAAATCTCACTGAAAAATAAAAGCAGAATATACCCGAACAGCCCGGTATGCGGCACCACCACCGCGCACCACGTCACGCGCAGTGCCGAGTCGATCAGGTTGTAGCACAGCGAATAAGACTGCTGGTCCAGGCCCTTGAGCATGCCATCGACCACGCTGTCCACGTATTGCAGCGGAATCAGGGGCGCCAGGATGCGCAAAAGCCACGCCGCGTCCTCATTGCCGTAAAACAGGCGGCACAGCTGCCCGGCAAAGACCGACATGCACGCCGACGCGGCAAACGAAAAACATAACGTCATCC
>USIA01000143.1 GCA_900554535.1 uncultured Oscillospiraceae bacterium | reverse complement strand
CGCTGCACCGGTGCCTCGCGCAGCTCCTCGGCCGGGGTGTCCGTGTCTTCGCCCAGGCGGGCCCGCAGCGTGGCGATCTCCTTTTTCAGCCGGGCAATCTCCGCTTTGGCCTCCTCGGTCTCCTTGCGCGCGCGGGTGCTGTCTTCCAGATACTCCTTGACCTGTGCGCGCAGATGCTCCGCCTCTGTGACAGCCTTGCGGCAGTCGTCGCAATAGGAAAGCGCAGCCACGATGCTCGTTACCGTCAGAGAAGCGTGCGTGTTGCTCTTGCGCAGAGCGGTCATGCGGTCCTGCACCTCCTGGGCAACCGAACGGATATAAGATTCGCCATCCTCCGAAGCGACCACGCATTCGGCGCCGCAGATGTTCAGATGGACGCTGTGTTTGCTCATGGATCGAAAGGCCCCTTTCCGAAAATCAGGATACAGCCTATTATATACGATTTTGGCGCGGGAAGAAAGCGTTTCCCCAAAAAATCGCGGCCAGCGGCCCTTTCCGCGCGCACGATTGCGAAATTTGCCAAAAAAACCAGCGAATAGGCAGGCAAACCCAGTATAAAATCTAGGTAAAAACACGTTGAAAAGAAAACCCGTTTGGCATATAATAAGCATATAATAAAATTTGGTACCTTGCGTCGGCGCCTGAAAAGCCGGCGCTCTATCATGCACGCCGATGGTCACCACACCGGAAACGGAGGAAAGAAATATATGGAATATAAGCAGCCCGTTCCTCAGATCAAAGAAAAGATCCTCGCCATGCTGGAGCATCACTTCGGCGTGGGTCTGGACAATGCCACAAACGATCAGCTTTATAAATCCGTAGCACTGATCACACGCGAAATGATGGCCAAAGGCCGTGCGGAATTTCTCAATGAAGCAGAGCGTACCCAGACAAAACAGGTGTATTATCTTTGCATGGAATTCCTGCTGGGCCGCAGCCTGAAAAATACGCTTTATAACCTCGGTGTGGAGGAGGATTTCCGCGAGGCGCTGCGCCAGATGGATGTCAAGCTCGACAACCTTTATGAATGCGAGCCGGACGCGGGCCTTGGCAACGGCGGTCTGGGCCGCCTGGCCGCATGCTTCCTGGACGGCCTGGCAACCGACGGCTACCCGGCAACCGGCTATTCGCTGCGGTATGAATACGGCATCTTCCGCCAGAAGCTCGTCGACGGCTGGCAAACCGAACTGCCCGATTTCTGGCTGCCCGGCGGAAAGATCTGGATGCGCGAAATGCCCGAAAAAGCCGTGGAGGTCCATTTTGGCGGCCACATCGAGGAGCGCTGGGACGGCGACTTCCATTCTGTTGAACACAAGGATTACAACACCATTATCGCCGTGCCCTGCGACATGTTCGTCCCGGGCATGGATGGCAAGGGCGTTTCCCGCCTGCGCATCTGGCGCAGCCAGGGCATCAATTTTGACATGAAGATGTTCAATTCCGGCAACTACATGCGCGCGATGGAGCAGAGCGCCATGGCCGAATCCATCACCAAGGTGCTTTATCCGGAGGATAACCACAGCGAAGGCAAGAGCCTGCGCCTGACCCAGCAGTATTTCCTGGTCTCCGCCTCCATTCAGGACATCATCCGCCACCATCTGTTCCAGTACCCATCTCTGGACAATTTGCCGGATGTGGTTGCCATTCACCTGAACGACACCCACCCGGTGCTGGCCATCCCGGAAATGATGCGCCTGATGCTCGATGAATGCGGTTATTCCTGGGATAAGGCGTGGGATTTGACCACCCGCACCATCGCCTATACCAACCACACGGTCATGGCCGAGGCGCTGGAGTGCTGGAGCGTCGACCTCTTCCGGATGCAGCTGCCGCGTATTTTCCAGATTGTGGAAGAAATCAACCGCCGCTTCTGCCAGCAGATGCACGACCTGGGCGTGGACGGCTACAAGGTCGGCCGTATGGCTCCGATCAACGACGGCTACGTCAAGATGGCGAACCTCGCTGTCGTGGCCTGCCACAGCGTCAACGGCGTTTCCGGTCTGCACACCGAGATTCTCAAAAACACGGTGTTCCACGACTTTTACACTGAGATGCCCGATAAGTTCTGCAATGTCACAAACGGCATTGCTCACCGCCGGTGGCTCTGCCAGTCGAATCCCGGCCTTGCCAAACTGCTCAACGATACCATCGGCGACGGCTATGTGCGGGATGCCTCGCAGCTCAAGAAATTTGAAAAGTTCCGCGACGACACGCAGGTGCTCCAGAAGCTCGCCGCCATCAAGCGCCAGAACAAGGAACGCCTGGTCGCCTACATTCAAAAGTCAAATGGCATCAAGCTCGACCCGGATTCCATTTTTGACGTACAGGTCAAGCGCATGCACGAATATAAGCGCCAGCACCTGAACGCGATGAACATCCTGGCCACGTATCTCTGGCTCAAGGAAAATCCAAACGCCGACTTTAAGCCTCACACCTATCTGTTCGGCGCCAAAGCAGCGCCCGGCTATTATTTTGCAAAGCAGATGATCCGCTTTATTTACGAATTGGGCGAGGTCATCAACCACGATCCGGCTGTCAATGAAAAGATGAAGGTTGTCTATTTGGAGGATTACCGCGTGACGCTCGCGGAGCTGATGATTCCGGCCGCGGACATCAGCGAGCAGATCAGCCTGGCGGGCACAGAGGCTTCCGGCACCAGCAACATGAAGTTTATGATTAACGGCGCGGTGACGCTCGGCACGCTCGACGGCGCCAATGTGGAGATCCACGACGCGGTCGGCGACGACAACATGATTCTCTTTGGCATGACCACGCCGGAGGTGGAGAACCTGAAGGCGGCCGGCTACCATCCGGACCAGATTTATCAGAACAACACCGCCGTACACAAAGCCATCGATTTCCTGCGCGGCGGTCTCAACGGCGTGGACTTTGGCGACATCGTGCGTTCGCTGACCACAAGCGATCCGTATATGGTGCTGGCGGATTTCGAGAGCTATCAGAAGGCCCAGAACCGCGCGGTGGAACTGTACCAAAACGCCACCCACTGGCAGCAGATGTGCCTGACCAATATCGCCAACGCAGGCATCTTTGCGGCAGACCGCGCCATCCGCGAATATGCGCAGAAGATCTGGCACTGCACGCCTGTGCCGTCCATGGCGGCAAAGGTGCCTGCGCAGGATCAGCAGTAATCTGCCCTTTCGCACGGCCGGCCATTGCAGGCCCATATCATCCAATGACGGACCGTCTGCCTCTGTGCGGCGGCCCGTCTCCGTTTATAAAAGGAGTGCTCCATGTTTAATTCACGCAACCCTGCTTTTCGATACCCGACCGGTGCCGTGGCGGCGTGCCTGCCGGTCCATTTCCGCATCGATATGCCCCGCGACCTGCGCTGCTCGGCCGCGCACCTGTTGATGCGTCATGACGATGACGGTACTGTTGACCGCTATGACATGTTCTGGTGTGGGATGAACGGAGACAACCATGAGTGGTGGGAATGCCACTATGCGGCTAAAAAGCCGGGGCTTTATTTCTACCATTTTGAGGTGGAGACGTGGCGGGGCACGCTCAGTCTGCACCGCGGCTTTGGCGGAGAAAGCACGATGGCGGACGGCGCCACGGACGAGTGGCAGATGACGGTTTACGACCGGTCGTTCCATACGCCGGAGTGGCTTGTGGGCGGCGTGATGTATCAGATTTTCCCGGACCGCTTTTTCCGTTCCCGGAAGCCGAAGCACGAAGTGCCCAAAGACCGCACACTTCACCCAAAATGGGAGGGACTCCCGGATTGGGCGCCCAACGAGAAGGGGGAAATCACGAATTCGGACTATTTCGGGGGAGATTTGCCGGGCATTACCGAAAAGCTGGACTATCTGAAAAGTCTGGGTGTGACCTGCCTGTACCTCAATCCCATCTTTGAGGCGCACTCCAACCACCGGTACAATACCGCGAACTATGAGCGCGTCGATCCCCTGCTCGGCACGGAGGCGGATTTTCAGGTATTGTGCGCGGAAGCGAAAAAGCGCGGCATGCATGTGCTGATCGACGGCGTATTCAGCCACACGGGCAGCGACAGCATCTACTTTAACCGCGAAGGCCGCTACCGAATCAAGGGCGCTTATAACACCCAGGATTCCCCGTATTATGCGTGGTACAACTTTCAAAAGTGGCCCGACCAATACGACTGCTGGTGGAACTTCAACACCCTGCCCAACGTGACAGAAACGGAACCTTCCTATGACGCGTACATCAACGGCAAGGATGGGATTGTGCGCCGCTGGCTGAAGGCTGGAGCGTCCGGCTGGCGTCTGGACGTGGCCGATGAACTGCCGGACGAGTTTCTCGACAACCTGCGCGTGGCAGTCAAAAGTGAAAACCCGGATGCCTTGGTGCTGGGCGAAGTCTGGGAAGATGCTTCCACCAAATCTGCTTACGGCAAACGCCGCAAGTATTTTCTGGGTGAAGAACTGGACAGCGTCATGAATTACCCGTTCCGCGACGCGATTCTCGGCTTTTTGACCGGCGCGGACCCGGCGCAGATGATCGAGATCGTGTGCAATCTGCTGGAGAATTATCCGCCGCAGGTCATCCGCATCCTGATGAACCACATCGGCACCCATGACACAGAGCGCGCCCTGACCATACTGGCAGGCGAGCCGGTTGGTTCGCA
>USIA01000142.1 GCA_900554535.1 uncultured Oscillospiraceae bacterium | reverse complement strand
TCCTCGGGCATCTTAGGCATGACGGACGCAAACGGCGACTTGGTCACCGGCTCCAACTTGACGATCGTCGCCTTCCGCAACGCCTTTGCAAAGATTGGCGGAGCGGCCTTTGGCCAGCTCGGCGCTTATATTGTCACAATCAGCATCGCCCTGTTCGCTTTTTCTACCATCATCGGCTGGGAATATCACGGCGAAAAGGCGCTGGAGTTTTTAATCCCAAAGCAGGGCGCCTGCATCGCTTACCGCGTGATTTTTGCGCTGGTTTCGTTCATCGGCGCAACCACAACCTTGCAGATTGTCTGGGACTTTTCGGACATTGCCAATGCACTGATGGCGATCCCGAACCTGATTAGTTTGCTGCTTCTCAGCGGCGTCATCGCAAAGGAGGTCTTTGATTTCCAGGAGGATACTCTTACGCCGGGGCGTCTGGCGCGAAAGGCCGCACGCCTGCGCAAGCGCTCCTGAGTGACGGATTGGGCTTTTTGCATCCAATTTTAGCATATCTGCGTCAAAAATTGTGGGATTCTTTCCGGTGCCCCTTGCAAATTTCGGAATTTCGGTATAATATACAAATAGCACGAAGCAACAACTTTGCGTAGCTCGGAAAGGGGCAATTATTTTGAAAATATTGGTCATCAATGCAGGGAGTTCTTCTCTGAAATATCAACTGCTCGACATGAAAGATGAAAAGGTCCTTGCAAAGGGCAACTGCGAACGTATTGGCGAGGAAGAATCCCTCTTCCATTACAAGACAGCGGACGGCCAGAAAAAGGACGAGACCCTGACGATGAAGACGCACGTGGATGCGCTGCATCAGGTCGTGAAGGCACTGACAGACCCGAAGATGGGCGCGGTCAAGAACAAAAAGGAAATCGACGCAATCGGCCACCGTGTGGCGCAGGGCGGCGCATTGTTCTCCAAGTCCGTCCATATTACCCCGGACGCGGAGGCAAAGATCGAGAGCCTGATCCCTCTGGCGCCACTGCACAATGGCCCTGAGCTCGACGGCATCCGCGCCTGCAAAGAAGTGTTTGGCCCGGATGTGCCGCAGGTCGCTGTGTTTGACACCAGCTTCCACGCCACCATGCCGCCGAAGGCATATCTCTATGCCATTCCCTACCGCTACTATGAAAAGTATAAGATCCGCCGCTATGGCTTCCACGGAACAAGCCATCGCTATGTCAGCCTACCAGATTGCCTCCGCCCGGTGTGCCTTTTTGAAAAATGATCCCCTGCCACATCGGCAACGGCTCCTCCATTGCGGCCATCCGCCATGGCCGCGTCATCGACACCAGCATGGGCCTGACCCCGTTGGACGGCTTCATGATGGGCACGCGCTGCGGCTCTCTGGATCCGTCCATCGTGACCTACCTGATGAAGGAAGAGAATCTGACGCCTGAGCAGATGGACCATATTCTCAATGAGCAATCTGGTATGCTGGGTATTTCCGAGATTTCCAGCGATGACCGCGATATCATGAAGGCGGAAATCGAGGGCAATCCCCGCGCCGTCCTCACCCATGAGATGCTGGTGTATCAGATCGTGAAATTCATCGGCGCTTATACGGCTGCCCTGGGCGGTCTGGACTGCTTGGTCTTTACCGCAGGCATCGGCGAAAACCAGGTCTCGCTGCGCCAGAACATCTGCCGCAGCCTGTTCTATATGGGCATTGAAGTCGACGATGCGCGCAACCACGAGATGGTCGGCGGTAAGGCCGGTGAGATCAGTTCCGAACGCAGCCGGATCCCCGTTTGGGTTGTTCCGACAAACGAGGAACTGCTGATTGCACGCGATACGCAGGATATCGTGAGACGCCTGCAGTATGCGATGACAGAGGACAAGACGGTCGTGGATCCGCTGGATGTCTGATTGATCGTCCTGCCCGCGTACATTTTGTATTTTTGAAACAGCACAAGGTGCGTGCGCTATGCACAGCCTTGTGCTGTTTTTGTTGTGCGCCCGGCACGGGCAAGGACTAGGCGGTGAAAGACTGCTGCGATCCCGGCGCAGGAAACGCTAGCCGAAGGCAAGGGTGCCCGCCGCGAGACGGAATCCGAAGGAAGCCGGCTGTCAGAGGTGAGGAACCTCTGACAGGCAAACTCCCGAACCGACGAATAGGAATCACATAGAAGGCCGTACAGGAACGGACGAGTGTGCGTCACAACATGAAGTCCAATGCTGTCCAAATTCCGTGCGGTAAATGTGGCGGTTACGCGGGAGGAAAGTTCTTGTCCTTACCGGGGAGATCTTTCGGAGTGAAGCGGCGGGCAGTGTCTGATATTCCGTTTTTTCATGAAGTCCATACGTCGGATAAACTTGATGCTCTTCTCCCGGCGGCGGACGTTTTGATAGCGGCACTTCCGCAGACGGAAAATACAATATCAATGCTCAATGGGCGGCGCCTGCGTCTAATGAAGAGAGGCGAATATCTGGTCAATATAGGGCGTGGGAGCGCTGTGGATACAAATGCGCTTACCAAGGCACTCAGGCGGAGGGAACTGGCAGGCGCGGCCCTTGACGTGACCTACCCGGAACCATTGCCTAAGGGCCATCCGCTTTGGACGATGGAGAATGTGGTCATTACGCCCCATATTTCCGGTAACTATGATGTCCCAGAGACGCTGGAACGGATCGTAGAGATCGCAGAGGAGAATTTGAGAAGGTTTTATGGAGGTCGGCCTTTGCTCAATCAGGTGGACAGAAAAACAGGATACTGTATATGAAAACCGATGGGTAGAGACATAAAATTGAAACAGCTGGCGTTTTGGGCCAGGGCATCCTTCAAAGCCGAATGTGAGCAAGACGGTCCATAGTTTGGAAGCGGAACCGGGCAGTTCGCTGCTTGAGGGGTGCGAGACGAGAGCTTCAGATGGTGGCCCTTCATTACCCCCTCCACAGGTCCTTGTTATTTTAGAAGCACGGCATTCACTTTTTTCATCAGTTTATTTGTCTTCTTTGTAATTAATCCGACGAAGATGGCAGCTGCCACTGTACCCTCTCGAACACCGTCCAAATGACCAAGAAACAAGAAGGACAGGAGTATCGAGATGCAAACCAGCGTGACGTCAAAAACTACCTTCATATTGCTGAATTTAATGGGAGCCACTTTGCAGATGGCCAGCACAACCCCTTCGCCTGCCATGGTGACAAGATTGGCCGAAACTTCCATGCTGACGCCCATCGCCACCAGAAAAATTCCGATCGCACAGAGAATCCATTGCTCAAAGTAGTTGGAAAAGGAAATCCCTTGAATCACCAGTTCCGCCACGTCAATCATCACCCCGAACAGAATGACTGCCAGAAACTGAAAGAGCTGAAACCAATCGTACTGCTTGCGCAGGATCGGGATCTGAATCAGCACTAAAAAAGAATTCATGATGATGGTTGTGGTGCCTACGGACAATCCGGAAATGGCTGACGTCACATAGGGGACACTGGAGATCGGCGAAGTCCCCAGCGCCGCTTTGATGGAAAATGCCACCCCAAAAGCCATAACGCTCAGACCGATACATAAAAGGATGAGCCGTTTGATGGGATGGTTGATTTTATGTTGTTTCCATTCGCTCATATGTGTGTCTTCCTCCTTCCCGACTGAGACTGCATAGCATCACAGATCTTGGAAAGCAGCTCCTTGAGAGCTTTCGATTCTTGGTCGGAAAGATAGGCAGTAGCCTCTGTCTCAGCACTTCGGAAAATATCCATCAGCTTCTCCGCCGCCTCTTTCCCATGCTCGGTCAGTGAAACATAGAGGGAACGCCGGTTCCCATCCTTTTGCCTGCGCTGCACCAATCCGGCGTTTTCCATGCGCAATAAAATGCTCCCCACCGTCGTTTGTTCGATCTCGCAGTAAGCCGCAATGGTTTTCTGATCCGCTTCCTCATATTGCAATAGGAAGTCCAGAATTTTCGGTTGCCCGGGGGTCAGGCCGATTTTACTGACTTCGGACAAGATTTTCCGCGAGAACATTGCATTGGATTTCATCAACAGGTAGTGTAAGCTCTCCAATTCATAGCCTCCTTATAATAAGCATTCTTATTATGTCAAAGCGCATTATACACTCAAATATTGAAAATGTCAAGAGACTTCTTTTTATCATGCGCATGCTTCGTAATTCGGAAGAACATGATCCGGCAATGCGAACTGATGTCTGACTCAAAATAGCAGCCAAAAATAGCAGACAATATAAACTAAAGAGAGGCAAAGTCCAAAGACTCTGCCCCTTCCAATTACGAATCCATCATCTCGCTCCCACAGTTTGTTCGCTTAGAGTAGCAAGATCATGATCCAATTCTTTTTGCGCGCAGTACAGTACAGCGCAGGTTTATCCCTGCTCACCGTCCTCGGCATAATCGTTTTGTTGGCGTCGCCGGCTGCGGCGGCGTCTGCCTGCCTCATACTCCGCTTTTTCCTGCATGGTGTCACAGATCAGCGGGGGCGCAGGCGTTGGATGACCATTTTCATCCAGCGCGACTTCGGTCAAATAGGCGGTATTGACCAGCGTGCGGACACCTTGCAAATCCTCAACAAAAGTGTCCACGCGCACTTCCATGGAGGTGTGGCCTACATAGGTCACCTTGGCGTGCATCACGATGACATCGTTCTGATGCACCGGCTTGCGAAATTTCAGGGTGGCCATTTCCCGCGCGGGATAGGGCCG
>USIA01000141.1 GCA_900554535.1 uncultured Oscillospiraceae bacterium | reverse complement strand
GCGCCGACTGCTGCAGCCAGAGCGGCCGTGACCAGCCTGGAGCACACGCGCGCCAGCTTCCTGCACCGGGTGAGACTTGTCCCCCAGCCTCGGCGTCTGGTTGCAGCAGTCCGCCGGTTTTCCTTTTGCGCGATAGACTGCATAACTGGATCCCTCCCAACATAAATATATCAAAAACATGCGGCAAATCTTGTCGCTTTCTGAAAAGTGGAAAAAATTCGGAATGCCAGAATTGTGAAATGAATAACAATAATTGCAATCTGGCGGCTGAGGTGATAAACTAAAAATAGAGCAACATAGGCTTTATAAAATAAGGAGTGTTAAACGTGAACATTTGGCATGACATATCCCCCAAGCGCATCCGGAATGACAATTATGAGGCAGTCATTGAAATTCCAAAAGGTGGGAAGGCAAAATATGAATTGGACAAAGAGACCGGCCTTTTGAAGCTGGACCGGATTCTTTATACATCCACCCATTATCCGAGCAACTATGGCTTTATCCCCCGCACGCTGGCCAGCGACGGCGACCCGCTCGACGTTTTGGTCCTGTGCAGTGAAAATATCCATCCGTTGTCTCTAGTGAACTGCTATCCGATCGGCGTCATCAAAATGATCGACAGCGGCAAAAACGACGAAAAAATCATTTCGATTCCGTTCCACGATCCTACATACAACAGCTATACAGATATCAGCGAACTGCCCAAGCATATCTTTGATGAGATGAGCCATTTCTTCTCTGTCTATAAGGCACTGGAAGGCAAGGAAACCAGCATGGAGGGCGTGGAAGGCCACGAATCTGCCATTGAGATCGTGCAGTCCTGCATCGACCGCTATCTGGAAGCATTCTGCAAATAAATTAGGCCCTCAACTTCATCTTATAACAAGGAGACCTCCGATGACAGCCAAAGCGGGCTGTTGTCGGAGGTTCCTTCCTTTTTCGACTTTTCTTTTATTATTTCATTTTGTAAGATGACGCGTCAGGAGAATCAATACAGTGTACCTGACATAGAAAAAATTGTGCCAACTCTGGGTCATGTTCTTGATGGCCGCCGCGCAGTATGCATTCCCAGTCCCATTTTGATCGATATTCCAGAAATTTAGGAAAAAAGAAAGCGCCAGGCTTCCGGCCAGCAAAAAACTACGGATGTGCCCAACGCTTAAACGCTATTTCTCTTTTTATCCACACGCGCACGCGACCACCCTCTCAACAAAAATATCTGTTCGGTAGGATAGCCCGCTTGTGTGATACTCCCTGTGACTATTCTGTGTATATCTTTTGAAAATTTTCTGGATTAAAGTTCCTTCTTAACCTTTTGCAAAGCTGCCTTTTCCAAGCGTGAGATCTGTGCCTGACTAATGCCAATCTCACCAGCTACCTCCATTTGGGTTTTTCCTTGGAAAAATCGCATAGACAGGATATGCTTTTCCCGGTCATTGAGTCCACGGATGGCCTGTTTGAGGGCGATTTCATCGAGCCAGTTGCTGTCGTCATTGTGGTCGCCTACTTGATCCATCACATAGATAGTGTCCCCACCATCGGAAAAAACCGGTTCATAAAGGGAGATGGGATCGACAATCGATTCCATGGCCATGACGACATCTTTGCGGGGCAGGTTTAATTCCTTTGCAATCTCGTCCACGCTCGGCTCATGGCCGTGCGCGTTGATGAAGCGCTCTTTCGCCTGCATGGCCTTATACGCGGTGTCCCGCAGCGAACGCGAAACACGGATCGCGTTGTTGTCCCGCAGGTAGCGGCGGATTTCTCCGATAATCATCGGAACCCCATACGTGGAAAATTTGACACCTTGATTGATGTCAAAATGATCGATTGCTTTCATCAGGCCGATGCAGCCGACCTGAAACAGATCGTCCAGGTTCTCCCCGCGGTTTGTGAACCGTTGAATGACGCTAAGCACCAGGCGCAGGTTGCCCTTGATCAGTTCTTCGCGCGCGTGCTTGTCCCCATTGTGCATACGCCGGAGCAGATCCATCTTTTCTTTCTCCGTAAGGACCTTCAGCTTTGCGGTGTTCACGCCACAAATCTCAACCTTGTTGTTTTGCAATCCAACCGCCTCCTTACGAATTCCAGTATTGCCAGAGATAAGGAGGGTTATACAGAGTTGAAGTGCGAGTGTCACTGTGGTATACTAAAGCCGTATCTCTAGATATTTTCAGAATTTTCCAAGAGTAAGCTAAAATTGCAATTCGAAAGGAATTGATCGGGTGAAAAGCCGGAAATCCGTCCTGCTTTATCTGCCATTTCTCCTTGCACTTTGTTTCTGGATCGGCATGTATGCATTCAGTTTTTTGCAAGGGGATGATTATAGCTTTCTGGTGCGCGGCAGCGGCGCATTGAAGCGGATTTGGGACAATTATATTTACTACTACACCTATGCCGGTGCGCGCATGGCCAATCTGTTTGCTGCTCTTCTGCTGCTGGCCGAGTTGAAGATCTGGAGATGGCTTACGCCGTTTGTCATCACAGGTATTTCCCTGTTGCTTTATTATTATGTGGCTGGCACTTGCCGAACGGAAGGCCGTCCAACCTGCCGGGATATTTCGTTATCCTGTGTTTGCGCATTGTTTCCAGGGTTTATACCGGTTGCAAGGCATTTGTTCGGAGACACGTTTCTCTGGATGGATGGGTCCTGCAATTACTTGTATCCCATGCTGTTAGCACTGGCAGGGTTTGTTCCGTTTTATTGTGCTTTGCGCGGATGGCATATGCCTCGTTTCTTCCGCTATACAGCGCCCGTATGGTTTGTAGCCGCGGGGCTGCTGCATGAACAGGTCGCGATGCTATTGGCAGTGATGAGCGTCCTGACCGTACTATACCTGCATCGGGAAAGGCCGCGCTCCATTTATCTGATCGTCCTAACCGTGCTGGCCGTGGCCGTTTTGATCTATATGCTGACGTGCCCCGGCGCCTATTACCGCCTGGGCACTGCAAACGCTGACCCAACAAAGGAATCGGCCCAAAAAATGCTGAGCAACCTACTGATTTACCTATCGCCATTTGGCAAGGAATATTGGCCATGGACTGCGGCGCTGGGTGCCGTCGCATTGTGTTTGCTGTGGCGCACAAACCGGCGGTATCCAGCCAAGCGAAATGCGTTTATTTTCTGCTTTGTCGGTTTTGGCATCCTGCTGGGGCCGCTTTCCGAGGCGCTGTCGCTGCCGACGATGCAGGAAAAGCCCTTTTCAGGAAGCAAGCTGAGCAACTTGGCGGAGATTGCGCTGGCTGCTTTCTGGGTGCTTTATTTTTTGGCAATCCTTTACATTCTACTTTGGTGCGCATCGAGCAAGCATTCGCCGGAGAGGGGCAGCAACCCCTTCCGTTATTTGTCCGTGCTCTATATCGGCATGTGGGCCTCGCAGGCAATCCCCGCGGTTATTGGCTCCACTGGACGCCCGATGCTGCCGTGGGTCGTGCTGACGCTGTTGATCACCCTGTGCATATTGCATGATATGCAGTTTCGGTGGCTTTGGGGAATGCAATTTGCCGCAGCGGGTGTGGCAGTCTGCATGATGTGCACGGCCATTCACGCGGCATCGGAGAATTATGATGCCTATCAGCGCATCACCGTGCAGGTGGAGGCGGCAAAACGCGGCGAGACCAATGTGGTGGTGTTTGACAGCACACAATTCCAGTTTGATTATGCCTATTACAATGCCTTTTCTGCCGCCTACGAAAGAGACCTGCGTAAATATTTCCAATTGCCAAAATCGATTACACTCCAATTTAAAAAATGAGTGAGGAGGAGAGCCGGTGTCCCTGCAAGTTGCCATTCCCGCCTATGTGCAGGTGATTTTAAAGGTGCTGCGCCGCGCCGGCTACCAAGCCTGTCCGGTTGGCGGTTGCGTGCGCGACAGCCTGCTGGGGAAAGTACCGCACGATTGGGATATCGCGACAAGCGCGCTGCCGATGGAAACCGAACAAACGCTTGCGGGATTCTCCTGCCTCGAAACCGGCATGCGGCATGGGACGATCACGGCCATTTCCGATGGACATCCGGTGGAAATTACCACATTCCGTATCGACGGCAGCTATTCCGATCACCGCAGGCCCGATTCTGTCACCTTTACCCGCAACTTGGCCGAAGACTTGCGCCGCCGTGACTTTACCATCAACGCCATGGCGTGGGACAACGGTCTGGTCGATCTGTTTGGTGGCCGTGCGGACTTGGAGGCGGGCATCGTTCGTTGTGTCGGAGATCCGGCAATGCGCTTCCAGGAGGACGGCTTGCGTGTTTTGCGCGCCCTGCGGTTTGCCAGTGTTTTGGATTTTACGCTCGCGCCAGAAACGTCTTTGGCGGTGCACCGGCTGCGTGGCTTGCTGGAAGATATTGCAGCGGAACGCATTTCCGAGGAGCTGAAAAAACTGCTCTGCGGGCCGGGTGTGGGGCGCATTTTGCGGCAATATGCAGATGTCCTGTTTACGATTTTGCCCATGCTTTCTGCGCAGGCAGGGTGCCCGCAACACACCCCCTACCACAACTGCGACGTCTGGGAGCACACGGTCCGTTCGGTGGAGGCGGCCCCGGCACAGCCCCTTTTGCGTCTGATCCTACTGCTGCATGATGCGGGAAAACCTGCTTGCCGGAGCACTGGTCCAGACGGCATAGACCATTTCTACCGGCACGATCGCGAAAGCGCCCG
>USIA01000140.1 GCA_900554535.1 uncultured Oscillospiraceae bacterium | reverse complement strand
GGGACGCTGTGGGCCGGCATGTGACGCCGCCGCCGGATGCCGCCTCTTTTTCCGGGATTGTCACGCACCGCATTGTGTCTGTGGCCTCTCAGATTATTTATGTGCTGCGGCGCCTGTGGAAGTGCAGCGGCGTTCATTACCGGTCGCTATTTGCACGAAAGCGGGATCGATCTGAAATTGTCGCTACGTTTTTGGCAATACTCGAACTTGTCAAAGGCAAGCGGGTACGCATTGAGGGAGAAGGGCCGGATCCGACGGTGAAACTCTTGAAAGCAGGTGAGAAGCATGGAACCCAAGGCATTGAAGGGCGCTCTTGAGGCATTGCTGTTTGCCGGTGGGGATCCTTTGCCGGTGGAACGCATTGCCGAAGTGCTCGGACTTTCCAGCAAAGAAGCCGTGACACTGGCGGAAGAGACGATGACTGCTTTCAATGCAGCAAATGATGGGGTGCAGATCACCCGCCTGGAAAATAGTTACCAGATGTGCAGTGCACCTGTCTATGCGCAGCAGGTGCGTGCGCTGCTCGAAATCCGGCACAATGCGCCGCTGTCTTCGGCAGCACTTGAGGTCTTGGCCATCATCGCGTATAATCAGCCTGTAACAAAAGCATTTATCGAACAGATTCGTGGCGTGGATTCCGCAGGCGTGGTGGGCAGTTTGTGCCAAAAGGGCCTGGTCGAGGAACGCGGGCGATTGGAGCTGCCCGGCCGGCCGTTGCTTTATGGGACAACTCTCAATTTTTTGCGCTGTATGGGCATCACCACACTGGAAGACTTGCCGCCCTTGCGCAGGGGAGCAGCAGAGCCAGCGGATACAGAGACGGCTCCAGCGCCGGCGGAGGTCGCGCGATGAGGGTACTATTGGGTATCGTCCTTGTGGTGGCCTTTCTGTTGCTGTGCTCTGTCCGCATCCGCGCCACTTACCGGGAATTTTTCTCCCTGAAACTTTCTTATCTGTTCTTTTCTTATACGGTGTTTCCCCAAAAGGAGAAAAAAACGGCCCGAAAAAGAAAGACGCGCCGGAAAAAGCAGACACAGAAAAAGCCAGAAGAGAACATTTTCAAGCGGGCCTACCGGGAAAAGGGGCTAGTGGGTTTCTTGCGGCTGCTACAGGGCTTGGCGAAGGCTGCGAGCACCGCACTGCGAAAGATTCTACCACATGTGCGGGTGCGGCGTTTGTCCGTCAATGTTGTGGTCGCAACGGCCGATGCAGCGGATACGGCGATCACGTATGGGCTGACCTGTTCGGTCGTCTATCCGGCGGTTGCGGTTCTGGTCGCATCGACGCGCTGCCGCCGATATGATGTTGCGGTGACTGCGGATTTCGATGCAGAAGAATCCCGCATAGACGCGGCGGCAGACATCAAAGTTCGCGTCCTCTTTGTGATTGTAGCAGCGCTTTACGCACTGTTTCAATACATGAAAGCCAGAAAATCGGCCACAATAAATACTGAGGTTCAGACAAACGAGAGAAAAGGCGGTGCTGAAACATGAGTGATCATCCGATTGAGGGGCTGATGAATACAACCCTTGACAAAATCAAGCAGATGGTGGATGTCAATACCATTGTCGGCGAGCCGATTACGGCGCCGGATGGAACGATCATCATCCCGATTTCCAAAATTAGCTATGGGTTTACATCCGGCGGATCTGACTTCGCCTGCAAGTCGCAACCCACGAAAGACTTTTTCGGCGGTGGCGCAGGGGCGGGCGTCACGATCAACCCCGTTGCTTTCCTGACGATTGCAAACGGCAACGTGCGCATGCTGCAGATTGATCCGTACAATTCTTCTGTGGACCGGATTGTCGGCATGGTTCCGGATATTGTGGACAAAGTCAAGGAGATCATCGCGAACAGCAAGCATAAGAAAGCGGCGGCCAAAGCGGCCTCACAGGAATGCGCGTCCGAGGACGCTGCGCCAGCCGAATAATTTTTTCCTAACCGCCTGCATACTCTTTATCGGCAGGTGGTTATTTTGTTTATGAAAAAAATGCACCAATGGATGCGGCTGCTTGTTTTTCAGCGTGGCGTGTTGTGGGGGCTTGTCCTCTCGATTTTTTGTGTGGGAATTCTGTGTATGCCGCTGCCCGCGCATGCAGATACCCTTTCTGTGTCAGCCAAATCGGCCGTTTTGATGAATGCCGCCGACGGGACGCTTTTGTGGGAAAAGAATGCAGAGGAAAAGCTGCCGATGGCCAGCACGACCAAAATCATGACGGCATTGTTGACCTTGGAAGCTGCATCCGTAGAGGACCGCGTTATCGACATCACAGATGCCATGGTGCGTGTCGAGGGATCTTCTATGGGTTTGCAGGCGGGCGACAAGGTTACGCTGAGTGCCCTGGCAAAGGGGATGTTGTGCGTATCCGGAAACGACGCGGCCAATGCTGCCGCCTATGCGTTGGATGGCAGTTTGCAGGCCTTCGCTGCGCATATGAACAGGCGAGCTGCCGAACTTGGCCTGCAAAACACGCATTTTGTCACGCCCTCCGGATTGGATGACGATGCGCATTACACAACCGCGTCGGATTTGGCAAAGCTGGCCCGCGCAGCGATGCAGAATCCAGCGTTTGCAGCGATCACGTCGCAGAGGACGATCGAGATTCCCTATGTTTCGCCCAATGTGCGCCGTTCATTTACGAATCACAATAAGCTTTTGGCGCAATATCCGGGGTGCATTGGGGTCAAGACGGGCTTTACCAAAAAGGCTGGCCGGTGCCTCGTTTCATGTGCGGAACGAAACGGCGTCCGTCTGATTGCTGTCACGCTGAATGCGCCGGACGATTGGGCCGACCACAAGACGATGCTTGATTATGGATTTGCGCAACTGCACAGCGTGCAGTTGGATGACAGCAGCTTTACGCAATCGCTGCCGGTGGTGGGTGCTGCGCAGCAGACGGTGTCCGTGCATGGAGCAAAAGGCCCGGCGGTGGTGGTGCCGACAAATGCCGTGGTGCAAAGGGAAGTACAACTCCCCCGCTTTGTCTATGCACCGTTGGAAGATGGGCGCGTCGTCGGACGGGTCCTTTACCGTGTGGGTAGCCAGGTAGTGGGGGAGACCGCGTTGACGGCGGATGCTGTACCGCAGCAGGAGCCCCCCAAAAAGTCGTTTTGGGAATCGTTTCTCGCTTTTTTGAAAGGAAGCAGCGGATAAACATAAAGGGGAAAACTATGTCAGAAAAAATTAGATTGCAAAAAGTTCTGGCGGACGCCGGAGTCGCCTCCCGCCGGAAGGCGGAGACGCTGATCGAAGGCGGGAATGTCAAGGTAAACGGCCGTATTGCGCAAATCGGCGACAAAGCTGACCCGCAGCGAGACCGCATTACCGTACATGGCAAGCCGTTGGATACACATACAGAAGCGTGCTACGTCATGCTGCATAAGCCCCGGGGCTTTATCACAACAATGTCCGATGAGCGGTCGCGCAAATGTGTGGCAGAACTGGTTGCCGACGTTCCAGCGCGTGTGTATCCGGTTGGACGGCTCGACCGTGAAAGCGAGGGGATGCTTCTTTTGACCAACGATGGAGACTTTGCCAATGCAATGACCCATCCCGCACATCATGTATCGAAAACGTACCGGGTGACCGTCAGGCCAGGGGTTACAGAGGATCAACTGACTGCGCTATCGGCCGGCGTTTTAATCGATGGACGTCGCACTGCCCCGGCACAAGTCCGGGTGCTCACGCAGGAACCAGGACGCGTGGTACTTGAGATTGTTCTACACGAGGGCAGAAACCGTCAGATTCGCAAAATGTGCGAACAGGTCGGCTTGGAAGTGGCCCGTTTGAAACGTACCGCAGTGGGGCCGCTCCGTCTGGGCATGTTGCAGCCTGGCCAGTGGCGCTATTTAACAGCAGAGGAGGTTCGCCGCCTCAAGGCGGCGGCTAAACCCAGACCCGGACTTGAAGCATCTGGTGCAATTCAATCGGGCAGCCGCAAATTTTCAAAAACACATTGAATGCTATTCAGTCTCTGAAAAACGCATTGTCCTCTTGCAAAAAAATCTGTGATCTTTTATAATTTTATTAATATCCAGTTCAAAAATCTAGTTCGTTTTTTATTCTATGCAAACGGAGGAGTCAACCATGAGGAATTCCGGCGCGGCTGAATCGTTGCAAAAAGCCTGTGAGACGATCAAGGAAACCACAGGAAACAAACGCTTAGCCGCTCTCTTCGATGAGGGCAGCTTGGTTACCATTGATTCGTATGCAAAATGAGAGGGCGGCTTCGCCGAGGCTGCCGCAGGATATGGCACGGTGGAAGGGTGCCCTGTCTATGCCTTTGCGCAGAGCAGTGACCTGGATGGAGGCGCTGTCAGCAAAGCGCAATCCCAGAAAATCAGGAAGGTTTTTTCTCTGGCCGCGAAGACCGGGACGCCTGTGGTCGGCATCTATGACTCCATTGGCGGCCGGTTGAAGGAGGGAGCTGATCTGCTGACCGCTTACGGCGAAATCCTCTTTGAGGCCAACCGCATTTCCGGCGTGGTGCCGCAGATTGCCTTGGTGCTGGGACCTTGTGTAGGCACATCCGCGATGATTGCCGCGTGTGCGGATTTCGTGGTGATGTCCCCCAAAGGCGAGCTGACAATCGCCCCCAACGGTGAGGGTGGTTCCGCGATGCAGGCAGCGCGGGCAGGCGACGCCGCTTTGGTGGCCGATACG
>USIA01000139.1 GCA_900554535.1 uncultured Oscillospiraceae bacterium | reverse complement strand
GGCGGCGTGCTGGGGATCGCCTGTGCCGCCGTCACCACGTGGATCATGTACGGCGTGCATTGACCTTGGCCCCCAAAATAGGATGCATCCCGAATGAAAAACAGACACCCGAAAAGCGATCTCAGACTTTTCAGCGGCGTCTGTTTTTTTTTTGTGTGCCGCGGAACCGCCCGTTTTGGCCGCCCTTGCGCTTTGTAAAAACCAACACGGTTTCATTAAGATTGTGTTAAGAATGTAAAATTCAGTTTAATTTTAACAGAAGCTTTTGTAAGGCCGATTGTATCCCGCAAAGGGGGATGCTATACTAAATTCTGGTATCAGACGCTGCGGCCAGCAGAGGCGCGGCGCCGGAAATGGTACGAACAGAAAGGGGTTACAGAATTTATGAAAGCGAGCAAAAAGGCAAAGGTCCTGGCGGGCATCCTGGCTGCGGCCATGGCGGTTTCCGCGGGCACGGTCTCTGCATTCGCCAGCGTCCATACGGAAGGCGACAAGGTGCAGGGCAGCGACACGGCCTGGACCCAGTGGACTCAGGATTGGAATCAGGTCGCAACGGATTACACGAAGGTTTCCATGACTCCCGGCGCGGACGAGACCCAGATGAACTTTGCATGGTACAGCAAGGGCGACGTCTCGGCGGCAAACCCGGTTGTGAAGATCTCCACCAACAAGGATATGAGCGGCGCGAAAGAATTTAAGGGCACTGCCCAGGACGTCAAGGACGTCGACGCCCAGAATCCGAAGGATGAGCAGGACCTCACCGGCGGCGTGGCTTATGCTTCCAACCACGTGACCGTGACGGACCTGAAGGCCAGCACGACCTATTATTATACGGTCATGAAGGGCACCGAGGAGACAGAGCCGGAGAGCTTTAAGACCGGCGACTTCAAGTCTGCAAAGATGCTCTTTGTCGGTGACCCGCAGATCGGCGCTTCCGGCGATTCGGGCACAGGCACCCAGAACACCGGCGCGCGCAACGACGCCTATACCTGGGACCGCACGCTGGACATTGCCCTGCAGCAGAATCCGGACGTCAACTACATCATCTCCGCAGGCGACCAGATCAACCGCACCGGCAAGCCCAAGGAAGAGGAGTATGCGGGCTATCTGAACGCTTCTGCGCTGAAGAGCCTGCCTGTTGCCACCACGATCGGCAACCATGACTCCCTGAACACGGACTACCAGCTCCATTTCAATAACCCGAACGCAACGCAGAACGGCCTGACCGATGCTGGCGGCGACTATTACTACAGCTATGCGGACGGCCTGTTCATCGTGCTGAACACGAACAACTACAACGGCGCTGAGCACGAAAAGACCATCCAGGAAGCCATCGCGAAGTATCCGGACGCGAAGTGGCGCGTCGTCACTCTGCACCAGGACATCTATGGCGCGGGCGCGGACCACTCCGGCACTGACGGCCTGATCCAGCGCACACAGCTGACCCCGCTGTTTGACAAATACGACATCGACGTCGTGCTCCAGGGCCATGACCACAGCTACGCCCGCAGCAAGATGCTCGAGAGCGACGAGAACGAGCACGGCACCTATAAATTCTCCATGAAGCCCGACGGCAGCGACTACGACTGGGATCACGCCACGAACGCCGTGACCGGCGAGCAGTATGATCTGCCCGACTTCACGGACCCGGATTCCGTGCCGAGCACCAACTACTATCCGTTTGAGAAGGACAACCACTGCTATGTGATGGAAGATTATCCGAGCATGACGGCGAAGGACCCGAGCGGCACTCTGTACATCACTTCGAACTCGGCTTCCGGCTCCAAGTTCTATGAGCTGATCTCCACCCAGCAGGATTACCTGGCCTATAAGAACCAGAACCATCTGCCGAACTACTCGGTCATCGAGATGAACGACCAGCAGTTCAAGATCACGACCTATGAGGTCGAATCCGACGGCACCACCAAGCAGATCGAGGATCCCTTCACGATCGTGAAGACCGCGGATAAGGGCATGCCCGCCAAGGATACCGCCACGGCTGTGCGCTGCAGCGTGAGCGGCGAGACGAGCCTGGGCCTGGGCGTTTCCACGGAATTCACCATCAAGACGGCGAATCAGGACGCGGCCACGAAGGTCAATGTCGGCAACGGCGCATTCGCGACGGTCGACACCGTGAAGGCTTGGGATCCGGACACCCAGACCGCTACGTATCGCGTTTATCAGTATAAGCCCGGCAATGGCGCAACCGATGTTTACAGCAACGGCGAGCGGCTCTTCACCGCGCGCGTGGCAACCCGCCCGTTCGCGAGCGACACGACCATGCCGGTCACGATTGCGCAGGGCAAGACCTACAACGTCCGCCTCACGGTCGATAAGGACAACGCGAAGTATCCGCTTTACGACTTCACAACTGGCAACAGCGCGGTCGCAGGCGACACGGTGCTGAAGACCACGAAGAACGCGGATGGCAGCGTCACCTATGACTTCCGCTTCACGGGCAAGTCTGCCGGCTCCACGAGCATCTATGTCAAGATGCAGGGCGAGCAGTACACGCTCTTTACGGCAACTGTGCAATAAAGAACGCCCCCCGCTTTTGTGTGTATAAGTTTCCTTTTTATAGCCCTGTTTTCCCCGGCGGGTGAATCCCGCCCGCCAAATACGTTCAAGCGAAGGAGCGCTGCTGCGCCGCGTGTGCAGCAGCGCTCCTTAATGTGTTTTCCGATATTTCCAGAGAAGCGAGGTACAGAAAGACGTGAAAAAAAGAGTGCAGAAACCGAAAGAACCGCTGACAAAACAAGTGATTGTGCGCCGGGTGATCATCGCTGCGCTGGTGGTGGTGTTCCTGATCTTTGTCGGCGCGATCAATCATGTGGACAAGGTCATCATGAACAGCCGCGTGGGCCAGACCTTTGAGCGCGGCACCGTCACAGAAGTGCTGCGGGATAACCTGCAGGAGGACGGCAGCCGGACCGGCGACCAGCTCGTCAAAATCCGCATGAAGACCGGCGTGCGCAAGGGCCAGGAGATCGAGGCCACCAGCAGCAACGGCTATCTGTTTGGCGCGGCGTGCGAGCCCGGCGTCAACGTGGTCGTGATGCAGAGCGTAGCGGGCGATGACACGCAGGCCAGCGTTTTTTCGCTGGACCGCGAAATCCCGATTTATCTTTTCGCGCTGGCGTTTATCGCCCTGTTGTGCATCATCGGCGGCAAGCAGGGCGTCAAGGGCGCCATCGGCATCGTATTTACCTTTTTCTGTATTCTTTTTGTCTATCTGCCGCTGGTTTACCGGCAGCTGTCGCCGTTCTGGGTGGCGGTGTTCATCTGCATCCTGACCTCGGTGGTGAGCCTGTATCTGATCGGCGGGCCGACGAAAAAGACGGCGGTGGCCATCGGCGGTACGGTTGCGGGTGTGATTGTGTCGGGCATCGCGGCCTCCATTTTCAGCGTTGCGACGGGGATTACCGGTTTCAACGTCGAGGACATCGAGACGCTTTTGACCATCCAGGACGCGGCGGACATCCAGATCGGAGGCCTGTTATTTTCGGGGCTTTTGATCTCGAGCCTGGGCGCGGTGATGGATGTGGCCATGTCGATTTCCAGCGCGATCAACGAACTTTACGAGCACAAGCCGGACATCTCGCGCAAGGAGCTCTTTAAAGCCGGCATGCACGTGGGCCGCGATATGATGGGCACGGACAGCAACACCCTGATTCTCGCCTTTGCGGGCACGAGCCTGAGCACGCTGGTGCTCGATTATGCGTACAGCCTGCCGTACCGCCAGATCATCAATTCCAACAACATCGGCATTGAGATCATGCAGGGGCTTTCCGGCAGCTTTGGCATCATTCTGAGCGTGCCGATTACGGTGCTGCTGGCTGTGTTCCTGCTGGCGCGGCACAGGCACCGCGATGAAGTGCCCCAAGAAATGCCGAAAATTGAAGAGAAATGAAAAATATGATGTAAACATGTCTGGTCACAAGACAAAATCGTGCGCCGCAAAGCGTTCGTAAATTCGCGGGGGAAAAGGCCATTGACGCAATCACAAACAGTGCGCGTCCTGCGTCCAGGCTCAGCCTGGTGGGGGAACCCCTCGCAAGGGTTCCCCCAGACCCCCTCCTGTGCTTTTTGTCAGAATACTAGGACCTTGGGGCGCTGCCCCAAACCCCGCTGGGGATTGAATCCCCAGACCCCCTTAGCGCTGCGCGGTCTTCAATTAACGTCCGTCACAAGACAAAATCGTGCGCCGCAAAGCGTCGTTTGCTCGCGGGGGAAAACGCAATGGACGCAACCACAATCATTGCGCGATTGCCTGCAAGCTCAGCTTGCCCTGGTTGAAATGAGGGCGATTTTGTGCGATAATAGCGGTAATAGCGCCGTCGACGGCGTCAAGATGAGGAGCGACCTGCATTGAACCAAACAGCATGGCGGCAAAACGACCGCCGGTGGGATTTTTTGTGCTGCTGTGTGTTGGTGGCCGCAGCCTTTGGTTTTTTACTGGTGTTTTCGCGGTATACCAGCCCGCTCTATCCGGACCTTTATGGCGATGACGCGGCCTATTTTATCTTGACCGGACGCCAGGTCGCGCATGGCGCGGTCCCGTATCTGGACTTTTTTGACGTCAAAGGCCCATTTTTGTTCTTTATCGAGGCCCTGGGTCAGGCGACTATCGGCGGGCGCAGCGGCGCCTTTGCTGTGCAGTTCCCGTTTCTGTGTGCAACGTTTCTGCTGTGCTTCTATGTGGCGCGGACTTTCCTGCCCCGCCAGGCC
>USIA01000138.1 GCA_900554535.1 uncultured Oscillospiraceae bacterium | reverse complement strand
CATACTTTTCATTGAGCAGGTCCGCGATATGGCGGAGCATTTCCTTGCGGATGGCGAAATGCGCGGCATCATGGTCGCGGATGATATAATGCAGCTGCGCCTGCTCCACATTTCCCTGCATATCCGTCAGATGGAAAAAGCCTTCCCTGCCCTCCGTATGTTCCGGGACTTCGCCTGCCGGCAGCATGGCGTCCGCTTCCATGGCAATGCGGGCCGCATTGTGCATCTTGTTTTTCGCGCTGCCGGGGTGGATATTGCGGCCATGAATGGTCAGCTCCGCGCTGCACGCGTTGAAATTTTCAAAGGAGAGCACAGCCGGGTCACCGCCGTCCACCGTATAGGCAAACTGCGCGCCAAAGCCCGGGATGTCAAAATGCGCCGGGCCCTGGCCGATTTCCTCATCCGGCGTAAAAGCGATACACAATGGCCCATGCGGCCGGTTTTCCCGCAAGATGCGCTCGCAGGCAGTGACGATTTCGGCGATGCCCGCCTTATCGTCCGCGCCCAAAAGCGTCGAGCCGTCGGTCGTGATAAGCGTCTGGCCCTTGAGTTGTTTCAGGTGTGGGAACTGATCCGGCGAAAGCGTCAGGCCATGGCCCAGAGTGACGCTGCCGCCGTCATACGATGCGTGAATTTGGGGCCTAACCTGCTCGCCGCAAAAATCCGGCGCTGTATCCATATGTGCGATCAAGCCAAGCGCAGGCCTGTCCGCCAGGCCGGGCGTGGCCGGAATTTTGGCATAGACATAGCCGGTGTCCGACAAACGGACATCCGCCAGGCCGAGCGCTTTCAGTTCCGATTCCAGCAGCCGGGCGAGGTCCCATTCGCGCGCGGCGCTGGGGCTGCCCTTCCCGTCTGGGTCCGAAGTGGTGTGGACGGCGATATACTTGAAAAATCGATCCTGAACCTGCATGTAAAACATCCTTTCCGCTTTTTCCTTTCCAGTATACCGATTCCTATGGCAGATGGCAACCAGAGATTGGAAAAAGCCAAAACAAAAAACGGCGGCACCGGGATTTCCCCGGCACCGCCGCAACGCAAATACACTACATTTATCTTGTTGAGATTTGGTTTAGTTGATGTTTAACCATTTCCTCAGGCCAGCGCATTATTGCGTGACAGCCGTAAAGACCTTGTAGTTGACACCCGCGATATTGACGTAGACGCCCACACCGCCGACAGCCTTTTCAGCCTTAATGGTGCAGAGATAGTCGCCGTTTGCATCCGGATAATAGGCCTTATTGTAGGAAGTGGAGAGAGCCGTGCCATTTGCCGTTGTGAAGGTAAACGGAGCGCTCTTGTCCTTCAGGGAGATCTTGAAGGTGTAGGTCTTGCCAACCGGCAGGTTGACGTTCATGGTCGTGTCAGAGGTGAACGGACGTTCCGTGACCTTTGCCATGAAGACCTTCTGGCCATTCACATAGATGCCCGTCGCTTCGCCGACCTTACCAGCCGCATAAACCTGGTATGCACCGGAAGTGCCGTTCCAGACATTCAGCGTGTTGGTGCCAATGACCTTGCCATTGCCGGTCACATAGTTGAAGGAACTGATCGTCTTGCCATTCACAGAGAAGAAGGTGACGTCCTTGGAAGTGGACTGTGCCACGTCGATCATATCCGTCGGGCCAACGAGCTTGCCGTCGACATAAGCGAGGACAGGCGTATCGGTGACAGACACATCGATTGTCTCAGTGACCTGGGTGCCATCAGCGACAGTTCCAACAACCGTAATGGTAGCTGTGCCATTCTTGACGCCAGTGATCTTCGCAGACCAGTTGCTCTTGCCCTGCGTGCCGGTCGTAACCGTTGCGACGGACGTGTCAGAGCTGGAGAAGCGAACGTTCGTCAGATTCTGGCTGCCGTTCGGGGTTGCATAGATGGTCATCTCTTCGCCAGGCTGCACATAATTTGCGCTAGTCGTGAGGGAGAAGCCCGTCGTCTGCGTGGTCTTCTCATCGACAACCTTGATGCAATAAGTAACCGTGGAATCGCCCAGCTTGGCAGTGACATAAGCGGTATTCTTATCAGAATAGTTGCGCACATAGTCTGCGCTGACCGTCTGGGTCAGACCGCCCCGCACTGCAGAAGGCCTTGTCGTGCCATCGGAATAGACACCGCCCATCATCCAGTTATCGGAAGCAGCACGGTTACCAGCCTTGTTGCTAGACAGCGTCCAAGCGATGGACTGAGTCTTGTCGAGCGAATCGACGTTCTTCGGCTGGAGCGCCAGGGTTGCGACTTCGCCGTCGGAGATTTCGAGGTCATAGCAGCCGGTCTTCTCGTTGTAGACAGCGCCGCTGGTTGCGTCCTGGATGCCGCCGGCAACGATCGTCTGGTCAATGATCGCATTGTAATTGTCATCCGCAACAGCTGTGTAACCCGGCGTGCTGATGTTTACGAATGCGCCACTGCCAACTTCCGTAGCAGACTTCTTCGTATAGTTCGTCTTGTCAAGCTTCGTGCTCGTCTTGAAGGCAGTCGCGCCAGCCTGGACGCCACCCGTCAGATCAAGTGTGAAGTTGTCGCTCGTTGTGCCAACAATTGTCAGGTTTGCCGGGGCGATGGCGATTGTGCCGCCCGTCACAGCGCCTTCAAACTCAGCGGCGCCGGAAACCGTCAGGGTTGCACCAGAAATGCTGGAAGTCTGTGCATTTGCAATGGAAGCGACCGTTGTGTTGGCATTGATGATCAATCCGTAGCCATCGAGAGCCGGCAGCTCAACGCCAGCTGCAGTTGCGGCAACCGTAACGTTTGTAGCGGTTGTCTTCTTTGCGATGGAGCCGATCTTCGCCTTGTTCGAGTTGACCGTCACATTGTCAGCAATGATGGAGTCAACGTTAATGTTTGCAGTCGTGCTATTTGCCGCACCAACAATGACTGTTGCATTCGCGGAATCAACCGTACTGACGCTTGCAGGAATGTCCTGCTTTGTCTTCGTGTCAGCCGTATTCTCAATCTTGACCGAGCCCCTTACTGCAGTGGATTTCACGGTATCAATTTCAACGCCGCGAACCGTAAAGTCTCTCGCAGCTGTCTCAACAGCGCCGAGTTTCGTGTCAATGGCAATGCCATCCGTTACCTTCGCGCCATCCTCATTGTAAATGCCTGCAACAGTGTTTGCCAGCTGGAAGGTGCCTTCTGCCAGCTCATCAGCCGTCAGGTTGATGGTTTTGCCGTTGGCAACGACATCGTATGTACCGTTATTTTTCTTCGTAATGCTCGAAACCTTCGTGTAGGTGCCCTTCACTGTCAGTTCCTGAGACGCCTTTGCAGTCGGATTCTCATCCTCTACTGCTTTATTGGATGCATAGTAATCAACCGTGCCGCTGCCAGCTGCAACTGCCTTGAAGGTGGAGCCCGTCAGCTCAACGGAATCAAAATCTTTCGCGCTGCTCTCGCTGAAAGTTCCCTGAGCAGGCGTACTCCTATCTGTTGTCAGGCGGGTATATGCAAACGTTGCAAAGTCAGTCGATGTCTGTACAGTGTCAGCCTTTGCCTCATAGAGGTAAACATTTTGGCCGACATTCACTTCATTTGTAAGTGTAGAGTCTGTAATGGTTGTAGACGTGCTCCAAACGCCCTCAGAGTAGTCATTCGGGGCAATCACGTTTACGTCGAGCGTAATCGGATCAACCGCATAAGTCGTGTCGTCCTTCGTAACAGTCAGACCGCTAACCGTGATCTGGGCCGTGCCGGTTGCGTCTGGCACGGCAGAAATTTGGCCATTATCAAGGGTAACGATGTCGCTGTCGGAATTAAACGTAACCTTGCTGTAGTTAGCGGTGGCACTATCATCAAGTTTAACAGTGCTGCCATCCTGCAGCGTCAGCGTTGCACCATCCAGCAAATCTGCCAAGTTGTACGCCTGGGTCAAGTTGACTTCAATTTTGTCAACCCTGTTTGTATTAGTAGTAGTCGTATCATTGTCGTTCCACAAGTACTCTGGAACACTCTTTGCGGCGGCCAGCGTGGCTTTCGCACTCGTCGGCGTCACCGCAGCGAAAGCAGAGCCGGTGCCGATGGCAAACGCGCTCGCAGCCATCGCAGCAGAAAGTGCGACAGCCAGAGCTTTGCTCATTTTTTTGTTCATCTTCAAATTGTCCTCCTTAAAATAAATGTTTGTGCATTTGCGCATGCATGTAATCGAACTTGCCCCAAAAGGCGCCGGGTATGTCACGTCCGCCGCCCTTCGGTTTATGTGAATTATAGCATTTGCTGTTGGCAAAGTCAAGCCCGGCTGGCGGTGATTCCCCTCAAATCCTGCAAAAAATCTGGGTGTAATTTCTGGGAATTCTTCGTCTTATTGCCGAAAAGCCCCTCATCCGGCTGCCATTTTTCGCTTGCATTTTCAATGCCGGGGTGCTATACTGGCTGCGGATTGTATTCCCCAGCTGGGGAAGCGGTACCCTGTATTTTTGATTTTTTATTTTGGCTGCGGCCTGCATCCGCCGTGCGGAGCGGGACTGCATCGCCCGCCTCTTTTTGGACAATCTGGAAAGGGGTTGGGGCCTTATGCGCATTGGATTTATCGGCGCGGGGAAAGTCGGCTGCTCGCTGGGCGGGTATCTCGCTCAGGCCGCGGCTGTCAGCGGCTTTTACAGCCGCAGCCTTTCCTCCGCGCAAGAAGCGGCATCATTCACCGGCACAGCGTGTTTTTCTTCACTGGAAGCAGCCGTCAAGGCGAGCGATACACTCCTGCTGACCGTACCGGACGGGGCGATCCCCGCGGTATGGGAACAGCTGCGGTTCGATCAC
>USIA01000137.1 GCA_900554535.1 uncultured Oscillospiraceae bacterium | reverse complement strand
GCGTTCGGTTTTGGCGGCTGGGGGGCCCCAGTGCGGCGTGTACTGTCCTTTTTTATCCTGAGCTTTGCCTTTGCCGGAATTCTGTTGGCAGTGTGGTATTTCCTTGCGCCCCAGGGGCTTTTCGTCAAAAACAGCGTGGTCTATTTCGATGTGCCGCCGCTGCTGCTCATCGCGCTGGCGTTGGTCTGCTATGGGGTGATGCGCCTCTTTCAGCGGCTGTGCGGGCGCGGACCGGTGCAGGACACAGTCTGCCGCGCAGAGGTCACGTTTGCTGGAAACACAGGCACATGTATTGCACGGGCCGGCAAAGGCTGTACCCTCAAGGAGCCGTTTTCGGGCTTGCCGGTTGTGCTGGTGCAAAGTTCCGCGCTGCCGCCGCTGCCCAAGGCGCCGCCACGGGTGGTTCCCTATGCTTCGGTAGGGGGCAAAGGGCTTTTACGTGCCTGGCGTCCGGATTGCCTGCGCCTGCGGTTTCCAGATGGCGAAGTGGTCACGCAGGATTGTTACGTCGCGGTGCATGAGGGCGCCTTTGCGGGCAGCGGGTACCAAGCGCTGGTGCCGCCGGAACTGCTGGAGGACAAACGGCCGCTTTCACACACAATGAGCCAATCAAAAAGGGGAGATGGAAATGGGTGTTTTGCAAAAACTGAAGGAGCGCCTCCTGGCGATATTCGTCGGGCGGGTCGATTACATCAACGGGCCGGAGACACTGCCGCCACCGCTGACAAAAGAGGAGGAAGCGCAGGTCTTTGCCCAGATCGAGGCCGGCGAGCCGAATGCCCGCGAGCCGCTGATCACGCACAATCTGCGCCTGGTCGTGTACATAGCCAAGAAATTCGAGTCCCCCAGCGCGGGGGTGGAGGACCTGATCTCCATCGGCACCATCGGCCTGATTAAGGCGGTCAATACCTTCCGGCCAGAAAAGAAAATCAAGCTTGCAACCTACGCCTCCCGCTGCATCGAAAATGAAATCCTGATGTTCCTGCGCAAATCCAGCCAGTTGCGCAATGAGATTTCCATTGACGATCCGCTCAATGTCGATTGGGATGGCAACGAGCTGTTGCTGGCAGATGTGCTTGGCAGCGAAGGCGACGCCATCTCCACTGGATTAGAGCAGGAGAGCGAGCGCCGCTCCCTGCTGGACGCAGTAAAGGCATTGCCGCCGCGTGAGCAGCAGATTATGGAGATGCGCTTTGGCTTAAACCGCCACCATGAGCATACGCAAAAGCAGGTCGCAGACGCGTTGGGGATTTCCCAATCTTATATTTCCCGTTTGGAAAAACGCATCATTGCACGTCTGAAAAAGGACCTGGAAAAGGCAGGCTAAGTCAAGCGTACAACCGGCAATCCTCCGCTGATAGGAGAAATGGAGCCGCTCCATCGAGAGACAAAAGAAAAATGATGGAATCGCAGCGCTGAGGTGCTGTCACAGCCGCGGATTTTAGGCGGCAGCTACGGCTGTCACCAAAATCTGCGGCTGTGTTTCGGCTACTTTGCCACGCACATGCTCCCTCTTTCCTGACAGGCATGCTTATACATGATTTTCGGTTTCGCTTCTAGACGAAAGCCACTCCGCCCGGACAGACAATTCCCCTAGAGAAGACTTTTTTATCGTCTCTAGGGGGAGCTTATCCATACCTCAAACCAGGATATTTGACGCCTGTCAATCGAAGGCTAAACCGAGATAACCGATTTGGGTTTGAAGCGGGGGCGGTGCATACCATTTTATCATGCCAAATGCGCGAGCACCATGTCCCTGTGCAGGCGTACGCACGGCGTAATTCTGCGCGGCAGGCAAGTGAGCTGCCAGCAGCGCCACGGCGCGGGCTGCGTCTCCGTTTGGAAGCAGTAACTCTTTTATTGTATACGTGTCTGCATCTCCTGCTTCCACCACAGCTGCGCCCTCCTGGCCTGCTGTCGTCAGTTGAAACAGGCCGCCGCGGCCCGCCAGCGAGAGTGCTTGCTGATAGGCGATCAGTGCTTCCGGATATGAAACGTGCAGCGTTCCGGTAAGCAGGCGCTCCCGCAGCTGGTTGTAAGCGGCGGGGGAAGAGAGCGGAACGCAGCTGTCTGCTGGGGCACAGGACGGAAGGCGATTTGCCTCCAGTGTACGAAATTGTGTGGCAAAGCACTCAACAAATCCCTCCGCCCTGTAAAATGCATGCAGGGGTGGATCCGCCGGAACGACAGTCACGCAGGTTCGGCCAAGACTTTGCAGAAAGCGGTCCGCGTGGTCCAAAAGTGCATGCGCAAACCCGCGGCCGCGTGCATTCGGGTGGGTCGCCAATGCATAGATATACCCCGATGTGGCGGCTTTTCCGTCCGGAAGGGTCACCGACAAATCCAGCAGGCTGACCATACTGCACAGCATGCCGCCGTCCTCCAGCAGCAAGGAGTGGCCAAGCGCGGAATGGCTGTAAAAGCGATCAATATAGGCGTCTGGATCGCCGAAGACCAGTTTCCAAAGTGCTTTTTGCCGGGGTAGATCCGCAGGCTCAGCAATCCGGATTTCTGTCATAAAACGCGTTCCCCCTCTTCCAAAATTTCTGTCAATGCAGGCTGGAGCCTTCCAGAATGGCAAAGTATTTTTCCACCAGCAAATCAGGATAATACGATTCTTTTGCCTTGCGCAGGCCCGGAATGCCCATGTCGTTTTCTCGGTTCAGGTAGCGGATTTCCGGATGGTTTGTCCGCACCTGGCGCGCAAATTCCCGATTAATCATCGGGTAAGCGCCCTGTAGATCATGGTAGGCCTTTTCAAAATGAACGTCATAGGTGTCAAAAGAAATCCGGCTGCCTATGGTGAAGGCCACCAGTTTGCCATCGACCCGCAGCACGCCGCCTTCCAACTCCAACTCTTCATAATAGGCAGTGGCCTGGCGGAGCGCATACCCCTCGTCGCCCAAGTCTTGTGCCTCTTCCTTCCCTTCGCGGAGCATGCTGGCTTGATACCATTCCCGCTCCAGCGCCAGGCATTCGGGGATATCTTCCGGCCTGAGCACGTCATAGTGCCAATTGGGGTTGTTCTCGACGAACCGATTGATGTGGTTGCGTTTGGCGTGCAGCTTTTTGCCCGGCAGATCTGCCAAGCGGTTGATGTCGTAGAGATAGTCGGAGCCATTGCGATCCGCCTCAAAGTGGAACGCGTCCGGAAAATTCCGGCGCAGACTTTCGACCTGCTGGGCACAAAGACCGCACAGGCGGAATGAAATACCCCGCTCTTGGGCATCTGCCGCCATTACGCGGATAACTTGCTCTGTGTTGCCCTCCCCAGCTGGATAAAGATAAGCGGCGCCATAGGTTTGGCCGTTAAAGTGCGTGGTCAAAAAACCGTCAATCTGGGCAATTCCCTGGCCATATGTGTTGCCCCAGGCCAGAATATTGGTAAAGTTATATTCGCACCCTCGAAAGTCCGCCTTTCGCAGACATTCGTCCACCCAGGGTTTGTCCGTTATTTTCGGTTTCCGGAAATCGATCATATGGTTCTCCTTTATCTGAAATTTCTGCTCCGCGATGACGCGGAGGTTCGGATTTGCAAAACGCTGTGTCGCCGGCTGCTTTCATAATCCATGAAAATGCGCAGAAACTTTTTGAAACAAGCACGCGCCTTTTGCAACCCGGCAGGAATTTATCACGTGCCAAAAATCCTTTTCCAAGATACAGCGGAATCCCTTTTCTGTCAAGGTTGAGAAAAGGGAAAAGCTGCCGCGCTTTCTTCCAAGGAAAACAAGCGCCCGGCTGTGAAATGCCGGGCGTCATGTGGTTACGAAGCAGTTGTCTGCTGTGGCAGATATTCATTTGAGAAGCCGGTTCCCAATGGAACCGATTTGGCGGAAAGCTTTTGGGTATTAAACCAGGTATAAAATGCATTCCAGCGGGTTTGATCGATTGCGCCCCAATACGGCGCGTCGTCCCGGTATTTTCCGGCCAGCCATGTCAGGCTGCGCTGGATGCCGGACTGGTCCTGACTCAGCGACGGGATACGCTGCGTGACAAGGGCGGCTGCTGTGTCCGGGTATTGCGCGGCATACGTGTAGCCGCGCCATGCCGCGCGCAAAAACGCTTTGACCTGCGCGCCGTGTGCGTTCAGGAAGGTGTTGTTCACGGCCAGCAGCGCGGGATACCCATCCAGCTGAGAAGAAATGTCGGCATAAAATTGAAAATTGACCGACAATCCCTTTTCTTTGCAAAGCAGCCCGTCCCATCCATACGAGGCGGACACAGCAGGTGCATTGCTCTGCAACGCCTGCACTGCCCAATCGATGCCAGACTGTGCGGATGTGTTGAGCGTGACCTTTGTGGTGTCGCCGCCGTCTGCCGTCAAGGCGGTGCGGAAAAGAGCCTGCTGCAAAGGGGAGCCGTCGGTCATGCAGGATTTCCCTTCCAGTGCGCGTGGACGTTGGACATGATTGGAGTCGATCGAGAGCAAACCGGCGTCGTTATGCTGCTGCAGGGCAGCCACCGCAGTGACCGGTTTTGCATCAGCGAGAGCGGACGCCATCCCGCCGGCCTGCGCTGTAACGGCCAGCTGCGCGGTGCCGTCCGCCGCCTTTTCCAGGGCAGGCGTGCCGGTGTCGGTATAAAGCGCAGCTTCCACGTCCAGGCCTTCGGCGGAAAAATAGCCTTCTTCCTGAGCCGCATAAATCCCAGCGAATAGACTTGGCGGCACAGAATTGTCCAGCGCAATGCGCACCTGGAATTTCTTGTCCGCCGTGGCGGGCAGGCCGGAAGCCGTGCTGGAAGCGCTCCCTGGCTACCCAACCAT
>USIA01000136.1 GCA_900554535.1 uncultured Oscillospiraceae bacterium | reverse complement strand
GTGGCGTTGGCCGGCGCAGGCCATGCGGGCATTGAAGCGGGCCTTGCCAGCGCGCGCCTCGGATGCACGACGCTGGTCTTTACCATTAATCTGGATGCAGTCGGCAACTGCCCCTGCAACCCGAGCATCGGCGGGACGGCCAAGGGGCATTTGGTCCGGGAGATCGACGCGCTCGGCGGCGAGATGGGGCGCGCTGCCGACGATTGCTTTTTGCAGAGCCGCATGCTCAATCGCGGCAAGGGACCGGCTGGCCATTCGCTGCGCTGCCAGATCGACCGGCGGGCATACAGCGAGCGCATGAAGCATACGCTGGAATTGCAGGAGAATCTGTTTTTGAAACAGGCCGAAGTGGTTGACCTGCGCCGCAGCGGCGAACTTTGGCAAGTCGTGACCCGGATGGGCGCTGTTTATACAGTCAAGGCCGTGATCCTGGCGACCGGCACCTTTTTGGGCGGGCGCATCTATGTCGGCGAAGTCAGCTATGAGAGTGGGCCGGACGGCATGTTCCCGGCCGCTTTTTTGAGTGAGCCGCTGCGAAAGCTCGGTTTGCGGCTGCGCCGCTTCAAAACGGGTACGCCTGCACGCGTGCTGCGCAGCAGCATTGATTTCACGAATCTGGCGGTACAGAAGGGCGACGAGCCAGTCGTTCCATTTTCCTATGATACGCTTAAGCCGGGGAAGAACACGGCTGTCTGCTATATTTCCTGGACAAATGCGGCGACCAAGGATGTCATCTTGAAAAATATCCACCGCAGCCCGCTTTATGCGGGACGCATCGAGGGCATCGGCCCGCGCTATTGCCCCAGCATTGAGGATAAGATCATGCGGTTTCCGGATAAAGAGCGCCACCAGCTTTTTATCGAGCCGTGCGGCGCGCATACCGAAGAGATGTATTTGCAGGGCATGAGCTCGAGCCTGCCGGAAGAGGTGCAGCTGCAATTTTACCACACGATTCCGGGCCTCGAGCATGTCCAGATCATGCGCTGCGCCTATGCGATCGAATATGATTGCGTCGATCCGCTGCAAATGGACGCCACGCTGGAATTCCGCGACCTGCCGGGCCTTTATGGTGCGGGACAGTTCAACGGTTCTTCCGGCTACGAGGAGGCCGCCGCGCAGGGGCTTGTCGCGGGCATTAACGCTGCTTTGAAATTGAAAGGCCGGCCGCCGATGATTCTGGACCGCGCGAGTTCCTATATCGGCACGCTGGTTGACGACCTGGTGACCAAGGGCGTGACAGACCCATACCGCATGATGACCAGCCGCAGCGAATACCGACTGGTGCTGCGCCAGGATAACGCGGACGAACGCCTGACGCCGATCGGCCGGGAGCTGGGGCTGATTGGCGACGAACGCTGGGCGCGCTTCCAGGAGAAGGAGCAGCAAAAGCAGGCGGAGCTTGCCCGCGCTCGGAAAGTCGTTTTGCCGCCCACGGATGCGCTCAACGCCCTGCTTGTTTCACGTGAAACATCGCCCGTGACGAGCGGCGTGCATCTGGCGGATCTGCTCAAGCGACCGCAGCTGCATTATGATGTGCTCGCGCCGTTCGACCCGGAGCGGCCGGACTATCCGGAAGCCGTGTTTGAGACGGTGGAGATTGAATTGAAATATGCCGGGTATATCGAACGGCAAAAAGCGGATATCCGCGAGATGCGCCGTCTGGAAAGCAAGCGATTGCCCCGTGATGTCGATTATCAAACCGTGACGGGGCTGCGCAGCGAGGCGCAGGAAAAGCTTAACGTCGTGCGGCCCGCGAATATCGGTCAGGCCAGCCGGATTTCCGGCGTCAGCCCGGCCGATATCAGCGTGCTGCTGATCTGGCTGGCAAAGGAGGGCAATTGACATGGAATCCATTACCGCGCTCGCCACAGAGCAGGCCGCGGAATGCGGCGTCTCGCTTTCCGCACAGCAGGCCGCGCAGCTTCAGCAATATATGGAGCTGCTGCTCGATTGGAATGGAAAGATCAATCTGACGGCAATTACGGAACCCCAGGCAATCGTGTGCCGCCATTTTACAGACAGCCTCTGGCCGGCCCAGTGGTTGGATTTGGGCGGCAAGCAGTGCATCGATGTGGGGACCGGCGCTGGCTTCCCCGGCCTGCCGCTGCGGATCGCTTTTCCCGGCCTGCATTTGACGCTGCTGGATAGCCTGCAAAAGCGGCTGCATGTGTTGGCGGATATTTGCGGGAAAATGGGAATCCCCGCCCGGCAGGTGCATGCGCGCGCGGAAGAGGGCGGCCATGCAGAGGCGCTGCGCGAACAATTCGATTATGCATTTGCCCGTGCCGTGGCGCCGCTCCAGGTGCTGTGCGAGTACTGCCTGCCGTTTGTCAAAGTCGGCGGCGCTTTCTGCGCCTGGAAAGGCCCGGACATGGACGAGGAGATTGCGCGGGCAAAGCGCGCCATGCAGCTGCTCGGCGGCGAGCTGGTCCGCAAAGAAGTGTATACCCTGCCGGACGGCAGCGGGCGCACCTTTTTGATTATTCGCAAGAAGAAGATCTGCCCTGTCAAATATCCGCGGCCGAGCGCAAAAATCAAGAAAGCGCCGCTCTAAAGGCGGGCATTTTTGCCTGTTTTTTACGGGAACCTGCCGACAACTTAAAAAGATAAATTTCGTGCGTGCCCCTGAAATTGCGGGATTTTCGGCAAATTGCGACAGGATTTTTGCGCATAGGTTGTTGCCTGATTCTCGAAAAATCAATTTTCAAATAAAATGATTCTATCCGCACGCTTTGACAAATTTGTCGCCCCCTGCTGTGGTATCCTTGGGACAAGCAGGGGGCGATACATGTGTTAGGACAGCATATTATCAAATTGGATATCGACATCATCCGGCCAAACCCCGCACAGCCACGGCGCCGGTTTTCGCAGACAGAGCTTGAAGAGCTCGCGGAAAGCATCCGCACAAACGCCCTTTGCCAGCCGATGGTCGTACGCCGTGTGGCGGGCGGCTATGAGCTGGTGGCGGGGGAACGGCGATTGCGCGCCTGCCGCATGGCCGGGCTTCGCAATGTGCCGGTCATCGTTTCCAACTGCACGGATGAGGAAAGCGCGATTTTTGCTTTGACGGAAAACCTGCAGCGGCAGGACCTCAACATGTTTGAGGAAGCGGAGGGAATCCGCCGTCTAATGGCAAAATGGCATATTACACAGGAGGAATGCGCCGCGCGCCTGGGAAAGAGCCAGTCTGCACTGGCCAACAAGCTGCGCCTGTTGAAGCTGCCCGGTGCGCTGCGGGAAAAAATCTTGGAAAATCACCTCACCGAGCGCCATGCCCGCGCCCTGCTCCGGCTGCCGAACGAGCACACACAGAACCGCGCCATGGACAGCATCCTGCGCAGCGGGCTGAATGTCCAGCAGACAGAAGCGCTGGTGGAAAAAATGCTCGGAAGCCCGCCGCCAAGACGCCGGAGCATGCCCATTCTCAAGGATGTGCGCATTTTTGGCAATACCATCAACCACGCCATCAAGACGCTGCGCAAAACAGGCGTGGATGCGCAGACCTTTCAGACGGAAACGGAAGAATACCTGGAGTGGGTGGTGCGCATTCCGAAATCGAGCGCGGAAGGCAAAAAGCCGGCATAATCAAGATTACAAGTTCCCATTTCCTTATCATTTTCCACAATCTTTTTTCCCAAAAGGGCCCGCAGCGACGCGGGTCCTTTGTTTATTCTTTCCATTTTCGGGCAGAATAAAAGAGATGGAATTTCAATTGTTCCACGTGAAACAATGCGTATGATCGACCAGGGAGGATTTCAAATGTGAAAAAATGGATTATACCGGTTGCGGTGTGCGCGGGCGCCGTCATACTGTTTCACGTGAAACAACGGAAACAATCGGAAACGCTCTTTTCTCAACGCGAGGTTCGTGGTATAATAGAACTCGAGTCGAGAAGGAGGCGTTTTATGGGCAAGATCATTGCGGTTTCCAATCAAAAAGGCGGCGTCGGCAAGACGACTACGGCAGTGAATCTGGCCGCTGGCCTGGGCGGTGCCGGCAAAAAAACCTTGCTGGTGGATATTGATCCACAGGGAAATTCCTCCAGCGGGGTTGGCGTGGACCGGCGCGCGCTGAAGGCCTCAATATACGATGTGCTGATTCAGGGGACGTCTCCGCGCGATGCAATCCTACATACGGAGTTTGCCAATCTGGATGTGCTGCCGAGTTCCATGGATTTGGCGGGCGCGGAGGTGGAGCTTTCTGAAAAGCCGCACCGAGAAAGCGTGCTCAAGGCAGCGCTCGTGCAGGTGCGCGAAGCGTATGATTTTATTCTGATCGATTGTCCGCCGTCTTTGGGGTTTATCACGACGAACGCCCTGACGGCCGCGGACGGTCTGTTGATTCCGATCCAATGCGAATACTACGCGCTGGAAGGATTGAGCCAATTGATGAACAGCGTGCGGCGCGTCAAGCGGCAGTATAACAGCGGCCTGGAGATTGAGGGCGTGCTGCTGACGATGTATGACGGGCGGCTGAATCTGACGCAGCAGGTGACCGAGGAGATCAAAAAATATTTTCCGAAAAAGGTGTACAAGACGGTCATACCGCGCACGGTGCGGCTGAGCGAAGCACCGAGTTTCGGAAAACCCATTCAGTATTTTGACCGCAGCTGCAAGGGTGCACAGGCTTATAATGACCTGACAGCGGAAATTTTGCAGAAGCAATCCTAAAAGTGCAAAAAGGGGGAAACCGCATGGCGGCAAAACAACGGGGCCTGGGCAAAGGACTGGATGTGATTTTTGCGGAAAACGACACGGAAGCCGGCGCTTCTTCCATCGAATTAAAGGTCAGCGACCTGGAGCCGAACCGCGACCAGCC
>USIA01000135.1 GCA_900554535.1 uncultured Oscillospiraceae bacterium | reverse complement strand
CTGCCCGCAAACGCCACCGTGCCGCCATCCGCCGCCACGATAGGCTGGCCCGCCGCGTTGGCACCGGAAATATCCAACCCATAATGGAAGGCTCCCCACCGGGCTTCATAGCCAGAGGTAATGGTGGAAAGTGTTGGCGTGGGCCAGATAAAAGTCCCCGTCGCAATGCCTGCTGCCCCCTGCTGATCGGGGCGCGGGCGCACGCCAACCAGCGTGACCTCATTGACCGGCGCCTTCGTCTGTTGGGCGGCGACAGCCTCCTTCTTCATGAGCATACCGTCCACCTTTGTGACGCGATACGTCGTGGTTTTAGAACCCGCTGCACCGGCCTGCACCTTCGTTTCCCCGACATAAAGGTCTGCGGTTTCCTGCGTCACCTTCTGATACGGCACAGCAGACGTCTCTGTGGACGTACGCTGGGTGCGAATGGAGAGTACCTTCTGCGAGGGTTCCAGCTGGATCACATCGCCCGCATGGAGGCTATCAAACTTCAAGTCCGGATTTGCCTGGGTCAGCTGTGCGGTGGAAACTGCATTTTTTTGTGCAATACGTTCCAGTGTATCGCCATCCGCAATGGTGTAGGTGCGCGGCTGCGTGCGATTCCCCTGCAAAAGAGAACACATGGCATTTAATGTGACGATACTGCTGCGTGCATATTGCCCCGAGACCAGCTGAATGTCATCCACAAAGGAAGCGCTGTCAGCCTGGGCATTGTTTTTGGCACTGTTTAAAAGAGAATCCAACAGATTTTGCAGCGTCTGGGCATTGCGCAAAGCGCCGATAAATTTGCCGTTTATATACAGCCCCGTTGCATTTTCCTTCACTTCAGAATTCGCCTGAAACAGCATGCGCTCAGCGGCATCTGTGTCCGACAGAGAAACCTTATCGGACAGAGCATACCGATACTGCGGCTGCTCTGCCTTTTGTTCAGCCGTGGGCGCAGCCGCCTGACGCAGCGGAATCTCCGCTGTCTTTTCAGCCGGCTGCGTACTGGCCTGCACGGAAAACGCACCCGCGACGACAGCCGCTACCAGCACAGGCGCGACCACACGCGTCAAGCGCGAAAATAAAACGCGCGGCCTATCTAGGGCCATGCGTTGAGAAACGGATTGGCGTTTATTTTTCTGCATGCATACACAACTCTTTCTGCACTTTCGAATTTAAAACATTGATGGAAAAAGCGCCCGGTTTCTTGCGAAATTTTTAGGCGATCTGATTTCTATTGTAGTATAAAGAGATGTCAATTGCAATCGTTTTTTGGGGGCTTTCTGCCAAAAACACGGACAATAACGGCAGATGGTTCAAAATTGTGCTGGCTGGATCCTCTGATTTTCATATAAAAGCGTATAAAATCTAGTATAAAAAGCGAATGTGACGATTTTTTGAAAAAGCACTGTTTTCCCTGAAACAAGAAGCGGCCCACAGTAGTTTTGTGCTAGGTCTCGGTCGTCACGTTTAATAGGCAAGCTGTTCTGGCGTCCAATGCGCGATGACCGGGAGAAACGCTTTGGCTTCGGCCACGGCGCCCGCCAGGTCGTGCTCGCGCCAGTTTCCGCACTCCGCCGAACAGCTCGCGCCGGGAATCTCTCCCTGATAGTTGGCGATCTGTGCAAAGCAGGATTGAATCAATGCGATGGCGTCCACGGGCGCCAGATCGCGCACCAGCAAATAAAAGCCGGTGCGGCATCCCATGGGGCCAAAATAGATGACCTGATCCGCCACCGCACTGTTACGGGCAAAGGTCGCAAACAGATGCTCAATGGTATGCAGCGCTGCCTGATCTAAATACGGCGGCGTATTGGGTTTGCGCATGCGGATGTCATACGTCGTGATATCGCCGTCGATTCTGGACGTGTAAATTCCTGGCAAAAGCTTATCATGATCCACACAAAAGCTGGCAATTCGTTTCATAAAGATTCCTCTCTTCCTCTAAAAATTCAAACAATAAAACAAGCTGTCCGGGCCTATCGTTTTTCGAATTCGCGAACTTTTCGCCTTGTACCACGAACACAGTCGAAAGTCAGGGCATGGGTAGTTCCAGCTGTGCAAGCAACGCCGTAAAATCGGCGGGCAGCGGCGCTTGAATTCGCACTTCCCCAGCGGCCGGGCTTTGGCAGGCGGCAATCGAACAGTGCAGCGCCTGGCGGCCAATCCATTTCCGTGTGCCGCCGTAAAAATCGTCGCCCGCCAGGGGGTGGCCAATAGACGCCATGTGTACGCGGATCTGGTGGGTCCGGCCTGTTTCCAAAGTACAGGCAACCAGTGTGTGTCCGTGGGCACTTCCCAAGGAGCGCCAATGTGTTACTGCGGGCCGGCCATCCGCCCGCAGGCACTGGCGCACCTTGCTGCTTCCATCCGGTCCGATCGGTGCCGAAATGGTGCCGCTGCCCTGCAATATACCTTCACAGACCGCCCAGTAAACTTTATGGACCGTCGGCGGGACGGCACATGCAGCGTAGCGGTCACGTGCAAGCAGTATAACGCCCGTCGTGTCGCGATCCAACCGGTACAGTGGGTGAAATACGGCCGGTTCGCCGTGATTTTGAAAATACTCCAGCGCCACATCGCGCAAGGTGCCCGTCAGGTGACCTGCGCGCGCATAGATCACCATACCGGCGGGTTTATTGGCAGCCACAAGGGAATCGTCTGCATAGAGCACGTCCAGCGGCGGCGCGCCATTCGGATGAGGCGGCAAAGTCTCAGTCTCTTCCGGCATGCGGAGCACCAGCACATCGCCTGCAGCCAGATGATCGGTCGCAATTCGCTGCTGTCCGCGCACGGTGATGCCGCCTGGCACACGCTTACAGGTCGCCAGCAACCGTGCCGAAACGCCGCACGGCCCACGCAGAAATCCCCGCACGCTGACGCCGTCATAGGCAGCCGGAACGCAGAATTCCATTTCCCGCACAAAAGCCCTCCCTATAAAAATACCACTCCGCAAAATGCCGAGTGGTAAATTAGGATGTTTAAAAATCAGTCAACCTTCATGGTCCAGCCCATCGTGTCGGGCAGTTTGCCCCACTGGATACCGGTCATGGTATCAAACAGACGCTGGGTGACCTCGCCGATCTTGCCGTCATTGATCTTTGCAACCTCGTCCTCATAGCGCAGTTCGCCGACCGGGGAGATGACCGCTGCAGTGCCGGTGCCAAAGACCTCTTCGAGTTTACCCTCACGTGCAGCCTTCATAACATCTTTAATCGGCAGGCGCTCGACCGAAACAGGAATGCCCCATTTTTTGAGCAGCTCAATGCACGACATGCGAGTGATACCGGGCAGCACTGTGCCCACGGTCGGCGCCGTATAAACCGTACCGTCGATCTTGAAGAAGCAGTTCATGGAACCGACCTCCTCGACGTACTTGCGTTCAACGCCGTCGAGCCACAGCGTCTGGCTGTAACCCAGCTTTTCCGCAGTCTCCTGAGAGATCAGGGAAGCTGCATAGTTGCCGCCGCATTTGATATAGCCGGTACCGCCGGGCGCCGCGCGGACATACTTGTCCTCGACATAAATCTTGACCGGCGCCAAACCCGTCGCATAATAGGCGCCCACTGGGCAACAAATAATCAGGAACTTGTAGGTGCTAGAGGGCTTCACACCAAGGTGCGCCTCTGTCGCAATGCAGAACGGACGAATATACAAAGACTCGCCCGGCTCAGAAGGCACCCAATCCTTTTCCAGCTTCACCAACGCCTTAATGGCATCGACAAAATCCTGCTCCGGCACAGGCGGCATGCACATACGCTCGTGTGTGGACTTGAAGCGGGCCGCATTCTTTTCCGGGCGGAACAGATAAATCTCGCCGTCTGGATGGCGGTAAGCCTTCATGCCTTCAAAAGACTCCTGCGCGTAATGCAGCACAATGGCGGCCGGATCCAGAGTCAGCGGCGCATAAGGAACGATACGCGGGTCATGCCAACCGATCCCATCAGTGTAGTCCATTACGAACATATGATCCGTAAAAATGTCTCCAAACGGCAGCGGTGCGCCCGGCGCCGGTTTTTGTTTCGGATTTTTGGTTAATTCATATCGAATCTCCTGCATGCAGATTCCCTCTTTCTCTATAGTGACTCCATTTTACCATGCTTCACATCCGTGTGCAAGCGCGCGGATATCGGGGATATGAATGATTATGCCACGATCCGTCACAAAAGAATGTAAAGCACGCTACATTTATGCAGGTTTTCTATCAAAGAAAACCTGGTCAAGCGGTAAAATCTCAAAAAACCGCCTATAAGAGAGGATGCGCGCTTTATTGGAGATTTACCACGTCACGCGCAGGCCCTTTGGATAATGGTTTTTCAGCCGTCCGCCGCTGCATTTTCCAAATCCCATCACTGCGCCGGCAACCGCAACTGCGCAAAATCCGCGCAGGCTTTCCGGGGCTTCCAATTCCTCGCCGCGCAAAAAAGCGTGCACGCGCGGATCGCCGTGATCCAGACAGAGGCATTGACGCAACTGCTTCGGTTTCGCCGCCAGAAACGCCGCGTGAGCAGGTTCATAGCGGACGGCCCCAGCCCTGCCGCCCCTGCCACGGCTCTGTTTCACGGTTCCCAACAATACGCCTGCGCGCAGCACCCCCAGCCCGGAAAGCGCAGGCAGGCCTTCTGGCAGCAAGTAGAGTTTATCCCCCACCCGCGCGGGCACGCCGGAAATGGGAGATGTATAAAGCGCATCCCGCAGTTGCGCCGCTTCCTGCGATGGAGGCGCGTCCGACGCAGCCAAACACGCGGTTGTCTCCCCCGCCCGGCGCAGGATCGCGACAAAATGGCCCTCTCCGCCATCCATCGGGTAAATGCGCCGCGCAAGGCCGCCCAGGGCCGGGTGGCCTGCCTGAAGCCCACAATCTACCAACGTAAAATCGCTGTGCCGCTGCAAAAAAGCA
>USIA01000134.1 GCA_900554535.1 uncultured Oscillospiraceae bacterium | reverse complement strand
TGCTCGGGCCCATCGCGGTGGCGGCGTATTCGTATATGGCGCTGGTGCCGGTCATACAGCCGCCGATCATGAAACTCCTGACCACGAAAGCGGAGCGTTGCATTGTGATGGAGCAGTTGCGCCCAGTTTCAAAGCTGGAGAAGATCATGTTCCCGATTATCGTGACGGTTCTGGTTTCCCTACTGCTGCCGGATGCGGCCCCGCTTGTCGGTATGCTGATGTTGGGCAACTTGATGCGCGAAAGCGGCGTGGTCAGCCGGCTTTCCAATACCGCGCAGAACGAGCTGATGAATATCATCACGATTTTCCTGGGTGTGACGGTTGGCGCGACGGCGACCGGCACGGTGTTCCTCAGCCCCGGCACGCTGAAGATCATCGTCTTGGGCCTGTTTGCATTCTGTGTCGGCACAGCGGGCGGTGTGCTGTTGGGTAAGCTGATGTGCAAGCTCAGCGGCGGCAAGATCAACCCGTTGATCGGCTCGGCGGGTGTTTCCGCAGTGCCGATGGCTGCGCGTGTGTCACAGAAGGTTGGCCAGGCGGACAACCCGGGTAATTTTCTGCTCATGCATGCAATGGGCCCGAATGTCGCGGGTGTGATTGGCTCTGCCGTTGCAGCGGGCGTCCTTTTGAACGTACTTCAATAAAAGAAAAGAAGATATTTTGCGGCTGAAACGCCCGCGCGGCATGTGCGGGCGTTTCATTGCGGTCAGGGCCGGCGGCCGGAGCGCCCCCTGAGATTCCCCAAATTAGGAGGGTGACGATTTTGCAAGACTCTGCACAGCACTTGAAACAGAAAGCAATGGAAAAAGAATTCTCCCGCATGAATGCGCGTCAAAAGGAGGCAGTGTTTCAGGTCAATGGCCCGCTGCTGATTCTGGCGGGCGCAGGCAGCGGCAAGACCACGGTGCTGGTCAACCGCATTGCCAATTTGATTCGCTATGGAAATGGCTATCATGACGCGGCCTCTGCCGCGCAGATGACGGATGCGGATTTAGAGAATCTGCAGGCTTATCTGGATGGGAAAGCGCAGGAGATTCCACCGATAACACGGGCACACATGGCCAGTGATCCCTGTCGGCCGTGGCAGATTCTGGCGATTACGTTCACCAATAAAGCAGCCGGCGAGCTCAAACAGCGTTTGACCGATATGCTCGGCGAACAGGGCGACGACATCTGGGCCAGTACGTTCCATGCCTCCTGCGCGCGGTTTTTGCGGCAATTTGGCGACCGCCTGGGCTATTCTTCCCATTTTACAATTTATGATAGCGACGACTCCAAGCGCCTGATGAAGGCTTGCTTGAAGGCAATGGAAATTGACGATAAGGTACTGCCCAATAAATCCGTGCTTTCCGCCGTGTCGCGCGCCAAAGACAGCCTCATGAGTCCGGAAGAATACCTGCGGCAGGCGGGTAATGACAACCGGCTGGTGACCATCGGGAAGGCCTATCAGATGTACCAGCAACGTCTCAAAGAGGCCGGTGCCATGGATTTCGATGATCTGATCTATAATGCGGTGCGCCTGTTTCAGGAACAGCCAGATGTGCTGGCGCATTTCCAGAAAAAGTTCCGTTATATAATGGTGGATGAATACCAGGACACCAACCACGCCCAATACATATTGGTCAAGCTCTTGGCGGAGAAATCGGGAAATCTTTGCGTGGTGGGGGACGACGACCAGAGCATCTATAAATTCCGCGGCGCGACAATCGAAAACATTTTGAGCTTTGAATCCACGTTCCCCAATGCCAAGGTGATCCGTCTGGAGCAGAATTATCGTTCCACCAAGACAATTCTCGACGCGGCAAACGCAGTGATCGCCAATAACACCGAACGCAAGGGCAAGACGCTTTGGACCGAAAATCCACAAGGCGAAAAAATTCATACGCACACAGCCATCAGCGAGCAGGATGAGGCGAGCTATATTGCAGATAAAATCCAGGAGGGCGTCGCGTCGGGCCGCAAGTTCAGCGATTATGCCATCCTCTACCGCATGAATACGCAGTCAAGTGCGCTGGAGCGCTGCTTTGTCAAATCCGCGGTTCCGTATCGTGTGATTGGCGGTGTGCGCTTTTATGAGCGCAAGGAAATCCGTGACCTGATCGCCTACCTGAGCGTCATCAATAATCCAGGCGACGAGATTCGCCTGCGCCGAATCATTAACCAGCCTAAACGCAGCATTGGAGACAAGACGCTGGCCGTTTCGGCTGAAATCGCGGAACAATTGGGAGAGAGCCTGTTTTATGTCATCTGTCATGCCGATGAATTTGAGCCGCTCAAGCGCACTGCGCCGAAGCTGTTGCAATTTGCCGCGATCATCCAGGAGCTGATTGCGGAAAACGAGGCGGGAGTCGGTCTAAAAGCACTCTATGAGAGCGTCCTGGAAAAGACAGGCTATATTCCGAGCCTTGGCTCGATTGAAAACGAGGAAGTGCGTGACCGCGTGGCAAACCTCCAGGAATTGGGCGGCAATCTGGAACAATATGAGCAGTCTAATGGCGAAGAGGCTTCCCTGGAGGGTTTCTTGGAAGAAGTCAGCCTGATGACGGATATTGACAACTACAATGAAGACACCGACGCTGTGGTAATGATGACGATCCATTCTGCCAAAGGCCTGGAATTTCCGGTCGTATTCCTGCCCGGCTTTGAGGATGGCATTTTCCCGGGGGTTCAGGCCATCTATAACCCGGAGCAGCTGGAAGAGGAGCGGCGGCTCGCCTATGTGGCGATTACCCGCGCGCGCGAGGAACTTTATATCCTTAATACGCAGCACCGCACGATTTTCGGCTCCACGAACCGCAACCGTCCCAGCCGCTTTTTGCAAGAGATTCCAGAGGAATTGCGAGAGCACACGCGTGCCCGCGACTGGAAACAGCCGGCTCCTGGCATCAGCCTGCCGGTTTCGTCCAAAGAAGCACGTGCCATTACGATGGAATCGGCACGCAACTTTGGCCCCAGCCACCACGATGCAGTCACCGACGTTTTCCGCGTTGGGGACCGCGTCCAACACAAGGCCTTTGGTACGGGTACGGTGTTGTCGGTCACGCCCATGGGCAACGACCGCCTGCTGGAGATTGCGTTCGACACCAAAGGCACCAAAAAGATCATGGCAAACTTTGCCCGGCTCAAGCGGGCATAAGCCTGTCCATTTCCTGGAAAATAAAAATCGGCAGATGCGTCCAGAAAGGCACCTGCCGATTTTTTGTTCACTCGGAGCTTGACGTGGACGGATCGCTGCTGCAGTTGCATCCGCCGTTTCCGCTGTTTTCCACTTTGGGTGGGAAAAACGAATCGGTCGGAAAATCGATGCGCCGGAACATCTCGCAGGGGTTGTCGCTGGCTGGCGTGCATTCCTTGGCTGGTATGCAGAAATCATAGGCCGGGATCAACATCTGTACATTGCGCACGATCTGAACAATGGAAAACAGGCCGATGGTGACAAAGATACTGCGGCTGCATTCCATGTCAAAGTCGCCGCCAAAGCGCTCGCAGATGTCGTCCGGAATCTGGTAGTCCGGAGAAGACCCTGGCCGTGTGTCGCAGACACGCGCCGCAAGGCCTACCGGCTCCGCCACCTGGCAGACCGCTTTGGGCAGGACCCGGCCGTTGCTTGCGTCCGTGTCCTGTGGGCAGTCGTTGCCAGTGCTGGTGAACATTTTTACATTGCCGTCGCTGCCATAAAGGATGGCTTTTTTGGTGAACAGGGCGATGCCATCTACTACAATGGGGCAGGACGCGGGAGCTGTGTACACGTCCACACACACGTCAAAGACAAACGTCATGTCAATGGAGTAGAATCCTTTGTTGAAAGGCACCGGCTCCATATTCAGATACACCGTGAGCACATCCACGCTGCGCAGGCGCACGTTGACGCAGCGTTCGATGATGGAACGCTTTGCCTGTGTAAAACATACCTGCAAATCCTCCAGGCAGTCTTTGGCACTGCAGGAATCATAGACACGCTGCGCGTCGATGCACACGGCCTCTTTGAAGCCGTCACGGTGCAGGGCTTCATTCATTTCTTCCATGTCGAATCCTCCTATCAAGCAAAATGCCTCTTGCTTGCTACATACTATGGCTTCAGGAGAAAAAACGTTCCCGTTTATTTTCTGTCTGCGCGTTTTCGCGGAGCTGGCCATAAAACGGTAACTTTATTTCCCTATTCTGGAGGCCTTCTTTTGCAAAAGCCGTCTTATGAATTCCACGATCGCCCGCTTGCCGGCCTTTGTCCTTTATGGTATAATAAGCTACAAATCTAGAAAAAGGACGATTTCCGATGGCGCATGTAGAATTGCTCACTTATACGCAGGATCCAGAGAAAACGGTGGCTTGCTCTGCAAAACTCTGTTACTCTCCCGCGACGATCGACTCCATCCAGGAGGGCATGACGCCGGACAAGGTTTCGCACTTTGTGGAAATGTTGGCGGATCTGGGCCACGAAAGCCCGATTGAACACGCATCCTTCACGTTTGGCATCGAAGGAGTGTCGCGCTCGCTTTTGGCACAGATCACGCGTCACCGCATCGCGAGCTTCAGCGTGCAGAGCCAGCGGTATGTGGAGGAAGCGCAGTTTGCGTTCGTTGTCCCGCCGGAAATCGAGGCGATACCGGAAGCGAAGACAGAATACCTGCGCGCTATGCAAGAGGACCAGGCCCATTATGAGCGCCTGACAGCCCTTTTAAAGGACAAACATACCAAAGCCCTGCTCGCGCAAGGAGTTCCCGAGAAAGAAGCCGCGCGCCGGGCACAGAAGATGGCCATTGAGGACGCGCGCTTTGTGCTGCCCAATGCATGCACGACCAAAATGATCTGCACGATGAATGCCCGCAGCCTGCGAAACTTTTTCGCCCTGCGCTGTTGTAATCGCGCTCAGTGGGAAATCCGCGACGTGGCATGGCAG
>USIA01000133.1 GCA_900554535.1 uncultured Oscillospiraceae bacterium | reverse complement strand
AGCGCAACCGGCCGGCCTCTGGATCCACCGGCGCGGGACAGCCGACGCCAATCCCGCAGACCGCTTCGCTGTCGCATTCTGCGTTTTTCAGCGCGAGCTGTGCGGCCTGCGCAAGCTGCGCGCAGAGTGCTTCCGGCGAACCGGATTGCTGCGTACGAACAGAGCCGCGCCCGACAATTTGGCCGTCTGTGTCTACGATCCCGGCAGCAATGTTGGTGCCGCCCATGTCAATTCCAACGGCATAGCGCAAAGAAAACACCTCCCGAAACAATTTCCTACCTTTTATTATAGAAGGAACGCTGTCTATGGTCAAAGTGCATAATATAGATTTTATAGTTGAAAATTTATGTGATTTACGCCTTGCAAAACAGAACGTTATCATTTATAATAAAATTATATAGGCTTTTTACGGGCGGTTTGTTATAAAAAATGCACAGAAGCGTTACAGAACATTCATAACTCATTCAACGGTTCTTCACAACCCTCCCGTATACTTAGAATTGTTCCAAGGGACACAAAGCCGGGCTGCGGAACTGCCGACCGCAGCGTGTCCAGTGAACATCAGTTTGTTTTCATAAAGATTTCTCCTCTCTCTTAGCAGCAAGGGCGTGGGCTTCAAAACCCGCGCCCTTGCTGTATTTTTATGCTTTTGGGGAGCTGTTCAACTCTGTTTTCGCCACAAAAGCGCCCGGATCAGGATGATGTTCATCCCGATCCGGGCGCTTCTTTCATGGACAAATAGAGGGATTATACGTTACGCGGCAATACCGGTATAGAGTTTATAGGTGGTGCCGTCCACCGTCAGGTACAAACCGGCGCTGCCAGCTTTCAGCGCTTTGTAGCCGAACAGATAGCTGATCGTTCCATCCGGGTTGGTCGTCGGCGCCTTGGCGAGCGTCGCCAATATGGAACCATTGCCGCAGGTGTAACTGACGTTCTTGACGCCTGGCTGCATGGTGACCAGCGCATAATAGGTGTTCCCCACCTTGGTGGTGACGTTGACGGTGGTGTCGCAGACAAACGGCTTGTCGTTGGCATCTGCGTTGAGGCCCAGGAGGTTATTGGTGAATTCATCCATAATCTTCTTGCCGCTCTCATCAAATACCTCGACCGCGTGTCCGCCTGCTTTGAGCTTTTCGAGCTTCAGAACGCCGTCGCTGTTGGTCATGAGCGTCGCTTTTTCGCCGCCATCCACAGAGACGAGAACCTTCGTGTTTGCCAGCACAGAGTCACCCTGCTTGACCGTGAAGCTGCCCGTATAGGGCGTGACCGGCATGCCGTGATTCAGAATCACGCAGCGGTCGTTGCTGTCATAACGGAAGCTGCCGTTGCCCTGCTCGGTCAGATTCGTGATGTAATCCTGCACAATCGTGTCCAGGCCGTCGCTTTCCGCCACGGCCTTGAGGCCGCTGAGCATCGTGAAGCCATCGCCGCCGGCAATCGTGAAATCATTGGAAGCCAGCAGCAGCTTGGTGGTATTATCGGTGCGGCTGAGAACCTGTCCGTCGGAGCCGTCTTTATTTAGCAGCACAATCTTTGTGACGCGGCTGCCTTCCTGGCCGGTCGTTGCGTCGAAGTTCTGGTTGGCAATGTCGAACTCAAAGCGCATGCCGCCGACCTGCGGGAATCCGCCGACTGCAGCGAGCTTGCCGTCCTGATAGACGCCGGAAACGCCGACTTCCAGCGCCTTATAGAGGATAGCAGGCGTGACTTCTTTTACAGAAAGGGTGTTGCCAAACGGCAAAACCGTGTTCACATCCGCGACGGTAATGTCGCCGGCCGGAAGCGTGGTGCGCACGCCGCCGCCATTTTCCAGGGCGACGATCGGTGTGGAGGCGTATTCGCTGCGGCCCTGGACCAGCTGCGCGGCCTTATCGACCATGGCGTCGCCGATCAGGCTGCCGAGGTTGGTTTCATCCGCGCGGCAGACATTCTGGCCCTCATAGGTGCCGCCATACAGGGTGTTCTCGGTTTTACCGATAACGGTCTTGCGCAGCGGATCCAACGCCTTGTCCGCTTCGTCATAAACAGCCGTAACCTTTTGATCTGCCTTGAACTTCTTGCCGAAATCCGCAGGCGTTTCATTTTCCGAGGTGATGGTGGGCTGATCGTTGGCGTCAAAGCTGATCTGCAACACGCCGACATTGGCCGCACCGGTGCCTGTCTGGTCAATATAGACGGTCTTGCTGCCGTCTTTGTTTTTGACCTGCTCATTGTCCAGGCTGTGGCTGTGGCCGTCCAGAATGATATCGATGCCGGTTGTCTCTTGAGCAACCTTCGTGCTGGTCGGATCGCTGGAGGCATCAATGCCGACATGCATAATGCCGACCACCAGGTCCGCGCCCGCAGCCTTCAGTGCATCGGCCTGCGCCTGGGCGGTTTCCGTTTCGCTGTCAAATGTCGTGCCCTTCAGGTTGTTGGGGTTTGTCTTGTAGGCGGTTTCGGTTGTGGTGATGCCGAAGAAGCCGATCTTTTTGCCGGCGACCGTCTTGATGACGGATGCGCCGTTGCCGTCATAGCCGTCAATGCCGGACTGCACACCTTTGAGCAGCAGGGAGCCGTCCCGCTTGACATTGGCCGCGAGGACGGGGAACTTGGCGGTTTTGACGTTGGAAAGCAGCTGGTCGACACCATAATCGAATTCGTGGTTGCCCAGCGTCATGACATCATAGCCCGCCGCATTCATCATCGTAAAGGCGAAGGCGCCCTTCGACTGTGCAGTGATCAGCTGGCCCTGGCTGACATCGCCGGAGTCCACCAGCAGGGAATTGGGGGTGTTCTCCTTTGCAGAGGCCAACACATCCATGCCGATCTGGCTGAGTGTACCGTCTTCGTTATAGGTACTGTTCAGCTTGCCGTGAATGTCATTGGTGTGATAAATGGTAATGGTGTTGTTGCTGTCATCTGCCGCCGAAGCGGACAGAGCCGTCAGCGGGGCCATGGCGAACACCAGCGTTAAGGACAGCAGGGTGGCCATTGCCGCAGACGGAATTCGTTTTCCGGCCTTTTTCATGATATTCTCCTTTCAAAAATCAGAATTTTGGACCTGGCTTCATTTTAGCACAGGACAGGATGTTGCTCAAGACTTTTTCACTTTATAAAATAAATAAATTACTTAATTTTTTGACGATTTCCACATAGACCATTCTTTTCAATGGCTTTCAAAAAAAGAAATTCGTCTTTTCTTTTTGCTCGCTTTGGCAATTGCTGCTTGGGATTATCCGTCAGATTCTCTGAGTGGCGCATTGCACAGATAGCTTGCATAACGAAGAAATGGTGCCAAAATTCATAAACGTTTTTTTCAGTAGTACATAATTTTGTGCTGGATTTTATGTTTAACCAATTTTTTACGTAGAATTAATTTCATTTTGCGACAACGGCGCTTGTAGTTTGTTACAATCAAGACTGTGCCCGAGAGCACTGAATATGAGAAGGGAGTCAGATGGATGCAGCAAAGCTTAACAAATCAGCAGATACCTGCCCAAAAAAATCTTGCAGCCAATCCGGATCATGCAAGACCAAAAAAGCGAAAAAAAGTGGCGGTGTCCAAGAAAGCGTTGCCGTATTTATGTATTTTACCGGCAGGCGCGGTATTCGCAGTATTTTATTTTTTCCCATTTTTACGGACCTTGTTTTTGAGCTTTTTCCTAACGGATAGCGAAGGAAACGCGAAGTCGTTTCGCGGACTCAAAAACTATATTCAGTTTTTTACATCCGACGATTATTTAAAGGTAATTGCCAACACCTTTATTTTGGCGATTGTGGTGATTGTAGGGTCTATTGTCATCGGCTTTATTACAGCGAATCTGGCCAATTCCAAAATTCGCGGCTTCAAGGTTTTTCCAGTTCTATTTACGATTCCCCTGGCCGCAGCGGCAGGCTCTTTTTCGCTGCTTTTTTCCAAGATGTTTGACCCCACGATGGGAATTGTCAACAAGCTGTTCCACACCAATATCGGGTGGTTTACGGACCCCAAAATTGCCCTGTTTACGATTGCGGGCATTACGGTTTGGATGATGTTGGGCAGCAATTTCCTCTATCTGTTTGCGGGGCTCAAGAATGTTCCGCAGGAGCTTTTGGAGAGCGCGTCCATCGACGGCGCCAGCGGACGCGTCAAAATGTTTTCCGTCATTCTACCGAGCATTTCGCCGACTTTATTCTTTGTTTTGATTACGGATATCATCGCTGCGTTTCAGGCTTTTACGCAGATCCGCGTCATCACCCAAGGCGGTCCGGCAAATGCGACAAATGTCATGGTATACAGCATTTATCAGGACGCATTTTTCAACTTCCGCTTCGGCCAGGCCGCGGCACAGTCGATCGTGTTATTCATCATTGTCCTGATTATTACATTGATTCAGTTTAAGAACGAAAAAAGGATGGTGAGTTACACTTGAGTACGAAAAAAGCGGCCGTTGTGCGCAAAGTTATTACATGGATTGTTACCATCTTTTTTGCGGTGATTGTGGTCTTCCCATTCTACTATATGATCGTGATGAGCATCACGCCGGACAGCGACATTCTGTCCAATAACATCGGCTTGATTCCCAGCAGCGTTTATTTGGGCAATATCGTCAAAGCGTTGACGCAGACCATGCTGGTGCGGCAGTTTTTGAATACAATTTTCGTATCCCTGTGCATTCTGGTTTTGCAGGTTATCACCTCGCTGCTGGCGGCGTATGCGTTTGCATTCCTCGATTTTAAGGGGAAAAAAGCGATCTTCATGGTGTTCCTTGCCACCATGATGATGCCCTCGGAAACGACGATCATTTCCAACTATTTGGATGTCAGCTCCTGGGGCTGGCTGGATACCTATCAGGTTTTGATTATCCCGCTGGCCGCGTCCGCGTTGGGAATTTTCCTGTTGCGCCAGTACTTTATGACCATGGCCAAAGAGATCCGCGAGGCGGCCATGATCGACGGGTGCAGCGAAACGCGTTTTTTGTGGCGGATCGCCACACCGCTGGCCAAAGCGCGGGGCGAATGGACAT
>USIA01000132.1 GCA_900554535.1 uncultured Oscillospiraceae bacterium | reverse complement strand
CCGCCGATTTTCCAGTCCGGCCGTTCGGTTTATTATGGCGACGTCAGCGCACACCTGGCGGGCATTGTGATCCGGAAACTGGGCATCAAGGCACGCAGTGAAAAGCCCGGCATTTGCGGACGGGCCTCCATCGCGTGGCAATCGCCGGTGGACCGCGCGGAAGCGGTGGAAGCCGGCAGGCAAGCTGTGCAGCGCGCCTTGCAGGGCAGCAGCGGCGTCATGGTCGGCTTTTTACGCAAACCGGGCAGCGAATATGCAGTCACGGTGGAAGAATTTCCGATTGAACAGGTCATGCTGCTCGAACGGAAAATGCCGGACGCGTTTATCAATGACCGCGGCAATGATGTGACCGATGCATTTGTGCAGTGGTGCCGGCCCCTGATTGGCGGGGGATTCCCCGCGGACTTTTGTCGGAATTAAGAAAGGATGCAGCCAATGAAACATATTTTTCTGAATCTCAAACGATTTGACGTGCCCGTACAGATGGGCGGTGTCAACCGGTACGAACCCGTCCGGGCGTGGGGCAGATGGGTCGTCGAATGTACGCAGGAGGCGCTCGCACAGTACAAAAACGAAGCGGTCGAATTCATGATGTTTTTCCCGGAGGCGCATCTGATTCCGGCACTTGACGCCCTGCGGCCGGGCAGCAACCTGCAAATCGGCTGCGAGGGTGTATTCCGGCAGGACACGGCGCCCGGCGGCAACTTCGGCGCTTTCACCACCAACCGCACAGCCCATGCGGTCCAGGCGTTGGGATGCACAGGGGCGCTGATCGGCCATTGTGAGGAGCGCAAAGACAAACTGGAAATCATGCAGGCGGCCAATGCGGCCTGCCCGTCCGCGGTCAACGAGTTATTGAACCAGGAAGTCAAGGCCGCGCTGCAGGCGGGATTGTCAGTGCTTTACTGCATCGGCGAGAACGCTGAAGAACAGCCGCACTGGCAGGAAGTTCTGCAAACGCAGATTGAAGAAGGCCTTGCCGGTGTGGACAAAAGCCGTGTCACGATCGCTTATGAACCGGTATGGGCCATTGGTCCGGGGAAAACCCCGCCCGATCGGGCGGCCATCGAACAGACGGCCGCATTTATCAAGCAGGTCACCGGCGGCATGGATGTGGTGTATGGGGGCGGCCTCAAGGCAGACAATGCCGGAATGCTTGCCTCAATCCCACAGATCGACGGCGGACTGATCGCCCTGACCCGCTTCTCTGGTGAAATTGGTTTTTATCCAGAGGAATATTTGGAAATCATCCGGCTTTATTTGGGCAGGTAAATGCCAAATCCGCATTTCCTGTGAACCCCTTCCTTTCAGCGTCCAATTTTTCGTCCGCACCCCTGACCCGCTGCCGTCCATAGAGCGCCCCGCCAAGCGTTTTCCGGAACGGATATGGCAAATCCCTGCGCTGACTGAAAGCCGTCAAAACCAGGCGGGACCGCAGCATCAGGCAATCCGATCAATTTTTCGGTGCTGCCTGCATATGAAGCGGGTTATCATGATGGAGTGCTCTGCAAAATGGTATGAAAAAGCGAGGTGGACCGTTACGGTGTATTGTCCACCTCGCTTTTTATTTTTGAACGTGAAATGAAGTGACAAGCAGGGGCCATGCGTCCAGATGTGACCGCGTAACAGCTTTGTCAAAATCCATGCCGTTTAGCGCTTTGCCGTTTTTGCAGCGGCAGCGTCCGCAAAGCTTTTGCGATGCCGCGCGGGTTTTGCGCAACTATCGCGTTTCGCGATGTAAAAGGGCAGGACCGTTTTCATCGGCAGGTGGTGCCCACCATTTAAGCGGTCGATCAACATTTTTGCGCTCATGCGGCCGAGGTCTTCCGTGGGCACATGGATCGTCGTCAGCATGGGGGACATATATTGCGAGGTTTCCAGGTCGTCGACCCCAATGACGGAGATGTCTTCCGGCACGCGAAAGCCGCGGCTTTTCAGGGCATGGATGGCGCCGATGGCTGTGTTGTCATTGGCGCAGAAAATTGCCGTGATGTCCGCTTTTGCATCAATGAGCATATTGGCGCCGCGGGCGCCGCCCTCCGCGGAGAGCTTGACATTGGCCGCATTGTGCGGATGATACGGCAGATCCAGCTTTTGCAGGGCCGAGCGGTAGCCAGTATACCGGCTCTCATTGTTTTGTTCTCCTATGTAACCGATTTTCGTGTGCCCAAGCTCATGCAGGTAATTGACCGCTGCTGCGGCGATTTCCGTCCCCTCGCAGACCACCTGGTCGTACTTGCTGCCCATCGGGTTTAACCCGGTGTAGACAACATATTTGTAGTGTTCGGTAAAAAAGCGCAGCATCTGCTTGTCATAACGGCCAAGGACTACGACGCCGTCGACTGGCGTGGCCGCAATACGCGCCGCGATTTCCGGGTTGAGGATGTCCAGGCCCGTGAAGGAATGGCGCAGAAAATAATTGCTTTTGAAGGCTTCCTGCTCGATCGCTTTGGCGATTTGCGAAAAGAAAAGGTCGGAGGAGGCGGAATTGCTGCGGGCGTATATGCAGGCAATCGTTTTTGGCTCAGGCGGCCGCGGGACAGATTCCTGCCCCAGCTTCAGGCTGCGCGCCATGGTATTGGGCGTATAGCCGCTTTTGCGCACGATTTCCCAAATGCGCTCCTGCACTTCGGTGCTGGCTGCCTTTGTGTTTTTTTGATTGATGACACGGGATACGGTCGAAATCGAGACATTGGCTTCTTTGGCGATCTCTTTTAATGTCATATGGAAAACCTCGCAATCGTTTGCTTATATGTTTATTATATACGAAAATACGACAAAAAAACAAGCGAAAACTGCAACAAACGTTTGCGCAATTCGTCTCCCTGTTGCACAAAAATTTGCGCTATACTTTAAAGGAAGCAACTGATTTCAGAAAGGATGGTTGATTGGCATGCGTCATGCGTACTACAGTTACAGCAAAAATGAGCTTTTGAACAATGGGCCCAAGCTCCCCATTCAGGTGCTTCCGGACAATGCCGCTGTATTCCGCGCCATAGCAGAGGAGATGGCTGCGGAGATCGAGCGCCACAACGCAGCAGGTGAGAAGACCGTGTTCATCTGCCCGGTCGGGCCGGTCGGGCAATACCCATACTTTGTCGATTTGGTCAACCAGCGTGGCATTTCCCTGCACCATGTCTGGTTTATCAACATGGATGAATATCTGGATGATGAGAAGGCCTGGGTCCCCATGGAACATCCGTTAAGTTTTCGGGGCTTTATGCAGCGCACAGTTTATGATAAAATAGAACCTGCGCTTGTTATGCCGCAGTCCCAGCGCATCTTCCCGGACCCGCAGGACCTTGGGCGCATTCCCGCCCTGATTGAGAAACTGGGCGGGGTGGACATCTGCTTTGGCGGCATTGGCATCAATGGGCATGTCGCGTTCAATGAAGCGGACCCCACTATGACAAACGAGGCTTTTCTGCGCCAGAAGACGCGTGTGCTGCCGATTACGCAGGAAACCCGTGCGGCCAACGCAATCGGTGATTTCAACGGCGCTCTGGAGGAAATGGCAGAACGCTACCGCAAGATGTAAAAGGCGCAATACTGATGTAAAATTTTAAAATCGGAGTTGGGGAAAATTCATGATTGTGACGGTTCTGTTCTTTCTTGTTAGCATCGGGTCCTCGATTGTCGGGGCAATCTGCGGCATTGGCGGCGGCGTGATTATCAAGCCCGTATTGGACGCGACCGGCGTTTTGAGCGTGTCGGGCATCAGCTTCCTATCGGGCTGCACGGTGCTGGCCATGTCGGTGGTGTCCGAATATAAAAACCTGCGCTCCGGCGGGGAAAAGCTGCAAGTCAAGATTGCCACGGCGCTGGCCGTCGGCGCGGCTGTGGGCGGCATCGCGGGAAAAGCGATGTTCGAGTCCCTCAAGCGCATGGTGGGGGACGAAAATCTGGTCGGCATGGTGCAGGCGATCGTCCTGATGGCCATTACGCTGATGACGTTTGTCTATACGCTTCTGCAATCCAAAATCCGCACAAAGCACTGCAAAAATCTGGTCTTATGCCTGATCATCGGCCTGGTGCTTGGGATTTTCTCCAGCTTCCTCGGAATCGGCGGCGGGCCCATTAACCTGATGGTACTCGGCTATTTCTTCTCGATGCGCGCGAAGGAAGCAGCCATGAGCTCGCTTTATATCATTATGTTTTCGCAGATTACGAGCCTGGTGCAGACCATTGCCACGGGCTCCATCCCGTCGGTCAGCCCGCTGTATCTCGTCATGATGGTGGTGGGCGGCATTCTGGGCGGCATGATCGGCAGCAAGATCAACAAACGCCTGAAAGAGGAGGATGTCAGCCACCTGTTCCTCGTGCTCATGCTCGTGATCGTGGCCATCAATATTTATAATGCAGTGAAGTTTGGCATCGCTTGGCAGGGCGGAGCCTGAAATTTATTGGAAATGAAAAGGAAGCTTCCGGTATCGATCGCCGGAGGCTTCCCTTTATTTTCCTATATATATGTTTGAAACGTATCCCATTACACAGCCGGGCAGCGCTTTGCGGCAGCCGCCTGTACCATGTTCAGAAAATACCGGTGCACGGACAGATCATCGGTCAGCTCCGGGTGGAAGGCTGTGACGAGCAGATTCCCCTGTCGGGCGGCCACAATTTTGCCGTCCACTTCTGCCAGCGCCTGCGCCTGGCCCCATGTGCGCGCAATATAGGGCGCGCGGATGAACACAGCGGGAATTTTCCCGATTCCGCGAAACGTCGTCTGTGTGGCAAAGCTGCCGAGCTGGCGGCCCCTTGAAGAGTATTTTCTGCATATCCACGAGCGAGAGTGGGGCCCCCCCCCCATCCACTTCTTTGGCCAGAAGCAGCAGCCCGGCGCACGTGCCAAAAGCGGGCAGGCCGTTTTCCAGCATGTTTCGCAGCGGCGCAAACATGCCGAGATCGTGCAGCAGCTTGCCCATGACCGTGCTCTCGCCGCCCGGCAGAATGACGCCATCCAGCGGCTCTTCAAGGTCGCGCGCCTGCCGCAGCTCGACG
>USIA01000131.1 GCA_900554535.1 uncultured Oscillospiraceae bacterium | reverse complement strand
CACGGTCAACGGCGCTGCTGCCCAGACGGATGTGGCGTCTGGCACCTTTCTGACGGTACGCGTGCCAGCGGGCACCTCGACGGTGCGGATTTCCTTCACGCCGCCGGGCTTCTGGCCGGGCCTTGCCTGCACCGGGATTGGCATTCTGCTGGCGGTGTTGTTCTTGATCGGCCTGCGGCGCGGCTGGGGCGCGGAACTGCCGGCCCTCCTTGTTTGCCATTGGTACGCGAAACTGCTGGCCTTCCTTGAAACGCCGGTCACGGTGATCTACGAGGTGGTGGCGTTGCTCACATTTGTCGCTTTGTATGTTTTCCCGGTTGTGGTTTATCTGGCCGTCAACGCGGCGAACGGCTAATCTGGATGGCGACAATCTCCGGTGCCCCGAATGCGTCCCGGGATGTGCTTTTTAGAAGCGGCCTTTTGCGTTTTTTCAGAAAATTCTCCTAAGAAGAATAAAGTAGGTGGAATCAATGGCAAACACCAAACATGTGGAACCGCCGATCACTGTACGCGATTTCTTGACGCGCATTGTGCTGATTCTGTGTGCCTCTATAGTGATGGCCATGAACCTGAAAAGCTTTGTGCAGGCAGGCGGCATGTTTCCGGGCGGCTTTAACGGGTTAACACTGCTCATCCAGCGCAGTGCGCAGCAATTTGCAGGCGTCACATTGCCCTTTACACTGGTCAATTTTATCCTCAACGCAATTCCTGCGGTGATCAGTTTCCGGTTTATCGGCAAGCGATTCACGCTGTTTTCATGCCTGTGCATTGTGGTGACCAGCGTGCTTACCGACATTTTGCCAGCTTTCCCGGTGACGAACGATTTGTTGTTGATCAGCATTTTTGGCGGCATCATCAACGGCTTTGCAATCAGCCTGTGCCTATTGGGACGGGCGACCAGCGGTGGCACAGATTTTATCGCAGTCGCAGTTTCCGAGCGGCTGCATGTGGATGCCTGGAACTACGTCCTGGCGGGCAACGCAGTCATGCTGGTCGTGGCAGGCGTGCTTTTTGGCTGGGACAAGGCACTGTATTCAATCATTTTCCAGTTTGCTTCTACACAGATCGTCCACCGAATCAATCCGCGGTATAAACGCGCCACGCTGATGATTATCACCGCACACGCGGATGAGGTGTATGAAGCGATTAAGCAGCGGACGCACCATAGTGCCACGCTGTTTCACGGCAAGGGGCTTTATAATGGCAAAGAGCAGGATATGATCTATTCGGTGATCGAGGGGGCACAGGTCAAGGCAATTACACACCTGGTCCGCTCCATCGATCCCAAGGCGTTTCTCAACATTATGAAGACGGACCACGTTGTCGGCAAATTTTACGAGGTCCCCAATGACTGAAGTCAGGGCGGTATTCTAAAAGCAATCGCAACATCCATCACAAAAAGGCGTGGCGCAGAATTCTTCGTTCTGCGCCACGCCTTTGCTATAGACGGTCCAACATTATTTTGTGTTCGCATAGATTCGTGACTTTTGCCGCTGCTTTGCCAGCTCATAAGTGTCCAGCATGACAGCAGCCAGATTGACATCCGAAAGATTGGCCGCACTCTTGCGCACCAGCTCGTGCAGCAGGATCTCGCCTTCGGGATCCAGCTTTGCCAGCATGCGCAGCGTGTCGCCGAATTTGGCGGCGTCCTGGAATACAAAGCCGTTGACTCCATCGCGCACCAGCTCCGCGTTGGCGCTCTCGGCATGCAGCAACACGGGCAGCCCGGCGGCCATCGCCTCCAGGGGCGCGGCTTTGATAGCGCCGGAACGGCTCGCACTGACAAACGCACGGCAGCAGGCGAATAGATCATTGAGTTTCTGTTTGGAAACCTCGCCTGCAAAGGTAATCTGCTCGGTCAAGTGCAGGGCCTTGGCCTGCTCCGCGTAGATGGCGGCATTTGGCCCGCTGCCCGCGATGATCAGGTGCAGGTTATCGGTGCGGGCGACGGCGGCATGCCAGGCATCCAGCAGGTCGCCGACGCCACAGTCGTCCAGAAGCCGCCCGGCAAAGATATAGGACGTTACACCCGCGGGAACCTCCAACTCGTCGAGCACCTGCAGGGGCGGCTCATCCTGCGGAACAAATGTCTCCAAATCCACACAGAAAGGTGAGCGCCGCAGTTTGCAGCGCACGTCGATCTCCCGCAGCAGGCCGGCGGTTTTGCCGGAAGGCGCGCATATGACGTCGCTTTCCGAGAGAATTTTGCGGATGGTGCTGCGCACCTTCATTTTGGCCAAGCTGTCATAGGCTTTGTTCAGGCCATATCCCTCCAGCGCGTCGTGCAGGTTGTGGATAGTCGTCACCAACGGCAGGCGGTGACTTTGCGCAAATTTTACACCCGCCAATCCCATCTCGTCGAGCGTTACCACATGGATCAGGGCAGGGCGAAAGTTAGCCAGCGCCTCCTCCATGGGCCCGAGCAGACTGGTGCGCACCGAGCAGCCGTAAAGACTGGGCGTGGGGCGTGCCGGGCAATAAATGGCATCGCGCTGCGGAAAGCAGACCTCGATCTCCGGATCGGCGGCGACGACCATAACCGAGTGGCCGGCCTTCTCAAGTCCGCTTTTCAAAACAGAAACATAGGTGGAGGCAGCGCACGGCACTGTGCCAGCACCGGAAAATAAAGCGATCTTCATGATTCAGGGACCTCCGCGCGGATTCACAAAATTCTTTCCACCAGGGAAAGCAGAGCCCTGCCGCTCGAAGACACAAAAGCGGCAGAAGTCTGCATAATTCATCTCATTATACCACAATCTGCACGCGCGTTCAAACAGATTGCGAACAGAATAATTTTGCATTTCCACTTTCATCTTCCAGACCAATCGGCTATAATAAAAGGAAAAGAGCTGAAATGTCCGGCGCACAGGGGAGATGAATGCGGAAAATGGCTTGGCCGCCCGAAATGTCCCGCAGGTCGCCGCAAGAAAGAGCAGGTGTATTGAATTGCCAACTTCTTACAGTGTGTCTCTTGATAAAGTCATCAAGGAACTGTCTCTTGAGACAGTTTATATGCCCACTTCGCCCGAAAAGATCTTCATCACCTCCAAGGACGTGAACCGCCCCGGCCTGGAGCTGACCGGATTTTACGATTATTACGACCCGACGCGCATTATGATTTTCGGAAATACGGAGACCGCCTATTTGCATACCCAGTCTGTGGAAGAGCGGGTGCGCGTGCTGGACGCAATTTTTAGCAAGACGCCGCCGGCCGTCATCATTGCGCGCAAACTTGAGCCGCCGCCGGAACTTTTGCAAATGACCCGCAAATATCATGTGCCGATGTTGACGACGCCGGAACCGACCAGCAGTCTGGTCGGCGCGCTCGTCGCCTTTATGAATGTGGAGCTGGCTCCCCGGATCACCCGGCACGGTGTGCTGGTGGAGGTCTATGGCGAAGGCGTGCTCATCGTCGGCGACAGCGGCGTGGGCAAAAGCGAGACCGCCATTGAGCTGATTAAGCGTGGCCACCGCTTGATCGCGGACGACGCTGTGGAAATCCGCCGCGTCTCCGCCAAAAGCCTGGTCGGGCAGGCGCCGTCGAATATCCGCCACTTTATCGAGCTGCGCGGCATCGGCATCATCAATGCCCGCCGCATTTTCGGCATCGGCGCGGTCAAGATCTCCGAGAAGATCGATCTGGTCATCAACTTGGAGCAGTGGGACAGCCACAAGGTCTATGACCGCATGGGGATTGACAGCGAATATACGGAAATTTTGGGCATCAAGGTGCCGGTTTTGACCATCCCGGTCAAGCCTGGGCGCAATCTGGCTGTGATCATCGAGGTTGCCGCTATGAATAACCGGCAGAAAAAGATGGGCTACAACGCGGCCCAGGAGCTGCTGCAAAGCCTCGGCATGGATCTTTCAACCATCCAGGAGCAGGAAACAAAGCTCGATCTCGATCTCTAAACGGGACGCATGGACACAGGCGCTTATCTGTGCTATCATAAAAAAGCATTCTGCCCGCTGCGGCGGGCGTCAAATTCAATCCGGGAGGCAAACTTGACTCGATGGAATTCATAGCGGATCTGCATATGCACACGATTGCTTCCACCCACGCTTACAGCACGCTGCAGGAAATGGTGGCGGCCGGCAAGGCGCGCGGTCTGCGCGCAGTGGCCATCACGGACCACGGCGTGCGCATGCCGGGCGCGCCTGGCAAATGGTATTTCCACAACCTGCGTGTGGTGCCGCATATTTTTGAAAACATGCTCGTGTTGCGGGGGCAGGAGACGAATATCATCGACTATGACGGGCATATCGATGTAGAGGACGATTGCCTGGAAGACCTTGACTGGGTGGTGGCGTCCATCCACTCTGTCTGCATGCCGGCAGATGACCCGCCGTCGCCGGAAAAAGTGACGCATCTGTGGGAACAAATCTGCAAAAACCCCTTGGTCAATGTGATTGGTCATTGCGGCTCCCCACAATACGCGTTTGATTATGAGCGGGTGGTCCCGCAGTTCGGCGCGGCCGGCAAGCTGGTGGAGCTCAACGAGGGTACCTTCCGCACCAGGCCCTCTTATGCGCCGAATTGCCGGCGCATCCTCGCTTTGTGCAAAGCGCACCGCGTTCCGGTTGTCGTGGACAGCGACGCCCACTTTTCTACACTGGTGGGTGATTTTCCACATGCGGCCCGCTTGCTGGAGGAGTTGGATTTTCCAGAGGAATTGGTGGTCAACGCCAACATGGACCGTTTGCTCGCATATCTGAAACAACATTCAAGGGTTGCTGCCGATCCTTGCTTTTCCGGGATCGCTTGAAGGGGGAACAAGAAACGAATGGAGAAAATCGAGACGCTTAAACGCGTTGCGGAAATTGCCGGTTGCCTGGTGCTCAAAGATGAGCCGATGAGCCGCCACACGACCTTTCAGATCGGCGGACCGGCCGATCTTTATATTGCGGTCAAGGACATCATTGCACTCAAAGACATCATCCGCACGGCTAACACGCTGGGCATCCGGCTGCTGCCGCTGGGCCACGGCGGGAACGTCCTGGGCACGGACCAGCACGT
>USIA01000130.1 GCA_900554535.1 uncultured Oscillospiraceae bacterium | reverse complement strand
AAGCACTTGGTCTCGTCGCGCAGAAGACGCGCGCCCAGGTTGCCGTGGCCCAGGCCGACCTTGCGGTTTTCCGCAACAGAACCCGGCACGCAGAACGCCTGCAGGCCCTTGCCGATGATCTCGCTGGCCTCTGCGGCGGAGGAAACGCCGGTCTTCAATGCCAGCGCAACGCCCAGCGTGTAGGCCCAGACCGCGTTGTCGAATGCAATGGGCTGCACGCCCTTGACGATCTTTTCCACATCAATGCCCTTGGAAAGGCACAAATCGCGCGCTTCCTCGAGGGAGCCCAGGCTGTTTTCCGCCAGGAACTTCTCGATTTTCGGCATTCTTCTCTCTTTTCCCTCAAACATGACATCATTTGCCATTGCGGTATGTCCTCCTTCTTCCGTGTCTCATTCTTCGCGGGGATCGATGTACTTGGCAGCGCCGTCGAAGCGGCCATACTGGCCGATATTCTTCTGATATGCTTCATCCGGGGACATGCCGTGGCGGATATCCTCGAGCATCTTGCCGAGCTTGACAAACTGATAGCCAATGACTTCATCGTTCTCGTCGAGCGCCATCTTCAAAACATAGCCCTCGGCCATTTCCATATACCGCACGCCCTTCGCGTTGGTGCTGAACATGGTGCCGACCTGGCTGCGCAGGCCCTTGCCCAAGTCCTCAAGACCGGCGCCGATGGGCAAACCGTTTTCGGAGAAGGCCGTCTGGCTGCGGCCATAGACGATCTGCTTGAACAGCTCGCGCATTGCGACGTTGATGGCGTCGCAGACGAGGTCCGTGTTCAGGCATTCCAGAATCGTCTTGCCGGGCAGGATCTCCGCGGCCATGGCGGCGGAATGCGTCATGCCGGAGCAGCCAATGGTCTCGACCAGTGCTTCCTGCACCACACCTTCCTTGATGTTGAGCGTCAGTTTGCAGGCGCCCTGCTGCGGCGCGCACCAGCCGACACCGTGCGTCAGGCCGGAAATGTCTTTCACATCATAGGCTTTGACCCATTTCCCCTCCTCCGGGATCGGGGCCGGGCCGTGATGCGGGCCTTTGGCGACAGTGCACATTTTTTCCACTTCTGCGGAATAGTTCATAGCGATACTCCTTTCAGTGTCTGACCGCGCCAGGATGGGCGATTGCCCTGACGGCCGGCCTTCTCTTCCTGGGGCGGCCGAAGCGCCCCACATACGGTTTCATTATAGACTCTTTTCGTACGTTGCGCAATCGATATTGATAAAAAATTAACCGATTTTATGCAAGACTGGCACTCTGCCCAAAAAAATCGCCATGGAAAAAATGTGAAGTGTGGCGCGTTAGCAAGGAGGAGTCCCCCGCCGGTCACAAGGCAGAATCGTGTGTTGTGAAGCGTTTGTCAATTCGCGGGCACAAAACGCCGTTTGCGCAATCACAAACAGTGCGCGATTGCCCGCGGGGGCTCCCCCCGCCGCGATTGCCTGCAAGCTCAGCTTGCCGGGGGCTCCTCCGCCTCAGCCTGGTGGGGGAACCCCTTGCAAGGGTTCCCCCATACCCCCTCCTGTGCTTTTGGAATGATACTACGGGCGAAGACCTTGGGGCGCTGCCCCAAACCCCGCTGGGGATTGAATCCCCAGACCCCCTTAGCGCTGCGCGTTTCTTATTTTACGTCCGTCACAAGGCAGAATCGTTCGCCACAAAGCGTCGTTTCCTCGCGGGGAATTCGCTCAATGGCGCCGCAACATAAATTGCGCGTCCTGACTGCAAGCTCAGCTTGCCTTGACAAGTGAGGGGGAATGGAACATACTAAATGATACATTGATACGTTTTCGTGCGAACGTTTGAATTCTTTCAGAGAGGGCGAAGACCATGGACCGGATCGCTGTGCTGATCCCCTGCTATAATGAGAGCAAAACCATCGAAAAGGTGGTGCGCGATTTCCGCGCCGCCTTGCCCGAAGCAGTCGTGTATGTCTACGACAACAATTCGACTGACGGTACGGACAAGCTCGCCCGCGCCGCCGGCGCAATCGTCCGCTACGAGCATCAGCAGGGCAAAGGCAACGTCATCCGCTCCATGTTCCGCGAAATCGATGCCGAAGCCTATCTGATGGCCGACGGCGATGATACCTATCCCGCCGAATGTGCCCGCGCACTCGTCGATCCGGTGCTGCGCGGCGAAGCTGACATGACCATTGGCGACCGGCTCTCCGCCACGTATTTTTCCGAAAATAAGCGCCCTTTCCACAACATGGGCAACTCCATGGTCCGCAGCCTGATCAACACATTGTTCGACACCGATGTCAAGGACATCATGACCGGATATCGGGGATTCAGCTACGAATTCGTCAAGACTTTCCCCGTGCTGTCGCAGGGGTTTGAGATCGAGACGGAAATGACCATTCACGCGCTCGACAAAAACCTGCATCTGGTGAGCGTGCCGGTCACCTATCGCGACCGGCCGCAAGGCAGCGTCTCCAAGCTCAACACCTATTCCGACGGCGCGCGCGTGCTTCGCACGGTTTTCCGGCTTTACCGCGATTACCGGCCGCTGCGCTTTTTCGGCATCATTGCGCTGATTCTGTTGGCCATCGCGCTGCTGCTCGGCGTGCCGGTGTTTATCCAGTTTTTCCAGACCGGCCTTGTGCCGCGCTTCCCCACGCTGATCGTCAGCGGCGGGCTATGCATCGCGGCGCTGCTCTCTTATTTCAGCGGTCTGATTCTGGATGTGCTCGTCCAAAAGAGCCGCCAGGAATTCGAGATCAAAGCGAATTTTTTCCGCCATCTGCACAAACAGCTTTTGCAAAACAAAAAGCCAGGCTGAGGCGGGGAGCCCTCGGCAAGCTGAGCTTGCAGGCAATCGCGGCGGGGAGCCCCCGGCAAGCTGAGCTTGCAGGCAATCGCGCAATGATTGCGATTGCGCAAACGTCGTTTTGTGCCCGCGAATTGACAAACGCTTCACAACACACGATTTTGCCTTGTGACGAACGTAAAATAAGAAACGCGCAGCGCTAAGGGGGTCTGGGGATTCAATCCCCAGCGGGGTTTGGGGCAGCGCCCCAAGGTCTTGCCCGTAGTATCCTCCCAAAAGCGCAGGAGGGGGTATGGGGGAACCCTTGCAAGGGGTTCCCCCACCAGGCTGAGCCTGGACGCAATCGCGCACTGTTTGTGACTGCGTCAATAAGCGAGTCCCCCGCGAGGAAACGACGCTTGCCGCAAACGATTCTGCCTTGTGACGAACGCAAATTTGTAGACGCGCAATATTTGTGATTGCGCAAACGTCGTTTTGAGCCCGCGAATTTACGGACGATTGCAGCACACAATTCTGCTTGTGGGCGGCGTGTCTAGCTTGCCGAAATTTGGGTGAATGTGGTAAAATAGAAAATAGGGACAACCGTTATACAGGGTGGCAGCCTCCCATCTCCTTTGGAGGGAGGTGATGCCGATGGACATTCTGCAGGCCATCGGCCTGATGATCCAGGCAGGGAATTTCCTGCTGGCATTGCTAACATACCTTCGCAAGAAGTGAGGAAGCAATAAAAAAGCCTACCCTGTTGGCCGACAGGATAGGCGAGCCCATTCGGGCTTTGTCATAAACACCCGGAGGCAACCACTTATGTGGGCGGTTGTTCCTTCTGTTTTTATAATAGCATGTGTTTCCCCAAAAAGCAAGCCAGGCTGAGCCTGGACGCAGGACGCGCAATTTTTGTGACTGCGCCAATGAACGAGTCCCCCGCGAGTGAACGACGCTTTACAGCGAACGATTTTGCTTTGTGACGGACGAAAATAAGAAACGCGCAGCGCGAAGGGGGCCTGGGGATTCAATCCCCAGCGGGGTTTGGGGCAGCGCCCCAAGGTCCTAGTATCTATCCCAAAAGCACAGGAAGGGGTTCCCCCAAGGCAATCGCGAAACGGCGCTTTAAACCTCTGCCATCGCGTCCTTCATGGACTTTACGTACTCATAAATATACGGCCCCGCATCTGCGCCGTGTTCCTCGCAGAGCTTGACGATCGCGCTGCCCACGATCACGCCGTCCGCTATCTGCGCCATGTCGTGCGCCTGCTGCGGCGTGTGGATGCCAAATCCAACGGCCGCCGGCGTCCGCGTGCTCTGGCGGACAACGTCCAGAATCGCACTCAGATCTGTCTGGATGCTGTTGCGCATGCCGGTCACGCCCAGCGAGGATACCACATACAAGAATCCCTCGGATGCCGCGGCAATCTTGCGGATGCGGTCGTCCGACGTCGGCGCGATCATCGAGATCACGGCCACGTCATGCTTCGCGGCCACGTCCGCGATTTCGCCCTTTTCCTCAAACGGCAGGTCCGGCACAATGATGCCGTCGATGCCCACGTCCTGGCAGCGCGCAAAGAATTTTTCCAGCCCATAGCTGAAAACCGGATTATAATACGTCATGAAGACAAGCGGCGCGTCGGTCTGCTGGCGCACACGCCGCACCATCTCGAAAACGCCGTCCGTCGTGGCGCCGCCGGAAAGCGCGCGCAGGTCCGCTTCCTGAATTACCACGCCCTCGGCGATCGGGTCCGAAAACGGGATGCCGATTTCCACCAGGTCGCAGCCCCCGCGCAGCATCTCCAGAATGAATTCCCCGGTCTTTTCAAGGCTCGGGTCGCCCGCTGTCACAAATCCGATAAACGCCTTCCCGTTCGCGAAGGCTTTTGCAATTCGCTCAATCATCGGTCAGGTCCCTCCCTTGATACCGTGCAATCGCGGCGACGTCTTTATCCCCGCGGCCGGACAGGCAGATGATCATGATCTGGTCCGGGCGCATGGTGGGCGCAAGCTTCATGGCATACGCCACGGCGTGCGCGCTCTCAATCGCGCAGATGATGCCCTCCGTGCGCGCCAGGTACGCAAAGGCATCGACCGCTTCATCGTCCGTAATGGGCACATATTCGGCGCGGCCCGTGTCGCGCAGGTAGGCGTGCTCCGGCCCGACGCCGGGATAATCCAGGCCAGCGGAAATTGAATAGACCGGCGCGATCTGTCCATATTCATTCTGGCAGAAATACGACTTCATGCCATGGAACACGCCGGGCCGCCCGGTCGCCATGGTGGCGGCGGTCTGGGCCGTGTCCA
>USIA01000129.1 GCA_900554535.1 uncultured Oscillospiraceae bacterium | reverse complement strand
CCGCCGTGACCGAGACGGCAAACGCGGTCACCAGCGCCAAAAGATGGGTGGCTTGCTTTTTCATATTGATTTCCCCCTTGAAAAGACTGCGGAAGCTGCAGCCACGCAAACGCAAGGAAGAAAATGAGCACACCAAAAAAAGCATAGCCCCAATCGCCATACTTTCATTGAGATGCCTATGCTTTCTGCGGAAGCGCATCTGCTGGAACAAGCAGGTCTCCTGGCTCACGGATCAAACGCGTTCCTGCCCTTCTCGCATATTGGAGTGCAATGGGGTTGCAGGAAAGCTTTCCGCTTACAGTGGCCGGACCGCTCAGGTTTTGCACCTGATTCCCTCTCACGGATAAACCATCCGTTCACTTGTCCGTTCCGATTCAATTTTTTCTTAGTATAGCGGGTTTTCTCCGCTTTTGCAAGTGCCATCAAAAATGCTGGGTTTGATTTTCAGAAAAGTTTTCCCGGCCGCATCATTTGGATTTCATTCCCGCAAATTCCTTTCGGCTTGTCCGCGGATAATCATCCGTGAATTTTCCCAAAAAGCCGGACACGCCGTATGGACATCCTGCACTCCTTTGACGACCCGGATCTGAAAAGCCATTGCTGTCAAATAGGTCAAAAAAAGCGCGTATACAACGCGCGTTTTCCATGGAACCGAAAACTCCATTTTTTAACCGGCTGTTTGCCGGAGGACGGCGCCCATCACCGTTTGGCCGATCCAGACGCCCACAAGGCAAACCAAAACGCTCACCACCGCATAAGCAATTCCCATGGGAACGTGCTTCTCCTGAAAGAGCGTCATGGTTTCCAGCGAAAACGTGGAAAAGGTTGTAAAACCGCCGCACAAACCTGTCTTTAAAAACAAGACCAGATTGGCCGGAAATCCGGGCACCAGCGCTGCTGCTGCCGCGATGCAGCCGATGACCACCGCACCAATCAGATTCGTCAAAAGTGTCAGAATCGGGAACTGGCTTTTGACCGGAATGAGACTGAATAAATACCGTAAAACCGCGCCGGCCGCTCCGCCAAGGCCGACAAATAAGCACGCTCTCACCAACTAGCTCCTCTCCAAATGCAGAAAATAAGCCATGGCGCACGCGCAGGCAACCGCCATGGCTGTTTCATTTTCATACGAAGGCATACATTTTTTGACCCGCGCCGCCTGATCAAAAGCAGGTGCCAATGCGGCGGTTCGGCGGGATTATTCCTGTTCGGTTTTCAACTGCTGCAAAAACTCGGTCGGGGTTTTCCCGGATTGCTGGATAAAGGTCATAATTTCCTCCATCGCAGCTTCCTGTTGTTCGGCCTCTAACGCCTTGCGTTTTTTCTTCAAATCCGAAACTGCCTCTTTGTGCGCAACAATCTGCTCATCGATCCATGCCAGGCGTTCCTCATACGTCATATTTTCTTCTTTTTTTCTACGTGCCACTGGCGATTCTCCTTTGCCGTTTTCTTTTGAGTATACGCCCATTTTGTAAAAATAGCAACTCGAATTCTGCCGTTTTAATACAAAAATTTGCATGCAGCAAAAATAACCGCATTCGGTTTATTTCGAGATCTGGTCGCGGGAGCGCGGGCGCAATTGTGCAAGGGTATCATTGCCTATCAAAATGCCGCGCTGCACGCTTTCCCGGCCAAAGCGGTCCCGAATGCCATCCAGTGCTTTTTCGAGCGTTTCACGGCGCGCGTCCCGCTGTTCCTCCGGCAAAAGAGACAGCTGCACCTGGCTATCCGGAATCAGTTTTGTTGTGTGAATTCCGAGGTTGTTGACCGGGCGGCCGCGGGAAGGAAGCGCCTGAAACAGTGAGAAAGCCTGTGCAAAAAGCGTTTCGGAATCATTGGCCGGGCGGCGCAGCGTCGCCTGGCGCGAGCAGGCTGTCATATCTGCATACCGCACAGAAAGCTGGACAGTGCCACAGCGGAAATGCTTGGCCCGCAGCCGCTGCGCCACGCTTTCCGCCAACAAATATAGAATGACACGCACCTCTTCCAGCTTGTAAAGATCGCGCGGCGTAGTCGTGCTGTTGCCGATCGACTTGACCGTATGCACGGCATCTAGACGCGCGACCGGCGCATCTTCCAGTCCGTTGGCGTACCGCCAGAGCGTTTCGCCCATAGAACCCAGCCAGCCTTTGAGCATTTCCCGTGGCTGTCGCGCCAGATCACCAATGGTGCGCACGCCGCAGCGCGCGAGCGCCTGCACGGTGGAGGGGCCCGCAAACAGCAGGTCGCCCACCGGCAGCAGCCAGACAATTTCCTGGAAGTGCTCATAAGGGATCACCGTGGTGGCATCCGGTTTTTTCAGGTCGCTGCCGAGCTTAGCAAAGATTTTGTTGAAGGACACGCCGACGGAAACCGTCAGGCCCAGTTCCCGGCGAACGCGGGCACGAATCTGGTCTGCGATTGACCGGCCGTCTCCAAAAAGCAAATCGCTGCCTGTCACGTCCAGCCAGCATTCGTCGAGACTGAAGGGCTCCACCTGGTCGGTATAGTCCGTGTAAATGGCGCGGGAAAGCTTGGAGTACTTCTCGTAGCGCTCAAAGTGCGGCGGCACAAACAGAATCTGCGGACACTTGCGCCTGGCCTCCCACTGCAAGTCCCCGGTCTTGACGCCGCAGCGCTTTGCCTCATTGCTTTTTGCCAGCACGATGCCCCGGCGCATTTCGGCATCGCCCGCCACCGCAATCGGCTTGCCGCGCAGAGAGGGATCATACAGGCACTCCACAGACGCATAAAAATTGTTCATATCCACATGCAGGATCGTGCGCATATGCCCGCCTCCAGTCGAACATATTTTCTGTTTATAGCATCCCACAATCTGGGCCGATTGTCAAGCGTTCACGCGGAAATTGGACTTCTTTCTGTCTGGCAGTGCCATCTACCGGCCATGCGATTCCCATTCGCCGGCCCAAAGCCCTGCCCCTCGAAACGCCTCGTTCCGGTATACGGATTTCTTCCGATTCCATCTCACAGTGGACATGTCTTCGGCGAACGCTTCCTGTTGCAAGCGCGCCGTGAATTTTCTCATTGACCGCCGTTAACAAATGAAGAGGCCAGCCCTTGCGAGCTAGCCTCTTGCCTCATTTTTAACTTGCGCTGTTTTGTCATGGCGTCCGCAGCTCGCATATGCCTGTGCTCCCAAAAACAGATGCGCATCCTCTCAGGCATGTATCGATCTGTTTTTGAATACGTCGTGTCATTCGTACTTTCATACCTGTCTCAAAGGGACTGCCAAGCGCCACCGGGAAAGCTCGGACAGGCAACTCACGGCGTTGCAGTTTCCCTACGCCTTGCGCATAACGGCTTCAATATCCTCAATCGAACGCGGAATGGATGCCGTTAGATTGACACAGCCGTTTTCCGTCACCAGGCAATTGTCCTCCAGACGGAAGCCGATGCCCCACTCCTCGCAGTAAATGCCGATATCCACACAGAACACCATGCCCGGCGCCACAGGATGCGACATATCCACCACGTCATGGACGTCATAGCCGATATGGTGCGCACCACCGTGCCACATATACTTGCCAATTTCATCATAGGACTGCAGCAGACCAAGCTTTTTGAGCTGTTCACAGCAGAAGCGGTGGGCCGTCTCATCCACAGAAGCCATCGGCATGCCGGGCTTGATCGTCGCAAACATATACTCGCTTGTCTGATAAGCACAGGTATACAGGGCGGCCTGCGCCTTGGTAAACTTGCCATTGCATGGCCAACCACGGGAGACATCGTTGACTTCATTGTCCCACCAGGCCCCCACGTCATTGAGAATCATGTCGTCATCCTGGGCCTGACCGGTATAGCTGTAGTAATGAATGCAGAAGTTGTTCTGGCCTGCAGAAATGATCGATGGAAAGGCCGGCGTGAGGACACCCGCTTTCGACAGTGCATAATCAAATTCCGCTTTATATTCATATTCGTACATGCCGGGGTGGGAGGCCTTCATCATCGCCAGGATGCCCGCTTTTGTAACCTCCACAGCTTTCTGCATTGCGGCAATCTCGCAGGGCTGTTTAAAGGTACGCTGGCGCTTAAGCTGCGGCAGCAGGTTGCGAACCTGCAAAAACGGGTAATAAGATGCGGCCCTTGCGGCGAAGCGGTGTGCTTCATCCGCGGCTTCCCCAGCACGCTCCTGGAACAAATCCAGCCAAAGCGTGTCGTATTGTCCGGAATTTGCGGCGCGGTGAAAATCCTCCAGGAAAGCATCGACCGTGCGGATATCCAAAATGCCGGACTGTTTTTGTACTTCTTCTGGGAAAGGACGGCGGCCTGTCCAGCGCTCTTTCATCGGGTCTTTGGGCAGGATGTAAAGGGTCTCCTCTGTTTTTCCCGCGGCTTTGCGGGCCAGCAGCACAAAATCCATAAAATCGACACCAGTCAGATAAAGGAAATTGCGGTTACAAAAAAATGGATAATAGGCATCCGCGGATTGGCGCGGGGCGGTGCCGGAAAAGAGCACCGCAAGAGCGCCGTCCGGAAGCGCCGCATATAAATTCTGGCGGTTATGGATATGAAATTCTGGTTTCATGTATTTCTCCCTCTCTTTGGCACGCCCTTATGTGCAGCAATGCCGGCTAAAATTCACGACAGAAGATCTGCTATCCGATAAAGCAAATGAAATATTTCATTTTTATGAATTCATTATAAATTGACGTTTTGCGGCTGTCAAGCAGGTATTCCTTTGCTTTTCGCGAGAATTTGCCCAATTTTCTTTATTTTATTTTGTTTTTGAATTCTGTGCTTGTAAAAAATGAATTTTCGTAGTAAAAATAAATGCAGATATTTATTTGTAGGTGAAAGGAGCCTGGCCAATGTCCAAGCTATTTACGACACCTGTTCCGCTGCAAAAGGTGCAGGTGCACGACCCGTTCTGGAAGAGTCGGATGGAGATTGTCCGCACCCGCATGATCCCTTATCAATGGCGCGCGCTGCACGATGCGGTTCCAGGCGCAGCGCCAAGCCACTGCATCCGCAATTTCAGCATCGCCGCTGGTTTGGAGAAAGGCCGCTTTGAGGGCTATGTTTTTCAGGACAGCGACCTGGCCAAATGGCTGGAAGCCGTAGCTTATACGCTGATATGGCATCCCGACGCTTCGCTGGAACAGCA
>USIA01000128.1 GCA_900554535.1 uncultured Oscillospiraceae bacterium | reverse complement strand
GCGCTGGAAATGCTGATGGCAGGCGCAACGGCGGTCGGGGTGTGCACGGCCGCCATTCTCCAGGGCCCTGACGTCTTTCGCCGCCTGACAGCGGATCTCGCCGAATTGATGGACCGCTATCAGTATCCCAATATCGCATCGGTATCCCGGCTGACATTGCGAAGCGGCCTTTTGCCGGAAAAGCAGCCGTGCGATTTTGCGTTTGACGCGGAGAAGTGTGTTCACTGCAACCGCTGTGTCACAGCATGCGCTTACCGGGCACGCACCTTTGATGAACGAGGCAGGATGCAGGTCGACCCAACACAGTGCCGGGTGTGTGGCCTTTGCTTTGGCGTATGCCCGAAACATGCGATTTGGATTGCTTAAAATCGATTTTTCGTTTTATTTTTGAAGGACCGAAAAAACAGAACGCTTTTGTGACGTCTATTTTTAAGGAGGAGTGCGCAGTATGGATCAAGTAACGGGAATTATGGCGGGTTGGCTGATTGAATCTGCCGAGGAAGTCAAAAAGGACTGTGGATTTGTGATCGAAAACGGGAAAATCACAGAGATCGTTCCCAACGCAAAGCTTGTCGGAAAGCCGGGCGTGATCGATGCCCGCGACCAGATTGTCTGCCCAACTTTTGCCTGTACGCATACCCATATGTATGAGACAATCGCCCACGGGGCTGTGGAACCGAATCTGAGCCTGAAACCATTGCTCGAAGAGTTCTGGTGGCCGGTGGTCGAGAACCGCCAGACGCTGGAAACCATCCGGATCACAGCGGAATACGCGTCGCTGGAACATTTAAAGACAGGCGTAACGCTCATCAACGATATTTTGGAGGCGCCGTTTGCAGAGGCGGGCAAACGCCTTTTGACCGAGGAAAAAGTCCTCCGGCAGGCGGGCATCAAGGGTGTTCTCTCCCTGGAATCTAACGAACGCATCAGCACCGAAAACGGCGAGGAAAATTTGCAGGAAAACCGCGACTTTATTCTGACAATGCGGCAGCGCGAAAATGAGGATATCCGCGGTACGATCTGCACCCATACGACCTTCTCCTGTTCGGTTCCGTTCTTGAAAAAGGCGGCTGGAATGGCGCGGGATCTGGATGCCTATATCCAGATTCATATGAACGAAGGTCCGGATGAGTGCAAGTGCTGCTTTGACCGGTATGGCATGACTACGGCCGAACTCTATAAGAAGATTGGTTTCTGGGAAGGCGGCAAAGCTTGGGCAAATCAGTGCAGCTGCATGGAGCCGGTGGAACTCAATATTATGGGCACCATGGGGGTTGGCATTTCCACGCAGCCGCGCAGCAATGCCCTGTGCAACGCCGGTATCGCGCCGGTCAGCGACATGCTCAAAAACAACATCTGCGTCGGCTTGGGCACTGACAATGGCGAGGGCAATTTCTTCGAGAATATGCGCTATCTGGCCTTGATGCAGATGGGCAAAAATTACACGAAGTACGCCCTGGAGCCGGCCCAGGCCTTTGCAATTGCCACCGAGAACGGCGCGCGCGGCATCGGCTATACGGATGTCGGAAGGTTGATGCCGGGCTATAGCGCAGATTTTCAGATTTTGGACGGTAATGCTTCCATTTATCTGAAAGAAAACAATTTGGTTCAGGAAGTTTTCTGGCGCAAAGAACCGGAGGATATCCAGGCGGTCTATGTCAACGGGAAACTGGTCGCACAAGATGGCCATGCCATCAATCTGGACGAAAAACGGATTCGGCAGGAATTTAAAGACTGCGTCCGTGATTTTTGGAAGGGACAGCCGTTTCAGAAAGACTAAAAGAAAGACGAAATAAAAAAGGCGGGATTTAGAATGGGCAATTGTACGACGATCGCAAAGGGCATGCAGTTCTGGGGAACGCACGGTTTATTTCCCGAAGAGAATAAATATGGCGCAAAGTTTGTTGTGGATGTGGAAGCGGTGTCTGACGAGACGGGCAAGTGTCAGAACGATGACTATGAGACGGGTGTCAGCTATTTGACTTTATACAATGCGGCAAAGAAAGTGGTCACGACCGAGCAGCACAAAATGGTGCAGCGGGTTGCGCAGCGGATCGCTGATGAAATTTTTGAAGCAAGCGATGCGGTTGAGCAGGTGACCGTGACGGTCAAAAAGCCGTTCGTGCCCATCGGCGGCATTGTGGAGTACACTGGCTGTACGATCACGCGCACGGGCAAGGGCGCGAACAGCGATGGAAATGCAGTGCCGTATACAGGGATTAACCCGCTGGAGCGCACGGACGGTTACGCTGACTAAAGGAGGGAACACCATGGAAAAGCGGGGACGCATTATACGGCCGCGGGATGCGGAAGTAGCGCTGGAAGGGCAAGAGGTTGTCCGGACGTATCTTCAGACGGACAAGACGACCTTTGGCGTATCGCATCTGCAGCCCGGCGCTGTGGGCGGGCTGGACACAGGGCATGAACATGCAGACGAAATTTTCTTTTGTATCGAAGGCCATGTGCTTTGCCACTTCCCGGAAGATGGCCGGTATTATGAGTTGGAGAAGGGAGACGCTTTGCTGATCCCGGCGAAAACAGGCCATCAATTGTTTAATATTGGCGATACAGAAGCCGTGGTCAGCTGGCACTGCACATCCAACATGTAAGTCCAAATGGATATTTTGAAAAGAAAGGCATGAGAACAAATGAAAAAACATCCGGAATTGATCGTTATGCTCACGCACAACGACCGCACAGTCGCCGATGCTGCCGAAATTTTTGAGGCTTGCAAGGACAGCAAAGCGCAATACTGGGGCTTTAAAGAAGAGGGGCTGCCTTTGGACCAAATGAAGCAGCTGTATGCGCGCATGAAGGCCTGCGGAAAGACCACTTTCTTGGAGGTCGTGGCCTATACGGAGGCTGAATGCCTGCGCGGTGCGGAGATGGGCGTTGAATGTGGTGTCGATATCCTGATGGGCACCTTATATTTCCCGTCTGTTCACGAATACTGCAAGGAACATCAGCTGCGTTACATGCCCTTTGTCGGAAAAATCACAGGCCGGCCTTCGGTCCTGGAAGGCACGATTGACGGCATGATCGCAGAAGCAAAGGGGCTTTTGGAGAAAGGCGTAGACGGCTTTGACCTGTTGGGCTACCGCTATACCGGCGACGCGGTGGAGCTGAACCGCCGGTTTGTCGCGGAAGTGCCGGCGCCGGTCTGCCTGGCGGGCAGTGTTTCCAGCTATCAGCGCCTGGATGAGGTGAAGGCAGCCGCGCCCTGGGCTTTCACGATTGGCAGCGCATTTTTTGAAAATAAGTTTGACGGCACCTTTGCGGAGCAAATCGATAAAGTCGTCACTTATATGGAAAAATAAACAGTGCCGAGCGCGTCAACCGCGCGCCGCCAAGAGAACATAGAAAAATCATGAAACCAAAGCCGCAGTTTTTGGGCGGCAGCTACGGCTGCTACCCGAATCTGCGGCTTTGGTTCGTCCAATCAAGATCGCTTACGCTTCGATCATGGTCGCAAGGGCCTTCCGTTTGAAAATTTTATACAGGAACTTCCGGAACTGGGGACAGAGATCAGGGAGAAGACAGAGGAATGCTGTGTATTTGTGTATTTGGGGAAGCTGTACAGCTGCGTTTGAAATCTCCTGGGCGGAGCAGAACTTGCAGACAGCGAGATGTGGTAAGAGCAAAGAGAGGAAGAAGAGACGCTGTCTCTGGACTACGGGCTTTTCCACCGGGGAAACACATCGGTTTCACTGTAAAGGTGGGGCTTCTAAGGTGCTGCATGCGATTTCCTGCTTGGCTTTTTCCAAAATTGCCGCAACGTCGGCGCCGACAACGTCGAGATTTTCCGCTTTGAAACCCAGAATTTCCGGGATGCCATAAAAGGTCTGGGCCAGCGCCTTGACATATGCATACCCCATACCGAGTCCGTTGACCGGGCCGCCCGCAGTTGTCACATAGAGGATGCGTTTGGCCTGGCACAGGCCGGCCGGGATGCCCTCCGGCGTATAGCGGAAGGTCAGGCCCAGGACGGTGACGGACTCGAAATAAACTTTGACGCTTGACGGGAAGGCCAGGTCCCAATAGGGTGCAGCGATTACGATTTCATCCGCAGCGGCAAACTGCCTGGCATACCGGAACATGGGTGCAGAGAAATCCTGCGCCTGCACAAATGCGTCCCGCGCCTGCAGCGACGTCCAGTTGAGGGGTTGGATATTTTCCCGTTCCAAATTGACTTCTTCAATTGAACCGTTCAATCGGTTCAGCACGCATTCGGCCAGCTGCTTCGTGCGGGAATTTGGCCGCACGCATGCGTTTATAAATAAAATTTTGTTCATCGTGCAGATCGCCTGCCTTTCTACTGTTATTATAACAAACGCGAACACAACATCCCACCGATTTCTCGGAAAAGTTCTTCCGTTGCAGAGGGAGAAAAGCGGGTATATAATCAATATAATAGCAGCGGGAAAATAGGAGAGAGAACCCATCCGCTGCCATATGATCGGGGGTAGAATTTATGAAACTTATGGTTGCATCTGATATTCACGGTTCAGCTTATTATTGCAGGAAGATGCTGGAAGCGTTCGACCGGGAAGGGGCGGACCGGCTGCTTTTGCTCGGCGACCTGCTGTACCATGGCCCGCGCAATGCACTACCCAGGGAGTATGCGCCAAAAGAAGTCATCCAGCTGCTCAACGCCCGCAAAGACCGCCTCCTCTGCGTCCGGGGGAACTGTGAGGCAGAGGTAGACCAGATGGTGCTGGAATTCCCGGTGATGGCGGATTCCTGCATCCTGTTTTGGGAAGGCCGCATGATTTTTGCAACGCACGGGCATCGATACCACCTGGGCGCGCTGCCGCCGATGCAGCCGGGAGATATTCTGCTCCACGGCCACACGCATATTCCGGCCTGCGAGCAGGCGGAGGGCATTCTCTATATGAATCCTGGCTCTGTGTCCATTCCGAAAAATGGCAGTTATCCTGGTTATATGGTCATCGCGGGACGGGAATTTTTGTGGAAGGATTTGGACGGGGAAGTGCAGAATCGCTATACCCTATAAAAGCAGATCCAGTAGAAACCAGACGGCCGTCCTGGGCGATGCGCTCAGAAATGCAGCTGGCCGCTTTTGCAGGAAGCTATGGGCCGCTCATGGACCATATCCCCCGGCAGCAGCGTGCCGAAAAGCAAGGGGGAATCCGGGTCGTGCGCCGCAGCATGGCGGGCCGCAGCCGCCCGGGCGTGGGGGGGGTGGCAGCTCGCAGAG
>USIA01000127.1 GCA_900554535.1 uncultured Oscillospiraceae bacterium | reverse complement strand
GCATAAGACTCAGACGGCTGCGGCACGCCCCAGACCGTCTGCCCCGCTGCATATTCCCGCATGGCGACAAATGCTGTGCCGGCGCTCAAGGCCAGGCCGAAAACCAACTTGCAGGCCGCCTCAATAATCTGCGACACTGCGGTGGGCGTCATGTTGCGCATCCCCTCGTATAGCCCACGGTAGATGGACAGCAGGCTGCAAAACAGGGCTGCCGGCGCCAATGCCCACAAAGCCGGCAGGACGTTCTGCGGCTCACCGCGCGCTGTAATGGCAGCATACGGCACAGAAAGCGCCACCATTCCCCCAAAGGCACACAGGCCCAACACCAGGAAAAAGCGCACAGAAACGCGGTGCAGCGCCCGCACATCTCGGTACCGCCCCTGCGCGCACCGCGCGCTGACCATCCGTGCAATCGCAGTGGGAAATCCCGCGACTGCCAGGCTATAAATGGGAAAGTAAAGAGCATAGGCGCTGCCAAAATAGGCGCTCCCTACCGGCGTCAAAATCCAACTCAGCGGAATTTTAAAAAACGCGCCCAATATCTTCACAACCGCCACCGCGCCCATCAGAATCGCCGCGCCTTGCAGGAATGTCTGCCGTTTCTGTTTCATCGCACCACTTCCGTTTCCCCAATTTTGCCTGCGGCAGCTTGTGCATACATATGCGCCGGGAAAACGGTTTAGGACTGGCCGTGCATACAAAAACAGCGCGGATTCGCTCCGCGCTGTCTGTCAGATGCTTTTCTTCAATTATTTACTTGAGCGCTTTCCTCAAGAGCTGCATGCTGCCGCATGGTTCGAACCCCGCCTTTTCGGCAAAGGTTTCGTCGCTCGCAGTGGGCAGATACATTTTGATTCGGGAAAATCCCTCTTTGCGCAAGCGCTTTTCCATCTCCTGGATCAGCGCTACGTCGATCCCCAGTCCCCGATGGCGCACATCTACACACAGCTCACGCACCTCAAAGGAACGCCCATCAAAGGTGATCTCCGCGCTGCCCAGAATCATCGCGCATATCTCACCGTCCAAGCTGGCCATCAGCCCGGACACACATTCGCGGCAGATTACGTCATATAAGCGCTGGGAAGCGCGCTCCACCGTCCATTTTCCGTTATGCGGCGGCGCGTTAAACGTCTCCACAAATAAAGGGGCCAACTCGCCTGCATCAACAGGGGTGATCTCCCGATACGTCAACAATCCCATGACTCCATCTCCTCATTGCTCTGTGCCCCATCTTGCGGGCAAACACGCAGTTTTGTGCATTCGCATCAAGTTTGCGGCGGTTTTTGATCCTCTCCTGGAGTAGTGGCCGGAGTCTCTTCCGGCGTATCGTCCCGAAGCCGCTGGCCGCACTTGCAGCAATACACGGCGTTTGCTGGATTTTCTTCGCCACATTTACGGCAAACGACCTGGCTGCGGGTGGCCGCCAACTGGGCGTTCACTGCATCCAACTGCTCATACAGGCTGTCAATGGAAAGAACGCACTCCTCGACCAACGTGCTCGCATCGCTCCCATTCTTCTTGGCGTCATAGGCCACACGGCCCAGCGCCTCAAATCGTTTGCTGATTTCGTTGTTGAGATTTGCTGCGTTCAGGCGAAGCTTGGAGACATCGACAATTTTTCCTGCCTTTTTGCTGACAGCATTGACTGCTGTCTTTGCGTTCAGGACTACATCTTCTAACAAACCCATATCTGTCACACTCCTCATCAGCATTCAACCCGCATAGTTTTTAAGATGCGGCGTCGTTGGTTTTTAAGTCATTATAACAGCGTCATGCGGAAAAAGCAACCCATGCCACCTTTCAAACCTTGCCGATAAACTCGCGGATCAGCGAAGTCTGCGGCACCAAAGCCGGTGGGATTGGGGTAAACAGCATCAGTGCAAAGGCCAAATCCTGCGCTTCCCGGCAGATGGCCGGGTCCGCGTCCTCCGCCGTTTGCAAAAGCGGCAGCGCGTACGCCCGCAACACGCCAAATTCATACGCATGCAGGGAATTGATCGCTGCGTCCGCATGTTTGCGCCACGGCGAAATATACCGCGCCTCCCCCTCCATAACAGAGGGCCACATGCGCAGCGTCTGCACGGGGCTTGTGCTGCGGAAATTGTGGTCACGCACAATGCGGCGGATCAGGCGTACCTGCGCAGGTTTTAGGAGCACCTCGGCGCCGTTTCGCACTTCCTGCCGCACGCTGAGGAACACGCGCATGATCCGCCTCTCATCGGGCACCAGTTTTGTCAAAAGCGGATTGAGCGCATGGATTCCCTCCACCACTGCAACGCCATTTTCGGCCAGACGCACCGTGCGGCCATTCGGCACTTCCGCAGCACGCACAAGGTCGAAACCCGGCGGGCCCCGCCCGCCTGTCCTGACGAGATCACGCAGACATTGCTGCAAAGCCGCCAGATCCATGGCCTGTGGGCACTCCAAATCCGGCGTTCCGTCCGGCCGCAGCGGCGCGTGCGCCGCACCCAGATAAAAATCATCTGTTGAGATAATCTGCGCCGGATGGCCCAGCTCGGTCAGGGCCTGCGCCAGCATATGGGCGGTCGTCGTCTTCCCGCTGCTGCTCGGCCCGGCCAGCAGCACCAGTCGTGCGCCATTTTGAAGAATCTGCCGGGCAACCGCCTGTACATGTTTTTGAAAACGGCGGTCCCCAAGCTCAATGATGTGCGCCGGCCCTTCCGCAGCCAGGGCATTGATGACCCGCACGTCATTGCGTGCGTGGGAGAACCGATCTTTTTGAAAAGCCTGCATAAATTGCCCTCACCTTATCTTTCCGCGCAAGGACCTCGCTATGCCTGTGAATATACTCATACGGGTATTTAAAATTATAGATGCGCTTTAGCTGCCCGGAACCGGCGGGATCGACCACCTTGGTGCCCGCACCCGCGCCGCACGCCAGGATCGTCTGCGTCTCATCCATAATCACGGTGTTATAGAAGCTCTCACTGCCTGCTTTGGCAAAGCCGACGTTTTCGAGGCCACCCAGAATGCGGCTCTGCCGGTAAAGATAGTATGGCCGGTATTGCGCGTTTAATAGGCGATTATCGGCATAATCGAGCATCGCCGCGGCGGTGGCGCCATCGGCACGCGCCTGATCCTCCTGATAAATGCGCGATGCGCGTTTCAAAGCCAGCGTATGCACCGTGATGCTCTCAGGATCCAACGCCATTACCTGATCCACAGTCTTTTGAAAGCCAGCCAGCGTATCGCCGGGCAGACCGGCAATCAGATCCATATTGATGTCTGTAAATCCGGCGTCGCGCGCCTGTTGATAGGAGGTCAGGGTCTGTTGGACCGTATGGCGGCGGCCGATCGCTTCGAGAACCGCGTCATCCATGGTCTGCGGATTAATACTGATGCGAGTGACGCCGTGTTGGCGCAGGACGGCGCATTTTTCGAGGTCCACGGTATCCGGCCGGCCCGCCTCCACCGTATATTCCATACAATGGGTCAGGTCAAATGATCGTCCAATCTCCCCCAAAAGCCGGTCGAGCTGCGCCGCGGTCAAGGTGGTGGGCGTCCCCCCGCCGATATAAACCGACTGCAACACAAGGCCTAAATCGCGCGCAACAGTGGCCGTGGCGCGCAATTCCGCGCACAGACCGTCGAGATAGTCCGGGATCAGTCCCATGGTGCGCTCCACCGTGGTCGAGACAAAGGAACAATAGGCGCAGCGGCTCGGGCAAAATGGAATGCCCACATACAGACTGAATCCATCCGGCCGCTCGTGGTCGAGCAGTTGTTGTTCATTGTGCATCGTGACCTGGGCCAGCTTCGTTTTTTGGGAACTAACGAGGTAATCCGCCTGAAAATCGCGCAGGGCTTGAGACTCGCCGCATCTGGCCACAAGGCTGCGCAGAAGCTTGACTGGCCGGATACCCGTCAAAATCCCCCACTGGGGTGTAAAACCGCTGGATTTTTCCAAAAGCCCATACAGCAGGACAGCCAGCGCCCGTTCGATATCCGGACCGTCGTAGCGCTGCTCCACTGTATCGGTGGTATTTTGCTGCGTCACGCGGGCGTAAAGGCAGGTGGCGCCCTCCTGCGCCCGCACACCCACCACCACCGTCAACGGCTCCGGATCTGGCGGCGTCTCGCCGTTTTCAAATACGCGGATTCGCTGCATCGGATAAAACAGGCGGCACAGTTTTTCCATTTCATAGTGAAAAGAATTCCGTTCAAGTATTAAGTCCATAACGCTCCGGTTCCAGGTAAGGGTTGTTGCGGCGCTCCCAGTCCAGGGTTGTTTCCGGTCCGTGACCCGGATAGATGTGCCAGTCGCCCGGCAACGCCTTGATCCGCTGCAGCGAAGCCATCAGCACGCGGTAATCGCCGCCCGGAAAATCGGTTCTGCCGACCGATCCGCCCATGATCGTATCGCCTGCAAAGATCGCGTTTTCGACGAGATAGCAGCACCCGCCGGGCGTGTGGCCAGGCGTGTGCAGCACCCGAATCTGCAGGCTGCCCAGCGAAAAAGTATCTCCATCGTGAAGCAGGACATCCGGTGTAAAAGGCTTGACGCGTCCGAGATTCATCATGCCCGACAGATTTCGGCGCGGGTCCTTGGCCATATCAGCGTCTGCGGCGTCGAGATAGACTTTGGCCCCGGTCTGGGCGACCAGGTCCCCTACCCCCATAATATGATCGAAATGCGCGTGTGTGAGTAAAATGAACGCCACGTCATGTTTGGCGGCCGCCTGCCGCACCTCGTTGTCATAGGCGCCGGGGTCAATCACCGCGGTCTTCCCGGTCGTCTCATCCGTCAGAAAATAACAGTTTGTCGGCAAAGGGCCGACCTCAAAGCATTGAATCTGCATCATATCCTCCTTTATACACGCTATACACGCCGAATGGATTCGACGCTTTCAACCCCCTGCAGCCGCTGAACGATGCTTTCCAGATGGTCCAGCCCATTGACCGTAATGCATGCGGTGATTACCGCGCGGCCATCTTTTCGCTCGCGGGAATTGAGCGAATGGATAAAAAGCTTCATGTTAAATAGCTGCTGGGTGACGTCCGCCAGCAGGCCGGTGCGGTCGGCCGCCACAATCTCCAGCGTGGTCTGAAATTCCTCGCGGACATCGCCCGCCCAGTGCGCAGGCACCCAGCGCTCCGGCTCCGCACAGTCCGAAAGCGGATGCGGCACATTCTTGCAGCGCTTTTTATGGATGGACACGCCATAGCCGCGGGTGATAAAGCCGATGATCTCATCGCCAGGCAGCGGATTGCAGCACCGGGCAAACTTCACAAGGCAGTCCTCCATGCCATCCACCACCACGCCGCTTGCCGCACGGCGGCCAGCGGGGCG
>USIA01000126.1 GCA_900554535.1 uncultured Oscillospiraceae bacterium | reverse complement strand
CAGCAGACGCACCCGCGCAGCCCGCAGCCCAGGAGACTGTGCCGCACCGCCGCCCGCGCCGCAAAAAGGAGCCGTCCTCCAATAAGCCGGTTATCCGCGTGGCGTTTCTGGGGGGCCTGAATGAAGTCGGCAAAAACATCACGCTGTTTGAATGCGGCAATGATATGTTCCTGCTCGACTGCGGCATGGCTTTCCCGGATGACGATATGCTCGGCGTGGACCTGGTGCTGCCGGATTTCACCTATGTGGAAAAGAATGCGGATCGCATCCATGGAATCATCCTGACCCATGGCCATGAGGATCACATCGGCGCGCTGCCTTATCTGCTCAAAAAGGTGAACCTGCCGCTTTATGGCACCCGGCTGACGCTTGGTCTGGTCGAAGGCAAGCTCAAGGAGCACGGCCTGGCTAACAAAGTCAAAATGTATGTGACGAACCCCGGCGACACCGTGCGGTTTGGCTGCATGAGCGTTGAGTTTATCCATGTCAACCACTCTATCCCGGACGCAGTGGGCGTAGCCATCCATTCGCCTGCCGGCACCATCGTGCACACCGGCGACTTTAAGATCGACTGTACGCCCGAATGGGGCGACATGATCGACCTGGGCCGTTTTGCACAGCTGGGCAACGAGGGTGTGCTTGCCCTGATGGCGGATTCCACGAACGCGGAGCGCCCCGGCTCTACCAAGACCGAGCGCCGGATCGCAAACAGCTTTGAGCGTTTGTTCCAGCGCGCGGAGAAAAAGCGCATCATTGTGGCTACTTTTGCCAGCAATATCAGCCGCGTGCAGCAGATCATCGACTGCGCCGTCAAATATGGCCGAAAGGTCGCGCTTTCCGGCCGCAGCATGGTCAACGTGATGACCATCGGCGTGGAACTGGGTTACCTGCATGTGCCAGACGGCGTTTTGATCGATATTGACCTGATCAAGCGCTATCCCAAGGATCAGATCGTGCTGGTCACGACCGGCAGCCAGGGCGAGCCGATGAGTGCGCTGTCTCGTATGGCGTTTGCCGATCACCGCAAGGTGGAGGTCGGGCCGGACGATTTCATCATCATCTCCGCCCGTCCGATTCCCGGCAACGAAAAGAGCGTGGGCAATGTCATCGACGAACTGATGAAACGCGGCTGCGAGGTGGAGTACGGCTCGATGTATGAAGTGCATGTCTCCGGACACGCCTGCCAGGAGGAGCTCAAGCTCATGCAGGGCATTGTCAAGCCGAAATATTTCATTCCGGTGCATGGCGAACAGAAAATGCTGCGCCAGCATGCGGCATTATCCTATGCCATGGGCAAGACCACGCAGGATGTCTGCATTGCCGATATCGGCGACGTGATCGAACTGTCGGAAGATCACATGAAGCATCTGCCGGGCGTCGTGCCTGCGGGCAATGTGCTGGTGGATGGCCTCGGTGTGGGCGACGTGGGCAGCATCGTCCTGCGCGACCGCAAGCATTTGGCTGAGGATGGCCTGATTGTGGTGGTCAGCACGATTTCTTCGGACGATGGCCACGTCGTTTCCGGGCCGGATGTGGTTTCGCGCGGATTCGTCTATGTGCGTGAAAGCGAGAATCTGATCGAAGACGCAAAAGACCTGGTCTATTCTGTTTTGGAGCAGTGTGCGGAGAATGGCATCCATGATTGGGGCACGCTCAAGACGAATATCAAAGATTCTCTGTCGCGGCTTTTGTATGACCGCACGCGCCGCAGCCCGATGATCTTGCCGATCATCATGGAAGTATAAGGCGGGAAGGCATCCAAAGAGCCCTTCGCTTTGGCGCAGGCGGCTTCCCTTTTGCCGCCCAGCCCTGCAGGAAAGGACGGCAAAGAAAAACGTTTTTTCCAAAAAGAAAATGAAAAAAGCCGATGTGTTTTAGTGAATTTCGCTGGATACACCCCAGGACATTGCAGTTTTTGCAGGAATATTGTATAATGACGCTGGCCCATTTTGCCCCTCTCCGATTGTCCCGTGTAAACGAGGTAGATAAATTGTGAAAAAGAAAGTCTGGTCGGCGACGCCCGCGTTTTATGTGATCAGCGCCGCTTTGCTGGTTTTGGCGTGTATCTCCTGGAACTGGGACCGCTTGGTCTTTGCCGTGGAGATCAGCATCAGTGTGGTTTCTTTCATTGTTGTCTTTGTCGCAACAGTCCAATTTAAAGCCTATGTAGCCACATCGGTTAAGGCAGCGCAGCGCGTCCTTTCTGCGCAGGACAAGGAAGCGTTGGATGCTTTTACCATGCCGGTCGCCTTAATCGGCGCAGCAGGGGACGTTGTGTGGGTCAACAATGCGTTTTTGGAGCGCGTCACACCGGATCACGAATTGCGCGGCGAAAACGTCCAGCGCATCATTTATCCTCAAAGCCTGGATCAGATCGTGGCTGCTGCCGGCACGGACGTGACCGTGCAGGGGCGGCAGTACTCCGTCTTTGGCGCCCGCCTGGAGGAGGGCGTTCTGCTCTATTTTGTGGACGACACCTACTATAAGGAAATCAACCGTGAATATACCGACAGCCGGCCGGTGGTTGGGCTTGCCTTCTTCGATAACCGGGAGGAACTGGCCCGCGACTCCAGCAGCAGCGAGGACAGCCGCATCGCCTCTGAAGTGGAGACCGCCCTGTATAACTGGGCGCAGCAGATGGGTGGCTTTTCCAAGCGCCTATCTGGCGGCAAATATCTGCTGCTGACCGATGAGCGCCATGTGCGTGAGGCAATGGAGCATCGGTTTGAGATCCTCGACACAGTGCGGAAGATCCAGACGGCGGATCATCGCAGCGCCACGATTTCGATCGGCATTGCCCGCGGCGCAGAAAATCTGCAACAGGCCGAGGATTGGTCGCGCAAGGCGCTGGATATGGCGCTGGGCCGTGGCGGCGACCAGGTGGCGCTGCGGCAGAAGGATGAGTCGTATGAGTTTTTTGGCGGGCTTTCCAAGGGCGTGGAGAAACGCGACAAGGTACGCACCCGCGTGATTGCGGCGACCCTGAGCGACCATATTCGCCAGAGCGACCGCGTCTTTGTGATGGGCCACAAGTTTAGCGACCTCGACTGTATTGGCGCGGCCATCGGTATCTGGGCTGCCGTGACGCATGTGCTGCATATCCCGGCGCGCGTGGTTGTCAATGAGGAACAGAGCATGTGCAAGGCTTTGATCGAGCACATGAAGCACGTCGACGAGGGCGAGATTTTCATCTCGCCAGACCAGGCGCTGGATCAGGTGGACAGCCGCACGCTGCTGGTGGTGGTGGATACGCACAACCCGGATGTGGTCGAAAGCCAGCAGCTTCTGGCAGAGGTGCAGCGTGTGGTCGTGATCGACCACCACCGCATGATGGTCAAACACATTGAAAACGCGCTCGTTTTTTACCATGAGCCATACGCCAGTTCAACTTCTGAACTGGTGACGGAGCTGGTGCAGTATATCGGCGAAAGCGCCCTGACCCGCGCAGATGCGGAGGCACTTTTGGCCGGCATCACGCTCGATACCAAGAATTTTGTCCTCAAGACCGGTGTGCGCACCTTTGAAGCGGCCGCTTACCTGCGCCGCCGCGGGGCGGATACCGTGGAGGTCAAACGCCTGTTTTCGGACAATATCGAGACGTATAAGGCAAAATATAAAATCGTGTCCGCCGCGACCATCGAGGATGGTTGTGCGGTCACACACGTGGACCATGAATTCCCGGAAATCCGGTTAAGCGCCGCACAAGCGGCCGATGAATTGCTCTCCATCCAGGGGGTCAAAGCCAGCTTTGTCATTTATCCAGCGAGCGGGTTTGTGAATATTTCCGCGCGCAGCATGGGAGATATGAATGTCCAACTGGTGATGGAGCAGCTCGGCGGCGGCGGCCATATGACCATGGCCGGGGCGCAATTTTCCGGACTATCTGTGGAAGAGGTCCGCGACAAGCTGATGGCTGTCATTCGATCCGGTGTCGGCCAGCCGAAGAAGGACTGAGGAGGTTTATCCAATGAAAGTGGTTTTGTTACAGGACGTCAAGGCGCACGGCAAGCGCGGGGAACTGGTGAATGTCAGCGACGGCTATGCGCGCAATTTTCTGTTGCCGCGCGGGCTTGCCAAGATTGCGGACGCGCAGGCGCTCAATGAGCTGAAAAACGCCGAGGAGGCAAAGGCGTATCACATCAAGGTGGAAACCGAGGCCGCCAAGGCTGCCGCCGCCAAGATGGAGGGCAAGAGCGTTCAGGTCACTGGAAAGGCGGGCCAGGGTGGCAGGCTTTTCGGTTCCGTGACGCCAAAAGAAATTGCCGCGGCGATTAAGCAGCAGTTCGGCGTGGATGTCGACAAGCGCAAAATCTCGCTGGCACTGGAAATCAAGGCGTTTGGTTCCTACCCCTGCGAGGTCAAACTCTATAATGGCGTAACTGCCAAAATGACGGTATTTGTGACAGAAGCTTAAATCAAAAGCCAATGGCAATCCGGCCCGCATATCCACAAAAGGCGGGGCGGATTGTTTTTCTTTGCGCGAGCGAGCAGCTGCGAATTGCGAACTTGACATCCATAGATTATAATAGTACTATTCTGTTGCTTCCCACGCGGGAAGCATGGATTGAAATGGCCTGTCGGTCGCTTTTTTCCCAAAAGCGCAGGGCGTATGAAAAGGAGGAACCCCAGTTGCCAGACGAAACTTCTGTATACAGTGGGATCAATCTGCCCTTTCATCTGGAGGCGGAGCAGTCCGTCCTGGGCGCTATACTGCTGGATTCCTCCTGCCTGGATTCGGTGGCGGAAATCCTGCCGAAGCCGGAATATTTTTATCAGAGCAACCACGCGGCCATCTATGCCGCGATGCTGGAGATGTTCACAGCGGGTGAGCCGGTCGATTATGTTACGGTGCTCAACCGCCTGCAGCGGGAGCCCGGCTTTCTGGAAAATGGCGGCAAAGAATATCTGGTGCAGCTGGCCCAGATCGTGCCCTCTATCTCCAACGTGGAAACATACGCCCGCATTGTCCGCGACAAATACGACATCCGCACCCTGATCCAGACCGCGCGGGAGATTTTGGAGGAAGCCTCCGCGGGCACGGATGACGCAGCCACCCTGTTGGACGCAGCCGAACAGAAGATTTTCGACATTCGCCGCGGTCAAAACATGCAGGGCCTGGAACGCATCGACAAGACGATTCTTGAGACTTTCAAACGGCTGGATCTGTTAAACCTGCCGGACAGCGACCGGTTTCGCGGGATCCCGACCGGTATCAAGGAGCTCGATGACACGATCACCGGGCTGAACCGTACGGACCTGATCCTGCTGGCCGCGCGGCCCGGCATGGGCAAAACAAGCTTTGCCCTGAATATTGCGCGGCATGCGGCGGTTACCTGCAAAAAGCGGGTCGCTTTCTTTTCCCTGGAAATGACACGCGAACAGCTGGCCAGCCGCCTGCTCTCCACAGAGGCGCAGATCGGCGGCACGCTGCTGCGCACCGGCCGCATCCCCGATGACGC
>USIA01000125.1 GCA_900554535.1 uncultured Oscillospiraceae bacterium | reverse complement strand
AGGCCGCCGCTTTCCAGCGCGATGGCATCCCGCAGGGAACGGTATAGCTGCTGGTAAAGCGGTTCGGACGCTGTGCGGTCCAGCTGAATATAATTGTAGGCCATTTTGACTGCCTCCAAACTGTGCTGTTTATTTTTTTAAAAACTGTCACTTTTCAAGTGCACAGAAGTCGATTAAAATATACCATGGAACAGGGGGAAAGTAAAGCCCTGGTCCATTTGAAGGAGGAGACGAAGCGATGGAACAGTCAAAGAAAATGAAACCGGTGCGCACGGTCGTTTACTGTGTGTTGGCGGCGGCGTGCGTGGTGCTGGCGGTGGCACTTTATACGCAGGGGCCGGCGCTTGGCAAGCTGACGAGCCTGGCCTTTGCGGGTGCGGTGGGCGCATGTTTACTGGTGTGCCTGTATTTTGTGCTAAAAAAAATCGAGTGGAATGTGACGGGCAATCGTCCGACCATGAACATCGCCTTTACCGGCATGCTGGCTGCGCTGGTGCTGGTGGGCTTTTTCCTGACCATCCGCCTGCCCGGCTCCATGAAAGCGCAGGTCGGCTTTGGCAATGTGTTTTGTGTTTTTGCCGGGCTGATGATGGGGCCGGTGTATGGCGGTCTGGCGGCAGGCATCGGCGGCGGTCTATATGACCTGGTTTCCGGCTGGGCCGATACCTCTATTTTGACCTTTGTCACCAAATTTATCATGGCGTTTGTCTGCGGTGCGATCGCCTGGGGTGTGCAGGGCAAGCTTTTGCGCACGGAAGGCCGCAGCCATCTGCTGCGTGTCATCCTGGCTGCGATTGCCGGGTCCTTGACGTATTCTGTGCTGTATCTGCTCAGCGGCCTGGTCGAAGGCATTTTGATGGGCAATGCACCCGGCGCACTGGCAATGCTGATGCTCGAGCGCCTGATCGTGACGCTTATCAACGCAGCTATTGCGGACGCAGTAGCAATCCCGCTCTTTTTCGTTATCCGCGCTGCACTCAAGCGCAATCACCTCGCTTTTTCCGGCTGACCGTCACGAAAAGTTTACAGTTTGGACGCCTGGCATGTCGAGATGCCGGGCGTTTTTGGGTTGTTCTTCCCGACAAACGATGGTATAATAATTTTTCAAGCGCCGGTTTCGACGCTGCCATCCTTTGCGGCCCTGCCGCATAAAGCAGGAGATGTGTATGAAGCAGACACCCAAAAAACCGCAGCGTTCCTCCATGGTGCGCGACACGCTGAGCACATTTGGTACGAACGCCTTTGGGTCCGTTATGGGGTTGATCGCGTCACTCGCTGTTCTGACCCGCCTGGACCCATTTGATAAGGGCATTTACAATCAGGTGCAGACCTGGGGCGAGGGCTTTTTCACCTGCCTGGGCTTCAGCCTCAACAGCGCCATCATCTATTATGTTGCGCGCTATACCATCAAAAACACGAGCAAGGCGATCAAAAAGCTGACCGTCGGCGTGGGCATTTTTCTGGTGGCCGTGTCGTCGGTGGTGCTGTTCCTGCTTAATGGAACCTCTACCTTCTTTAAAGAAACGCCTTCGCCCTATTTGATTTGTATCGTCATCTACACGGCGTGCTCTTTCCTGTTTAATGTCATGACGGGCATCTTGCGCGGCGAAAATAAGTTTAAATCATACAATATGATTAACCTGCTTCAGCGCATCCTCGTGACGGTATTCGCCGTGCTGACGTTGTGGTTCCCTTCAGCGGCGCTTTTGGTCGGTTCGGCCATCGGAATCTCTGCAGCTGCGGTCGTGCTGGCATATATCTGCACCAAGCGTTGGAACGGGCCGCAGCCGCAGGCTGCGGAAATAGACGATCACCCGGTGCCGGCCAAGCCCATGTTTCAGTATGGCCTGAAAGCGTATGCCAGCAACCTGATGACCTACATCAACAGCTACATCGGCAACTACATTGTACAAGGCGTCTATGGCGTGGCGGAGTTCGGAATTTATAACGCCGCTTTCACAATCATGCGGCAGGTTTGGATTTTGCCGGAAGCGGTCAGCCTGGTCATTACCAGCCGCGTGGCAAGTATGCACGACGACGGAGACAAGAGACGCATCACCCAGCTTTCGTGTAAGATCGTCATGTATATTACAATCATTTGCGCGATTCTGATCGTACTGGTGGCTCAGTTTTTTGTGCCGATCATTTTTCCGAAATATGTCAAGGCCATTGACCCGCTGCGCTACTTAATTATCGGTTCGGTATTCATTTCCTATGTCAAGGTGCTGGCCAATTCCATCTCTGCATACGGCCGGCCGGAGCTGAATATTTTGCCCACGGTGCTGGGCATTGTGGCCAATATTGTGGCGACCATCCTCTTGATCCCCAGCATGGGGATCAACGGCATCGCGCTGGCGACCAGCGTCTCCATGGTGGTGCAGGCGGTGGCGGTGTTGATCATCTATTGTAAATTTACGCACACCAATGTGCTTTGGCTGATCGTGCCGACCAAGGCGGAGACCACGCTGGTCACAAAGGCGCTGCGCCGCGGTAAATAAACAGCGGTTTAGGACCGAACAGAGGAGGATGCCCATGCAAACGGAAAAAACGGAAAATCAGACCCACGAGAAGAAAAAGGAACCGGAAAAAAAGGAAAGCATCTGGTCGATTCTGCGGCCATGCATCATCACGGTGGTGGTGGTCCTGCTGGTGATTACGTTTATTGCGCGGCCAAGCCGTGTGGTCGGTCACAGCATGGAAGACACGTTCCACAACGGAGATCTGGTTATCCTCTGGGAACTCAATTACAAGCCGGAGCGCGGAGATGTTGTCGTCGTCAACCAAGACAACGCGCTCAACGAGACGCTGGTCAAGCGCGTCATTGGCATTGGTGGGGACCACGTGCAGGTGCAGGATGGTACGGTGACTGTCAACGGCAAGCAGCTTTCGGAGCCCTATGTCAAGGAACAACAATGGAGTGGCAACAATGCGGATCTCATCGTGCCGGATGGGGACGTCTTTCTGATGGGGGATAACCGCAACCATTCCTCCGACAGCCGCGTGATCGGACCAGTGTCGCAAAAAGATATTATCGGGAAGGTGGCCGTGCGCATCTTCCCCTTTGATACAATTCGCACCTTTACTTGACTGATCGGGAAGCAGATGGAGGGAGAACTGGTCTATGCAGAACTCGAAACAGAAACAGCGCTCCCGGTATATCGACTCGAAGCCGAAGCAACGCTCCCGCTCTCGATATATCGAAAAGAAAGAGAGCGTCTGGTCGGTTCTGCGGCCGTGTATCATTACGGTTGCGGCGGTGGTTCTGTTTACAACCTTCATCGCCCGGCCCAGCCGAGTGGTCGGCCCCAGCATGCAGGACACCTGTCACAACGGCGATCTGGTTATCCTCTGGGAACTCAATTATAACCCGGCGCGCGGGGATATTGTGGTGGTGGACAAGGATAACCCGCTCCATGAAAATCTGATTAAGCGCGTCATCGGCGTTGGCGGCGACCATGTGCAGGTGCAGGATGGCACGGTGACCGTCAACGGTCAGCAGCTTTCAGAACCCTATGTCAAAGAATCAAAATGGTCTGGCAGCAATGTGGATTTGGTAGTCCCGGAGGGGCAGGTCTTTCTGATGGGGGATAATCGCAACAATTCCGAAGACAGCCGTGCAATCGGACCAGTGGACAGCGGGAGTATTATGGGCAAAGTCGTATTGCGTATTTTCCCGTTTGATGCCATCCGCACTTTTTGAGGCGAAGCCAACAGATGGAAGCGCAAGATACTTGCAAATTGCGTTGGTTTCCGGTATAGTATACTTATCAGATTGCTGAAAAGATGCGAACAAGGACAGGGCGGTCCGCGGGGTGAAGCCCTGCGCACCGCCTTTTCTGGGAAAAGGGAAAGGAGTGTCCGTATCATGAATGAAGTAATGGTCCGCCTGCTGGATGACGCCCGCCACAATCCTGCCCTGCGCCAAGCGCTGCTCGATACGCGCAGCGCAGAAGATCCGATGGATGCGTTTTGCACCTGCGCGACGGAAAATGGATATCCGCTGACCGTTGGAGAGCTGTTCGAGATGGGAGAGCAGATGCTCGATGACATCTTCTGCGCCTGCAATGGCCGCGCGGAAGAACCGATCGCTGAGTGGGCAGATGCTTATGAGATGTTTTTCGCGGGCTTGATGGGTTAAAAAAGCAAAATTTCTAAAAAAATAATGTTTTTTGCAAGACAAGTGTCGCTTTTTCTGGTATAATAAGCTTGGAATTGACAAAGTTTTATCAAGCAAACTCTGCCTCAAATTGGTTGAGATGGGGTTGCTGGGGAGTTTTGGAAGTCAATAAAGGAGTATTGTAAAATGGCAACAAGAGGTATTCATTCTTCTATTACCGAAATTCGCCGCAAGGTATTTACCGAGGTGGCACGCCTGGCGTATGAGGGTGGCGATTATTCCCGCATTGAGGAATTGCCCTATAAAATTTTGCCTGGCAAACACGCCAGCTACCGCGACAGCATTTTCCTGGAGCGCGCAATTATTGGCGAGCGGTTGCGGCTGACGATGGGGTTGCCGCTGCGTCCGATGGATCAGCACGCGCCGATTTCGCAGGGCGTGGAGGAAAGCGCCATTGCGGAAAAATATTATGATCCACCGCTAATCAATGTGATCAAATTTGCCTGCAACGCTTGCCCGGAAAAGACCGTACGTGTCAGCGATTTGTGCCAGGGCTGCCTGGAGCATCCGTGCCGTGAGGTTTGCCCGAAGCATGCGGTACATGCTGCGGCGGACGGCAGCACAAAGAGCGTCATCGACCAGGACGCCTGCATCAAGTGCGGTCGCTGTGTGGCTGCATGCCCTTATCATGCGATCGTCAAGATGGAACGCCCCTGTGCCGCGGCCTGTGGCATGGACGCAATTTCTTCAGATGCAGATGGTCATGCGGAAATCAATTATGACCGCTGCGTTTCCTGCGGCCAGTGCCTGGTCAGTTGCCCCTTTGGCGCCATCGCCGACAAGGGTCAGATCTTCCAAACCGTACATGCACTCAAGGAGGGCGGCGAGATTTATGCGGCGGTTGCGCCCGCCTTTGTCGGTCAGTTCGGCCCCAAGGTGACGCCCGAAAAGCTGCGCGCCGCAATCAAGGACCTGGGCTTTACGGACATGGCGGAGGTTGCCGTGGGCGCAGACCTGTGCACCATTGAAGAGGCGCACGATTTTCTCGATAAGGTGCCGGAAAAACAGCCATTCCTGGCGACATCCTGCTGCCCGGCATGGTCTGTGATGGCCAAGAAGGAGTTCCCGGAGTTTGCCCCGTATATTTCCATGGCGCTGACCCCGATGGTATTGACAGCCCGCCGCCTGAAGAAGGAGCACCCGGGCTGCAAGGTCGTGTTTGTCGGCCCCTGCGCGGCCAAGAAGCTGGAAGCCAGCCGCCGCACGATTCGCAGCGACGTGGACTTTGTCCTGACTTTTGAGGAGATCATGGGCATGTTTGAGGCCAAGGGCATCAAACTCGAGGAAGAGGAGCAGGCGGAGCCGTTGACCGAGGCAACGGCTG
>USIA01000124.1 GCA_900554535.1 uncultured Oscillospiraceae bacterium | reverse complement strand
AATATCAACTGCCCCGGGTTGTGAATATGGGTCGAATAGGCCGGCAAAAACGAAAGGATGACCGCCAGAAACCCGACGGCCAGCACGCCGCGGAAAATGCGCCATCCGATTCGGCTGCGTACGGTCGGTTCCGTGCGGCGGGTCCGGCAGATTCCCCATAGGACCAAGAGCGCTGCGCCCAGCGTGGTGACGGCCGGGCCTGCTACATGGAGCGACGCGCTGGCTCTGGCCTGCAGTAACAACGCAAGAATGCCGCTCACTAGGCATAGAATGCCAAGTAGGCAAAGCCACAGCGTCCAATGCCTGCGCGGTGCATTCGCATACCGGTTTGTCGTGCCTTTCGTATGCATCGTGATTCTCCTTTTGTAGATACGTTTATTTTGGCATCATGCTATCATCCATTATATGGAATAATTTTAAATTTTTCAACAAAAACTGTGCACTTTTGCGAGGGCCCCACCTTGCTTTTCGTACACTAAAGCAGTATAATTAAAATCGTTGCAAACCGCAGCACGCTGCGGCAAGCGCACTCATCACTATCGTTTGGAGGTTTTATTTGATGAAACGCGTGTACAATTTTTCTGCGGGTCCTTCCATGCTGCCGGAGTCAGTGCTCCGCAAGGCGGCGGATGAAATCCTCGACTACCAGGGCAGTGGCCAGTCCGTCATGGAGATGTCCCATCGATCTAAGACCTTCCAGGGCATCATCGACAGCGCAGAATCCCTCCTGCGCGAAGTCATGGGTGTTCCGGAAAATTACAAGGTGCTGTTTTTGCAGGGCGGTGCTTCCAGCCAGTTTGCCATGATTCCGTTTAACCTGATGACGGGTTCCGGCAAGGCGGATTATGTGCTGACCGGCCAGTGGGCCACCAAGGCCTGGAAAGAGGCCGCGCGCTACGGTGACGCGCGCGTGGTTGCCAGCAGCAAGGATAAGACTTTTACGTATATTCCAAAGCTCGACCCCGCCACCTTTGATGCAGATGCGGATTATTTCTATATCTGCATGAACAACACCATCTATGGCACGAAATATCACACGCTGCCGGACACCGGCAAGGTGCCGCTCGTGGCGGACATCTCCTCCTGCATCTGCAGCGAGCCGCTGGATGTCAAGAAGTTCGGCCTGCTCTTTGCGGGCGCGCAGAAAAACCTGGCGCCTGCCGGCCTGACGGTGGTCATCGTCCGCGAGGACCTGATCGGCCACGCGCGTCCGGATACGCCGACCATGTTCAATTATCAGACGCATGCGGATAACGGCAGCATGTTCAATACCCCGCCGTGCTGGTGCATCTATATGTGCAAGCTCGTGCTCGAGTGGATTCGGGACGAAGTCGGCGGCCTCGCGGAGATGCAGAAGCGCAATCAGCGCAAGGCGGATTTGCTGTATGGCTTCCTCGACCAGAGCAAGCTCTTCCACGGCACCGTCGTGCCGGAGGACCGCTCCATGATGAATGTGCCGTTTGTTACGGACAGCGACGAGCTCAACGCAAAGTTCGTCAAAGAGGCCGAAGAGGAAGGCATGGTGAACCTGAAGGGCCATCGCACTGTCGGCGGCATGCGCGCGAGCATTTATAACGCCATGCCCTATGAAGGCGTGGAGAAGCTGGTCAACTTTATGGAGAAATTCGAGAAGGAAAACGGATAAGTGAACGATTCAGTTGCATGTTCCTTTGATGTGAGAAGGGAGTATCGGTATGTACCAAGTCAAATGCCTCAATAAGATTTCCCCTGTGGGCACCGGCCGCTTTGGTGCGGACTACACTTGCGGCACGGATATCGAAAATCCGGACGCAATCCTTGTGCGTTCAGCCAATATGCTCGACGCAGAGCTGCCCCAGAATCTGCTGGCCATTGCCCGCGCGGGCGCTGGCGTCAATAACATCCCGATCGACCGTTGCAGCGAACAGGGCATCGTGGTGTTCAATACGCCGGGGGCAAACGCCAACGCGGTCAAGGAGCTGGTGATCTGCGGACTGTTCATGACCTCGCGACGGATTCTTTCCGGCATCGAATGGTGCAAGACGCTTTCCGGCGATGACGTGGCCAAACAGATTGAAAAGGGCAAGAGCCAATTTGTCGGCCCGGAGATCAGCGGCAAAAAGCTCGGCGTCATTGGCTTGGGCGCCATCGGCATCCTGGTGGCCAATGCGGCCCGGAGCCTGGGCATGTCCGTCTATGGCTATGACCCCTACTTATCTGTCGATGCGGCGTGGGGGCTTTCCCGTGCGGTGCACCATGCGCGCACGCTCGACGAGCTTTGGGAAACCTGCGATTACATCACGATTCATGTGCCGCTGACTCCAGACACCAAGGGCATGATTGGCAAGGAATCCATCGCCAAGATGAAAGACGGCGTGCATATTCTGAACTTTGCCCGCGGCGGCCTTGTGGACACGGCGGCGATGCTGGAGGCTGTCAAATCCGGCAAGGTGGCGGCTTACGCCACGGATTTCCCCGCGCCAGAAATGCTCGGCGTCCCGAATATCCTGCCCGTGCCGCACCTGGGCGCTTCCACGCCGGAGAGTGAGGAGAATTGTGCCTGCATGGCGGTCGATGAGTTAAAGGCATATCTGGAATCCGGCAACATCAAAAACAGCGTCAACCTGCCCGCACTTTCCATGGCGCGCCGGCCGGGCAGCACCCGCATCTGCCTGATCCACCGCAATACGCCCAATACGATCAGCGCGTTTGCCGGCAAGCTGGCGGAACTGGGCATGAATATCGAGAATATGCAGTCCAAATCCAAAAAGGACTATGCCTATACGATCCTGGATGTGACCGGCAGCATTGCCGACCAAACGATTTCCGAACTTGTGGCGTTGGAGCCTGTCATCCGTGCCCGTGTGATTCATTGAGTGTGAATTTGACAAAGACCGCCGCGGTTTTTCTGCGGCGGCCTTTTTGTGTCATGAGTTTGCGACAACAAAGGGGGAATTTCGATGCGTGTATTATTGATCAATGCGACCATGCGGCAGCAGAGCACGTATCACATGGCGCGGGCTGTGCTGGAGGGCCTGCCGGCTGTTCCGGAAGTGCGGGAAATTTTCCTGCCGCGCGATCTGCCCGCATTTTGCACAGGCTGCGGCAACTGCTTTTTAAAGGGCGAAGAGGCCTGTCCACATTTTCAGTATACCCGCCCGATTTGGGCGTCCATTCTGTGGGCAGACCTGCTGGTTTTTGCAAACCCGGTGTATGTCTATCACGTGACGGGCGGGCTGAAAAATCTGCTGGACCACTTCGGCTGCCATTGGATGGTGCACCGGCCGGATCCGCTGATGTTCAAAAAGCAGGCGGTCATTGTGACTGCGGCCGCGGGGGCTGGCATGCGCTCTGCGGAAAAAGATCTGCTCGATACCCTGCATTTTTGGGGTGTGGGCCATATTGTGACGTGCCGCGTGCGCACGCGGGCAATGTCTTGGAATAAAATCCCAGAAGCCCGCCAGCAAAAGCTTTTGGAAAGTGCGCGCACCCTGGCAAAACGTGTGCAGGAGCCGGGCAGCGTGCGGCAGACGCCCGCGGGACGGATGCGCTTTCGGGTGCTCGGAAAACTCATCGGCGGATTGACGCCCTATGATAAAGCGTACTGGAAAAAGACGTTTTAGCGGTTTTTTTCAGGAACGCGCGATTGTCCGCTTGGCGGGCAGCATGCCGGTTTTGTGCCAATGGCGGAATTCCAGCGCAATCATCACGGTCGTCAGCACAAAGGTCAAGACGTCTGCAATCGGGGCGGCCAGGAATGCGCCGTCAAGCCCCATGGCCGGCGCCAAAATCAGGGTCGCCAGCGGGATCAGGAACAGAATCTGCCGCGAAAGCGAGGCCAACATGGCTTTGCCAGGCTTGCCGATGGCCTGGAAGAAGGACGCGGTGGTCTGCGGCGGTCCATAGATCAAAAACGCCAGAAAATAAAAATGGAAGCTGCGCTGGGCGAATTCCAGATACATCGGGTCATTCCCCACGAAGAGCGTCGCAATCTGCCGCGGGAATAGCTGAAATACGATAAACCAGATCACTGACAGGATCAGGGATACCGTAAAGGCGACGCGGTAGGTTTTCCGCACGCGGTCATACTTTTTGGCGCCAAAGTTAAAGCCGTTGATCGGCTGGGTGCCGGAGGCCATGCCCACAAACATCGAGTGGACGATCTGATACAGCTTCATCATCATGCCGTAGCAGGACAGTGCGATTTCACTGCCGTATTGGGTCATGGCGCCGTATTGCCGCATCAGGTTGTTCATCACCACCTGCGTCAGCGCGGCGGCGACTTGGATGCAGCAGCTCGGAAAGCCCAGCGACAGGATGCTTTTGACACAGTCGGCCTGCAACCGCATGCTTTCCTTGGTGAACCGGAATTGCCGGAAACGCGGAATGTAGCACAGGCAGATGATGCCGGAGACGATCTGCCCCACGATCGTGGCGATGGCCGCGCCCTGCACGCCCATATTCAGTCCAAAGATGAAGACCGGGTCCAACACAACGTTTATCAGCGCGCCGACGATCATGCTCGTCATGGAATAGGTGGGGCTGCCGTCTGCGCGGATGATGGCCGTAAAGGTCACGTTGCACATCTGGAAGGGCAGGCCGAACAGGACGATCCGTCCGTATGCTTCGGAAATGTCCAGAATTTCAGGCGTGGCGCCAAATAGGGTCAATAGACCGGACAGCTGCCACTGGCACACCGCCACAATCGCGACGCTGACCACAATCAGCAGCAAAAAGGCATTGCCAAAAGTGCGCTGGGCGTCCTGCTGTTGGTTGCGGCCCAGACAAAGGCTGATGTTGGCCGCACAGCCGTCGCCGATCAGTAAAGCGAGCGCAAACGCGATGGTGGTCAGCGGAAAGGTGACATTGGTGGCGGCAATTCCGTCCACACCGACGCCCTGCCCGATGAAAATCTGGTCCACCACGTTGTAAAGGCTGTTGACCAGCAGAGTGAGGGTCGTTGGAATGGAGAACTTCAAAAGCAGTTTTCCAATGCTCTCCGTCCCCAGTGGATTTGATGTCTGCGCCATATGGATTCCCCCTTTGCAAAGCGTTGCGGCGGCACCTAAAAAGGCACCCGGCGCTTCCGGGTGCTTTCTGCGCATGATGTAAATGCAGAAAAGCGAAAAAGGCGCAAACGACCGCAATCTTCTCTTCTGCCGGCTGTCTGGCGGCGCTGTATTCCAGCGGTTTCCACGAGTGCCCCGTGTCCAAGAGCAATATTGCTGGTAGAAAAATTCTTCATAATAAAAGCCTGAATTCATGATAACATCCGAAAATGGGGCCTGTCAAGTAGAAAAATTGTTATAAAGCGACAAAGAAATACACGCGACACAAGGATCGTTAGCCGGCTCTATCCTGCGCGGGAGAACGGCGCAAAAGTTTGCGGCCCTTCTCCGCATAGAGGCGGCAGCCGGGCTTTTTTGTCCCGCCGGACACAAAGGCTTGTCTTTTTCCGGTAAAAGACGGTATAATGACAATAGGCCGCATTTATCATGCGGTTTGAGATTGAAAACAGGAGGGGCTTGACTTGAGGATTTTCCTGCAAAACGCACGCCTGATCGACCCGCTTTCCCATCTGGATGAAGAGGGCGATCTTCTGATCGATCATGGCCGAATTGCTGTGATAGGCCGCGGGCCTGTCGCGAAGGATGCAGAGGTCGTGGATTGTACGGGCCTGGTTCTGGCGCCCGGGCTGGTGGATATGCACGTACACCTGCGCGATCCTGGACAGACGGAAAAAGAGGATATCCTTTCCGGCTGCCGGGCTGCGGCTGCCGGCGGCGTGACGACGCTGTTGTGCATGCCGAAC
>USIA01000123.1 GCA_900554535.1 uncultured Oscillospiraceae bacterium | reverse complement strand
CGGCTGGTATTCGGGGATATGGCGATCTATTCCATGGTTAAGAACAATACGTTTAACGGCATGGCACTTCCCGCAATTGCCCTGCGGGAAGTCAGTGGCGAGTGCCGCATCCTGCACCAGTTTGGCTATGACGACTTCAAAAGTCGGCTGGCGTAGTTCAAATACCCGTCGCAAAATGTGATTTACTGATCTACAAAAAATACGCCTTGAAACGGCTTTTACGGGCCAAATCAAGGCGTATTTTTGTGTCTGCTTGATGTGTTCCCAGCCGCTTATAACGACACACCGCCGCCAGGCGGGGCATCCCCAACCTGACGGCGGTGTGTCTGAAAACGCGTCAGCCTTTCGTTTCTGTTTCCTGGTTCGTGTTTCTCGGGCAGTCGTAACGGCACGCTTCCGGACTATCCGCCACGCCCTGCGTCGTCGGATCAACCACAACGCCCAGCGCCACCAACACGTTGACAATAGCCATCAGCGCATCTCCGACTGTGCTCTGGGTCACGCTCGGCACCACACCAAACAGCCCCATCACCGTATAGACAAACGTCAGCGCCGCGCCGCACAGCGCTACCAGCGTGGCTTTGTTTTGCAAACGCAGCTTCCAGTTGATGCGTTTCATTGATTTCCTCCTCTTTTTACACAACATGGTACCGGAACCGGATACACACCGGCTCCCCTGGCACCTGGGTGCAGATGCCGGCGTCACCCTTTTGGTACCCAACCAGATTGCACAGCCAGGCACCCGGCCGCAAGCTCGAAAGCGGACATGCGCATACAACCGGTGCGTCCACGGTCACTTTCGGCTGTACCGGGCACGTCAACAGCAGCGTATAGCATTCGCCGAGCGGCTTCTTCACGTCCAGGGTGGTGTCCACCACACAGGTCGTCTGTATGATGGTGTCTTCCCCGGCCACGCGTGCCTTTTGGGTCGCGGTCCAGCCATTGAGCCCCTTTTCGCGTACCAAGGCCGGATAATCCACAAAACTTTTGTCTGTGTCACACCCGCCGCTGCCCGGGATATTCGCGCCGGGCCATTTTCCGCCTGTGCTGGGGAATTCATTCTGCCACAAACCGCAGGACAGATCGGGCTGATCGACGCCCGGCCGGGCATACCAGAACGCATATTGCTTCAGCTGATCGGGATAGATGCGGTTATAATACCAGTCTCGGTTGACATAATACCCAGCAAAGTACCCGGCATCCTCTAAGCCGCTGCAAACGGTCTTGACGATATCCGTCAGCATCTGGCGGCTGGGCATCCCATTCCGCTGCTTGTAGCCGTCCGCGTCCTCCATATCCAGATAGATGGGAAACAACGGCTTTTTGCCACGCAGAAGCCGCAAAATGTGCTGGAGCTCGCTTTTCGCATCCGACAGATTGAGCGCATAACTGTACAGATACGCGCCCCATGGAATGCCCAGCCGGTCGCATTCCTGGACATTGCGCGCAAATTGCCCGTCATCCTGGCTTGTTTCATCGGAGCCATAGCCGCACCGCAGAATCGCAAACTCCAGCCCCGCGGCCTTGGCGGTTGCCCAGTCCACGTTCCCGTTATACCGGCTCACGTCAATTCCTTTCATAGTCTCACCTCCTCTCTACCACCCCCTCAAACTATGCAAAAAATTCGCCTTCGACGGCTAATTTTTCAAAAATTTACAGAAGTGTTTCAAATTCATGTCTTTCGGGAACCGTACCTATCAAAAAGGCCGCCGCAAAATGCCCTTGCAGCATTTCGCGGCGGCCCTTTGCACACCGGGTTTTTTATTCCATATCCTCAAAATCGTCCGAAAAATCTCCGTCTGCGCCAGAATGATAGCCATCCCCATACACGGCCTCGTCCTCCATCTGGCGCTGACCGCGGTAAGCGGCATGCAGGTAAATGACCACGCCCACATTGGCCACGCCGTCGGCAATGAGCACGCCATAGGTAAAGGGCAGGCGTACGTTGTCGCTTCCAAATGGGTTTGCCAGGGCGACGAGCGCCAACGCAGCCAGTCCCAGCGCCAAGAGCAGCACCACAAACCAATTTCGGCGGTATAACCGCAGCAGGTCCGTCGCATATTGCAGCTTCACCAGACAATCGCCCACAACGCAGATTGTCAGGATCTGGCTGAACGCAAACGCCACCTGCGCCGTACGCAGCAGGGCAAATAGGCCGAGCAGCACACACGCCGTTCCCGCAGCAAAACCGAATCTGCCAGGGACCTCATATTGGCGGCGCAAAAAGTAGACCAGGATGCCAATCGCGCCCGCAATGGCCAATACGATTCCCAGTACCTGACAGATCATGGTCAATGAAATCTGCGGCATTACCAGCAGCAAGACACCCAACACAATATACGCAGCAGAAAGGCATAAGAGGCCTGTCCACGCCGTGGGAAACGCCTCTTTTCGCTCCAGCTCCGGCAATTCTTCTCGGTTTTGTCTCATAGCGGCAACCGCCTTTCCTTTGGATTTTATCCCGGCCTTTCGATTCGCTCCAGGCCATTCAAACCGCCTGCCGCGCCATCAAAACGGCAGGCAAGGTACGGCCGCCCGTCCGATATGCGCAACGCCGCCCCTTCGCTTGTCCCTATTATACACGCTGCCCACAGAAACGGCAAACGGGGAACGACTGAAAACGCAGTCATTCCCCGTTTGAATGCGTATGCTCCATGCTTCGCATAGATTCGCCTTTTAATGTCCCCGGACAGTTTTCAGCCCGCTTGCATCAGGCATGCACCACGTGGCCGGCCTTGTAGCCTGCGTCAATGACGGCCTGCTGGAGCGCCTGGTCCTTGACCGAATTGCTGCAGCGGACCAGTGCGCTCTTATCCTCCAGAGAGACTTCCGCGCCCGCAACGCCCGGAACCTTCTCCAGCGCCTCCTTGACATGCTGCTGGCAGTGCGCACACATCATACCTTCAATTCCAATTACTTTCTTCATGACAATCTCTCCTTCCGGGCCGGCCCCTTTCGAAGCCGGCAGCAAATTTTCTTCTGTACCGTTTTGGTCAATCGGAGAAACGCGCTGCGGCGAAGTCGCCGAGCGCGGATCTTCTGTACTTGTGGCTGCCCCCCGCGTGCTTCCAGTTTGAAGAAACGTGGGCGCAGCGCGTTCGTGAACACGGACGCTGCTCAGGCGCACAGCCGCTGGCAGGTTCGGTGCCATAGCCCGTCTGGCAGGCCGCACTGGTCATTCCCGCGGCCATAAATTGCTCGTTTTTCGTTCGATCAGTTCCCCATTTTCACGGTCCCGGCGTGACCCTCACTATATCTTGTCTGAGTGATTCTGTCAAGACTAATTTTGTGAATTTTTTGTAAATTATGCGCTTCTTGCGTTAAATACAGGTTAAATTTTGTAAAAGAAACGTTAAAAATCAAGCGGCTTTTACGCCATCTGAGGTGATGCGACAGGCCGCTGAATGCCCCACTTCGGGAGCCTATTTTTGTTGATAATCTATGTGCCCCAAAACGATTTGCCACCCCCGCGATAGGCAGGAAAGCCGCTGCAAAAAATTTCACTTGGCTAACATGTCGAAAATCTATTGACAAATCCATCTCTGCGCATATAATAAAATTGAACATATGAATTATCGTTCATATGTTCATACATCTACAATAAGGAGAATGCAAATGCCCGATCAAAATGAAGTGGAGCGCTGTGAATATATCTGCGTTCATAAAGACGTGGTTGCGCGGGTGCAAGAACAAATGCCCGACGAAGAGCTGCTTTATGATTTAGCGGAACTTTATAAAGTATTTGGCGACAGCACGCGGATCAAAATCCTCTATGTCCTGTTTGAAAGCGAGATGTGCGTCTGTGATTTGGCGCAGATGCTCAACGCAAGTCAGAGCGCCGTCTCTCATCAGCTGCGGGTGCTTAAGCAAAACAAGCTGGTCAAATCGCGCCGGGAAGGCAAAACCGTCTTTTATTCGCTCTCAGACGAACATGTCCGCACCATTCTCGCGACTGGGATGGAGCACCTGACCGAAGCGAACTGACCGCACCTCATGGTCCTAAACAAAGTTTTCCAGAGTATTTTTTCTCTAAAATCCTGATTTGCATGTTTATCATTTGTATTGGAGGTCTTTGGCATGAAAAAGCGTTTCAATCTGGTCGATTTGGACTGCGCAAACTGCGCTGCCAAGATGGAAGACGCGATCAAAAAGATCGACGGCGTACACAATGCGACCGTCAATTTCCTCACGCAAAAGTTGACGCTCGACGCAGACGATGACCGCTTTGACAGCATTCTCAAAGAATGCGTGAAGGTCTGTAAAAAAGTCGAGCCGGACTGCGCCATCCAGGGCGTCTAAAAATACGGCCCATCCATTGAAGAGAAGGAGGTTCGGATGATGACAAAGAAGCAAAAAAGAATGCTGGCGCGCATCCTGGTTGCAGGCGCGCTGCTGATTGTGGCCGCTCTGCTGCCGCTGGAGGGGCTCTGGCGGCTGCCCGCCTTCCTGGTTCCCTATGTTGTGATCGGCTGGGATGTACTGTGGAAGGCGGTGCGCAACATCGCACACGGCCAGGTCTTTGACGAAAATTTTCTGATGGGCATTGCGACCATCGGCGCTTTGTGCGTTGGCGAATACCCGGAATCCGTGGCGGTGATGCTTTTCTATCAGGTGGGCGAACTGTTCCAGGGGTATGCGGTCGGCCGCTCGCGCAGGAACATCGCCGAATTGATGGCAATCCGTCCCGACACCGCGAACCTGCTGGCTGCGGACGGCACAACGCAGGAGGTAGACCCCGAAGACGTACAGGTTGGCGATACGATTGTCGTCCGGCCCGGTGAACGCATCCCGCTGGATGGCACCGTTCGCAAAGGAGCAGGGCTGGTGGATACCTCTGCCCTGACGGGCGAGAGCGTACCGCGCCAGGTATCGCCGGGCAGCGAAGCGCTGAGCGGTTGTATTAACCAGACAGGCGTTTTGGAAATCGAAGTCACGAAACCTTCCGGTGAATCCACCGTCTCGAAAATTCTCGACTTGGTGGAAAACGCCAGCAGCCGCAAGGCGCGCACAGAGGACTTTATCACAAAATTCGCCAAATATTACACGCCCATCGTTGTCTTTGCCGCTGTCGCGTTGGCTGTTTTGCCGCCGCTTTTCCTGCGGGAATCCTTCACAGGCTGGATTATCCGCGCCTTGAACTTCCTGGTCGTGTCTTGTCCGTGCGCGCTGGTCATCTCGATCCCGCTGAGCTTTTTCGGGGGCATCGGCGGCGCGTCCCGGTATGGTATCCTGGTCAAAGGCGGCAATTATCTGGAGGCCCTGGCACGCACCGATACCACGGTGTTTGACAAGACGGGAACCCTGACCTATGGCTCCTTCAAGGTCACGCAGCAGGTCCCCCAGCCTGGTACAGAAACGGCTGACCTGCTCGAAAGCGCAGCCATGGCTGAAAACTACAGCAACCACCCGATTTCACAGTCCCTGCGTGCAGCCTGGGGCAAAGATGCGGACCCGGCCCGGCTCTCCGATGTGCAGGAAATCGCCGGCATGGGGATTTCGGCCAAAGTCGACGGCGCGCCGGTGCTGGTGGGCAATGAGCGGCTGATGCAGCAGGCGGGGATCTCCTGTGAGACGCCGCAAGTGGTCGGCACTGTGGTCCATGTGGCGCGGGAAGGGCAATACCTCGGCTATCTGGTCATTGCAGATGAAATCAAGCCGGACGCCGCTCAGATGATCCGGGAGCTGAAAGCGGCCGGCGTGCGCCGCACGGTTATGCTGACCGGAGACACAAACGCGACCGCGGAAGCCGTGGCAGCTCAAGTCGGTGTGGACGAAGTCTACGCCGGCCTGCTGCCCG
>USIA01000122.1 GCA_900554535.1 uncultured Oscillospiraceae bacterium | reverse complement strand
CTCGGCGCCGGCGACAAGATTGTGGCCACCGCGAACACCAAACAGACCGTGCCGTGGATGTTCCACATCAATCCGTCGCTTTCGGACGCCATCACCACATCAAATAAGGATTTTAACACGGAGGATCTGGCCGCCAAACAGCCGGATATTTTCTTTATGTCGCCCGGCAACACAAACGCCGACAAGATCAAAAGCATGGGCATCCCGACCGTGCAGCTGAATTTCACCAATTATGACGAGATGAAGCAGTGCATCTCCCTCACCGCGCAGGTGCTCGGCGGCGACGCGATCACGCGTGCGGACAAATATATCCAATACCTCGATAACACGCTCGCCTCCGTCAAGCAGAAAACGGCCAACCTCTCCGCGGCGGAAAAGCCGAAGGTGCTGCACATCCAGTCCCTCGAGCCGCTGAAAGTGGACGGCTCCGACACGATCATCGACGACTGGATCACAGCAGCGGGCGGCGTCAATGCCGCGCAGGGCGTCAAAGGCAACATGAAAGAAGTCTCCATGGAACAGGTCCTGCAGTGGAACCCGGACGTCATCATCATTGGCGTCAACACCGGCAAAGACGGCGCAGCCGAGCTGAAAGCCAACAAAGCATGGGCCAATATCAAGGCCGTTCAGGACAACAAAGTGTACAACAATCCCTCCGGCGCCTATGGCTGGGACCGCTACAGCGCGGAAGAAGTCCTGCAGGTGCAGTGGGCCGCCAAAACCCTGCACCCGGATCTGTTCCAGGACGTCAATCTGGTCCAGATGGTGCGGGAATACTACCAGACCTATCTGAACTATCCTTTGTCCACAGATGAAGCGCAGCTGATTTTGGAGGCGAAGCCGCCGGCCGACTGAGGCAAAACAGGATAAGGGGGACTTGCGGATCACGCCCGATTATGGCAAAATGGTCCTGTCGAGGTGGTTTCATGAAACAGAAGCGGAAGCTGCTGCGCGTTGGCATCGCCATCGTGGCGGCGGCTGCGTGTGTGGTGGCGCTCGTTCTTTATCTGTCCCTCCGTCAGGCCGGTCAATCACAGACCGTGGCGACCATCACGCGGCAGGGCAAAGTCATCCGCACGGTGGATTTATCCAAAGTAACGCAGACGGAGACTTTCACAGTCGGCGAAAAAGGGAATTCCAACACCATCCAGATTTCCCCAAAGGGAATCGGCGTGATTTCCGCCGACTGCCCGGACCAGATCTGTGTCCATCAGGGCATCCGCTCCCACGGGCCGGCGCCGCTTGTCTGCCTGCCGCATCAGCTGAGCATCCGCTTCTCAGCGCCGGACCCCGGCGGCGTGGACGCGGTGACCGGGCGATGAACACGAAAAAACAGTCCCCCATCCGCCGCCTCACGATGCTGGCCCTGTGCGCCGCCATCGCGTTGATCCTCTCGCTGGTGGAAATGGCCATCCCGTCCTTAAGCCCGGTTCCGGGCGTCAAAATCGGCCTGCCCAATATCATGACCTTGGTCGTATTTTATCTGTATGACCGGCGCAGCGCGCTGGCCGTCCTATTGACGCGGGTTGTGCTGGCGAGCATCTTTGCCGGGCAGCTCATGATGCTGCCCTACAGCCTGAGCGGCGGGCTGCTGTGTTTTGCCGTGTGTGCGCTGATTCTGCGGGCTTTCCCGCTCAAGCGCCTCTGGCTTTTGAGCATGATCGGCGCGGTCTGCCACAACATCGGCCAGATTCTGGCGGCCATCGTCCTGACCAGCACGCCGGAAATCATCTGGTATCTGCCGGTTTTGCTGGTTTCGGGCCTCATCAGCGGTTTGATCACGGGCTTTGCGGCCCAGTATGTGCTGTTGCACTGGACAAAATTAAAATGGCATAGGGGTTCCTGATCCCGATTTCTCGCAATAATGAATCAGCACGCTGCGGAAAATACGCTTCCACAGCGTGCTTTTTGCATATTTGCCCGGCAAAAAGTGAAAGGTTTCGCCCTTTTCACTTCATATCCCGCTGAATTCAGCACAATTTATTAACAAATTGTAAACTTTAGCACTCTGCTATTTACATTGCTAACATTGCGTGCTATACTATAGACGTACTCAGGAAGAGGGGCTCGGAAGGGTCCCGAAGGTACAAAATAACACATTCGAAAACGGAGGAATGACTTATGTTACCGACTGTGTGGAGTGAAAATTTGTTTGATGATTTGTTTGATTTTGATAAAAACTTCTTTGGTACGCACAATCCGCTGTATGGCAAACGCGGCAAGGACCTGATGAAGACGGATGTCCAGGAAAATGACAGCGGCTATACGGTGGACATCGACCTGCCGGGCTTTAAGAAGGACGAAGTAAACGTCGAATTGAAGGACGGCTACCTCACTGTCAGCGCTTCCAAGGGCCTGAACAGGGACGAAAAGGACAAGGAAGGCCATTACATCCGCCAGGAACGCTACACCGCCGCTTGCAGCCGCAGCTTCTATGTCGGCGATGTGCAGCCGGAAGACGTCAAGGCAAAGTTCGAGGATGGCGTGTTGAAGCTGACGGTTCCGAAGAAAGACGCGCCGGCGCTGGAAGCGAAGAACAAGGTCACGATTGAATAAAAAATCGCGGCAGCTAATCGCTGAGAGTAATTTGAAAAAACACGAACGCCCCTTTTGGGGAGGCCCTTTGGCCGCTCCAAAAGGGGCGTTTTGTTGTATTTTGCAGCAGTGTGTCGTCAAAAACTTTTTCAGAAATCCGCAAAAGGCACGCAGGTTTATGTTCGTTTACTTTCCTTGCTGTTTGGGATATAATAAGAGCAGATATAAAGAAAACTTGAGATTTCAAGAATAGGAAGGGGAATTTTTATGAATTTGGCAAAAATTTCAGCAAACGGCCAAATCACCGTACCAGTGGAAATCCGACGGCAGCTTGGTCTGAAAGCCGGAGATAAAATTCTGTTCCTTCAAAAGCAAAACGGGGAGATCACTATCAGTAATGCCTCCGCGGCAGCTATCCGCAAAGCGCAGGCCGCCTTTGTCGGGGCTGCAAAAGCGATGGGGGTTTCCAGCGAAGAGGATGTTCAGGCGCTGATAGATGAAGTGCGCTACGGAAAGGACCAACCAAATGCGGGTGCTGATTGATACAAACATTCTTTTTTCCGCATTGCTCTTTCCGCGGTCAAAACCAGCAAAAGCGCTGTTCTACATCGCGGATAACCACGAGATCGTCTTATGCGATCGAAATATTGCAGAGCTGCGGGACATTCTTGAGCGGAAAGCGCCTCAATTTCTGCCGGATGCGGAAGTGTTCCTTGCAGAATTGTCCTATGAACTGATTCCTGCGGTCGACCACGCGGAAAAACTGATCCGTGATGCCAAAGACCAGCCCATCTTAAATGCAGCGATCGTATCGGGTGTAGACATGATCTTGACAGGAGATAAGGATTTTTTGAGCCTTGATATGGAACACCCAAAATGCATGACCGCTGCACAATTTTTGGCGTGCGAGCATGTAGAGGAGTAACCGCAAACGCCCTCTTTGGGGAGGCCCTTTGGCCGCTCCAAAAGGGGCGTTTTTCCGCCGCAGACATGGCGGGCGCGTCCATCTGCGGCAAAAGGGCATTCGAAAGTTGATACGGACGGCGCCGGACAAGCTGATTGACTATGCAGGAATTTTCGGAACATAAATTTTCCGGTATATTTTCGTGCAAAGTATTGTTTTTCTCGTGCAAATGGCATATACTAAAAGTGCTATTTGAAAGGGGTTGATGATATGGCTGGAAATACCACAAACATCAGTATCCGCATGGACGCGGATTTGAAAGCAAAGGCCGATGCCCTGTTCGCGGAACTCGGCATGAATTTGTCGACGGCGTTCAACATTTTTGTTCGCCAGTCGCTTCGTGAGGGCGGCATCCCCTTTGACGTCAAGCTGGAACAGCCCAACGAAGAAACCATTGCAGCCATCCGGGAGGCGGAAAGGATTGCGCACGATCCCAACGTGAAGCATTACTCCGATGTGGAAGAAGCACTCCGGGAGCTGAAACGATGAAGCGCGACATTGTTTGGACGACAGAATTCAAAAAAGACTACAAACGGGCGATTAAGCGGCATATGAACATGGACCTGCTGGATAATATTATCCGGGCCTTGTCGCGGGGCGAAAAATTGCCCGAGAAAAACAAAGACCACGATCTTTCCGGCGATTGGGTGGGATGCCGGGAATGTCACATTCAGCCGGACTGGCTGCTCATCTACCGCATAGAAGACGATGTGCTGGTATTGACGCTGACCCGTCCCGGAACACACAGCGATTTATTTGACAAATGATTTCAGGCTGGCCGCCGTACAGAGAAAAACCTGTACGGCGGTTTTTTCATGCCGGCCAGCGCGCTGGCTCCCGGCCTTTGGGATTGCCCTACTTCTACACAGGGAGCGCGGATAGAAAAATGCTCTAAGGAACCATTTCATGAACCATGGGAAAGTCCCGCGATTCAGAAGCCCCTTAGAGCATAGAACATCCGCCGCATTCCGGAACACGTCATACCGGAGAGCGCTCAAAATCCCGTTTGCTGTGCATCAATCGGTGCAGCGGAAATTTTTTGAAGATGTATTTTCCAGATGCAGAATCACAAAATCACATTGATCTGCTTGCCGTCCAGATAGCCCGTCACATTATCGAACGTGATGTGCGCGCGGGCAATCATGGCTTCTTTCGTCGCAAAGGCGGCGTGCGGCGTCAGGACGGTATTTTTCGCATGCAGCAGCGGGTAATCCTGCGGGATGGGCGGCTCCATATCAAAGACATCCAGGCCCGCGCCGGCGATCTGCCCCGCATTGAGCGCGTCGGCAAGCGCAGCGTTATCCACCACCGGGCCGCGTGCTGTATTGATCAAAACAGCGGTGGGCTTCATCAGTGCGAGCTGTTCTTTGCCGATCATGCCGCGCGTCTGGTCCGTGCACGGCACATGCAGCGTAACGATGTCGCTCTCACGCAGCAGCTCTTCAAGCGACACAAAATGGACGCCCTTCTGCTCCAGGGCAGGCTTGACCGTCCGGCTGTAGGCCAGCAGCTTGCAGCCAAACACCCACGCGATCATCATATCTCCGCCACACGCGAGCCAATGGCGCCTGTTCCGACAATACCCATGGTCTTTCCCTTCAGCTCCGGGCCCACCAGGCCATCCTTGGTACCGCCTGTCCGGGCGCGCTGGTCACACGCCGGGATGCTGCGGTACAGGCTGATCATCAGGCCGAACGCCAGCTCCGCCACGGCGTTTGTCGAATAGCCCGCCGCATTGCTGACCTTGATCCCGCGCGCTTTGCAGGTCTCCAACGGGATATGATCCACGCCTGTAAAGGCCACCGCGATCATTTTCAGGTTCGGGCACGCCTCGACCGCCTCCGCCGGAAGCGGCTGGTTCGCGACGATCAGGATGTCTGCGTCGCGGATGCGGTCGATCAGCTTGGCTGTATCGGTCTCACGCTGTTCATAATAGGTCAGGGTATGGCCGGCCTGCTCGAGTGGTTTTGCGAGCGAATCGATCAGGCTGCGATCCACGCCAAGCGGTTCCATAGCTACGATTTTCATATGCATGCGTCCTTTCTTTTGACAGGTGAATGAACGGCGCATAAAACGCCGCCGAATTTTGACAATTCGCACAGCTTTTTTGCGCTGCCTTTCTATTTTTAAGCACCTTTACAAATATTGTACGCAGAATTGCACGATCTGTCAAATCGAAAATACGCCCAAGGCCATCGAAAGCCGCGGGCGTATTTTTATCAGGCTTGCGCGGCAGGCGTTTCGGCACAGGCCCGGACCAGTTCCAGCAGGATTTGTACGCACTGCTCCATTGCCTCGACCGTAATATGCTCGAACGGG
>USIA01000121.1 GCA_900554535.1 uncultured Oscillospiraceae bacterium | reverse complement strand
CCCTGCCATTAATCACCACCACAACGGTGGATGCATTCCGGGCACTGCCGATCGAATACAAAGAGGGCAGCCTGGCCATGGGCGCCACGCACTGGCAGTCAATTGTGCATATGCTGCTTCCTGCGTGCCTGCCCCGCATCATGACGGGTGTTATCCTGGCGGCCGGCCGTGGCTTTGGTGAGGCAGCGGCCCTGCTTTATACAGCTGGCATGAGCACGGATATCAACTGGTCGAATTGGGATCTCTCTTCGCCGACTTGCCCATTAAATCCATTCCGCCCCGGCGAGACGCTTTCACTGCATATTTGGGCGTTGCGCACCGAGGGCATTGCGAGCAACGCCACACAGCTTGCGAACCTCAGCGCGGCGGTTCTGATTGTCTTGGTGCTGATTTTCAGCATCGGGGCACGTCTACTAAGCAGACATCTGGACAGAAAAGCATCCGGCACGCGTAAATAAACGAAAGGACGGTAGATTGAGCTATGCAAGCAGAGCAGAAAGAGCAAGCAATCGACATGGAAAAAGCCGGCGAGGAGTTGGCAGCAACCACATACGGCAATTTGAATGGCATCGAAAACGTAAAGGTCAGTCTTGAGGATATGAATCTGTACTACGGCGATTTCCATGCTTTAAAGAATCTGAATATGAAAATTGCCGCGAACCGCATCACTGCTTTTATTGGCCCCTCCGGCTGTGGCAAATCCACCTGCTTAAAGTCCCTCAACCGCATGAACGACCTCGTGGAGGGGTGCAAGATCAGTGGAAAAATCTGCATTGACGGTGAGGATATCTATGCACCGGAGACGGACGTCAACCTGCTGCGCAAACGTGCTGGCATGGTCTTTCAGAAGGCCAATCCGTTTCCCATGAGCATTTATGAAAACATCGCCTATGGTCCCAAAATTCACGGCATCAAGAATAAAGCCAAGCTTGACGAAATTGTGGAGTCGAGTCTGCGTGCCGCTGCATTGTGGGATGAGGTTAAAGACCGCCTCAAAGAAAATGCGCTGGGCATGTCTGGCGGCCAGCAGCAGCGTCTGTGCATCGCGCGCGCGTTGGCGGTGCAGCCTGACATTCTTCTGATGGACGAACCCACCAGTGCCCTGGATCCGATCTCAACCCTGAAAATTGAAGATCTGATGGGTGATTTGCGTGAAAAATATACGGTCATTATCGTGACGCACAACATGCAGCAGGCGGCGCGTATTGCGGATAATACCGCATTTTTCCTGCTTGGCCAGCTTGTGGAATACACCAATACGACCGACATGTTTAACAATCCAGCTGACGAACGCACTGAGCGGTACATTACCGGACGTTTTGGCTGATTTAGACTGGTTTTTTCTGCGGGGGTATCGTATACTATAAGATAGGCGAAGATAGGCGGGATAAGAGAAAGTGCCTACCGTCTGTCATTACAGGATAAGGAGGCAAAATTGGATGCCCAGAAAGTATTTTGACAAGGAACTTAATTATCTGAATCAGCGCATGACGGTTATGGGCGATGCAATCAACAAGCGCATTGAACAATCCATCCAGGCTTTGCGCACGGGCAATTTGGAGCTGGCTGAGGATGTCGCACTCAGCGACAGCGACATCGACCGTATGGAGCATGAAAACGAAAAGCTCTGCATGAATCTAATTGCCAGTCAGCAGCCCATTGCCAGCGACCTACGCAGCATTACCGCATGTTTGAAGATCTTGACAGACATGGAGCGTGAGGCTGACCAATGCGCTGACATCTGCGAGATTTTAGCCACGAGCGGCATGGTGGATTTCCAGAGTCTTCCGGTCACACATATTGTCAATACCATGGAAAAAGTCCACCAGATGTTCCACAGCGCAATGGATGTCTTCCTGAGCCATGACGTCGAACAGGCGCGCAAAATCTGTGCGGAGGACGACATTGTGGACGCATCCTTTGGCAAGATCGTACTGGAAGTCTGCAATGCAATTACGCAGAATCCGGAAAATGTCATGCGCGATGTGGATCTGCTCTTTATTATCAAATATGTTGAGCGGATGGGCGACCATGCAACCAATATTGCCGAATGGGTGATTTATATGGTGACCGGCCACCATCCGGACCTGAACGAGGGAGATAATGAGGCAGAATCAACGCCTCAGCAGGTATAATTTGGGATTGGGTATCCGGCGCTGCGGATAAGCAGGCAGGATACCCTTTTCTGTGTTTTTGGGATTTGGCTGTCCAATCGGGGCGGCAGGAATCAGGGTAAGAAAAAGGAGGAAATGACTGTGGCCTTGGTCTATATTGCGGATGATGAGATGAATATCCGTAAACTTGTGGCATTTGGCTTGAAGGATTCCGGATTTGAGACGGCAGAGTTTGCGAATGGGGATGCCCTTTTGGCAGGAGTGCGGCAGCGCCGCCCGGATGCAATTGTGCTGGATTGGATGATGCCTGGCACAGATGGGTTGCAAGTCTGCCGGATTTTACATGCTGACGAGCATTTGCACAATATTCCGATTTTGATGCTTACTGCAAAAGGGGAAGAAATCGACAAAGTGCTCGGTCTGGAGATGGGCGCTGACGATTACATAACCAAACCCTTTGGCATTAAGGAGCTGTGCGCCCGTGTGCGTGCGGTGCTTCGCCGCACTGCACGCCGTGAGGCTGAGCCGGAGGAGCAGATTTTGTCTGTCAACGGCATCACGGTGGATATTATGCGCCACACGGTCACCAAAAATGGTCAAGAAATCGAGTTGACCGCAAAGGAATTCGACTTGTTGTGTATGTTGATGCGCCATGCAGGAAAGGTGCTGACGCGCGACACGCTGCTCGATAAGGTATGGGGTATCGAGTATTTTGGGGACACCCGCACGGTGGATGTCCATGTTCGGTATCTGCGTCAGAAGATTGAGGATAATTCGGATGAACCGACCCGTATTCAGACAGTACGGGGTGTGGGGTATAAATTCTGTGCCGAACGCGGGGGACATGCTTCGTGAAAAAGAAAATGACCATCATCAATGCCACGGTGGTCATCATTGGATTTGCTGTGGCTTTTTTGTTGTCGTCCTTTCAGGTGCAAAATGAATACCGCAGACAGTTTACGCGCCAGCTGGATATGGTGCTGTCTGTGCTTTCCTTGCAGGAAAGCCAGATTGAGTCGAATCCCGAACAGGTGAGCCAGCAGGTAGGGAAGGCACTGTCGCGAAATGGCCAACAGGTGCTGATCAGTATTATTCGTTCCGACGGCACAGTCATAGGAGACAGCAGCAATGGAGAAATCAATAGTAACCAACTTTCTCAATCAGAAGTCCAGCAGGCGCTTAAGAGCGGGCATGGCTATGCGATACGCACCAGCCAGTCGACAAACGAGCGTTACCAGTATGCGGCAGAGAAGCTCAATGACCAATACCTGCTGCGTGCGGCGCTACCAGTTTCAGAGATGGACGCCGCACTCTCCGGCCTCTGGCGGCGGATGCTGCTGTGTATGTGCTTGGGGCTGGTCGTTGTCTGTGCAGCTACAGTCGTATTTGCATCGCGCACGATCCGCCCGCTGCAGGGACTTACCGCGGCAGCGGAAAAGATCAGCCGCAGCGATTTTTCAGGCCGGGTTGAGGTGCGCGGACATGACGAAGTAGCGCAGCTTTCGAAATCCTTCAATCGTATGGCCAATAGTGTGGAAGAAGCCCTGCACGATTTAGAATATAACCAGAATTTGCTGAAGGGCGTTTTGGAAGCCATGGATAATGGCGTCATCGCGGTTGGCAAAGACCACTGCGTGCTCTTTTTCAATGAGCGTGCGCGCGAGCTGCTGGCCGTTCCACGTCTGGCCGTGGGTGGGAAGATGGCTGGCGGACTGGCGATTACACATGTTGCCGCGATTATGAGAAAGACTCGAAAGGTTGGAGAAACCTTTCAAGAAGAAATGACCGGTTCAACACCCAATCAGCATCTAATCGTTTATACGTCGCTATTGGAGGATCGAGAGACAGTCATCGCTGTGTTGTCCGACGTTACCCGTGTTAAGGAACTGGAACAGATGCGCAGCGAATTTGTCGGAAATGTGACCCATGAGTTAAAAACGCCACTGACCTCGATCCGGGCGAGTATTGAACTGCTCAAGAGCGGGAATCGCGATGAAGAAACGCGCAGTTATTTTTATGATGTTTTGGATATGGAGGCAGAGCGCCTGCAGCATCTGATTGACGATATGTTGGTGCTTTCCCGTCTTGAAAATGCCCGTGACGACCCCTCTGTCAAGCCCTGTAATGTAGCAGACACCGTACGGGTCTGCGTACAGCGCCTGGCACTGGCGGCAAAGAAAAATCACGTGACCGTTGTCGACCAGAAAATTGACCCGAAGCTGTTTGTTCGCTGCACACCAAGCCGATTGGAGCAGCTGTTTACCAATTTGATCGAAAACGCCATCAAATATAATAAACCGGATGGTATGGTGGAGATCACCGGCGCTTCTCAGCAAGAGATTGCGGTGATCCGCGTGCGCGACACAGGCATCGGTATCGCGCAGGAACATATTCCACGTCTGTTTGAGCGGTTTTATCGCGTGGATACAAGCCGTTCTCGGGAAATCGGTGGTACAGGCTTGGGGCTTTCCATCGTCAAGCACATCGCGGCTTTATATGGCGGCGAAGTGAATGTTGAGAGCACGCCTGGCGTCGGGAGTACCTTTACAGTGCGGCTACCGTGCAGCGCACCGCCAAGCAATAACCAATAAATAAAAAATTGCGCGTTCGTGCCATTGATGGTACGGACGCGCAAATTTTATGACCGTTCTGTTTTCTAAAATGCATTTAAGACAGATGCGTCTTTTTTATAGGATTGAGAAGAACCCTAATTTAATGCGCAGCAGCGGCGAGCCCAGACTCTTCTGGAGGCAGAGGCTTGCGCAGTGCGGCAAGCAGGAACATTGCCACAATACTGCCAGCAGCCAGTGCGATCAGATACATCGGCCAATTCGTAATCACCGGGAACACGAAGATACCGCCGTGCGGCGCGGGCAGCGCGCAGCCAAAGAGCATCGAGAGCGCGCCTGACACTGCAGATCCGACGATGCAAGAGGGCAGCACGCGCAGCGGATCGGAAGCTGCAAACGGGATAACGCCCTCGGTGACAAAGCACAGACCCATGATATAGTTTGTCACACCGGAGTCGCGTTCCTTTTTGGTGAAACGGTTTTTGAAGAACGTGCTGCACAGTGCAATTGCCAGCGGCGGAACCATGCCGCCGACCATGACGGATGCCATTACCGTGGAGGAGACCGCTTGGCCGTTGACAACCAGCGACGCAGTACCGAACAGATACGCAGCCTTGTTGACAGGGCCACCCATATCCACGCTCATCATGCCGCCGAGCAGTGCGCCAAGCAGGACGCCAAGCAAGGGATTATCGCCAGCATTGAGGTAACTCAGGCCCTCGCTGATGAGCACATTCAGTGCAGAGAAGAGCGGATCAAGCACAAAGATCATCAGCACGGAAATAACGATCAGACCAACCAACGGATAGATCAAAATCGGCTTGATGCCTTCCAGCGAGTGGGGGAGATGATCGCAGAGCTTTTCAAGTCCCAGCACAATGTAGCCGGCCAGGAAACCTGCAACCAACGCGCCCAGGAAACCGGAACTAACCACCGAAGCATCGGCGGTATTCACATCGACAAACTGCCCGTTCTGGAAGCAGAGGCCAAGATTGGCCATCGAGCCGCCGACAAAACCGACCATCAAACCGGGGCGGTCTGCAATTGCCATGGCGATAAAGCCCGCCAGGATGGGCAGCATAAACCCGAAGGCCACATTACCAGCTGAATTAAAGAAGGCTGCTACCGAACTATTCGTGCCGAAATTGGCTGCCGGACCGTTCGGCGCGAGAATCGTATCCAGCAGGAAAGACAGTGCCATCAGGATG
>USIA01000120.1 GCA_900554535.1 uncultured Oscillospiraceae bacterium | reverse complement strand
ATCTCATAAGGGCAAAAATAAGGGAAACTACATATCATTTCACTAATGGACAGGCGGGAAAGCCTATAAAATGGGGAAAGTTAGAGAGATAATTATATAAATTCCAGTTTGTATAATTGAAAAAATGAAAAACGCATAGACAACTGTGTCTATTAGTGAAAATACGACATTTCTCGCTTTGTGTCGTGTTATTTGCAGATAACAGATTCTATATTTGATGATGAAAGGAGGAGTTGAGGTGGACCAAGTAAAAATCGGGAATTTTTTAAAAAAACTTCGCAAAGAAAAAGGCATTACACAGGAGCAGTTGGCAGAAATATTAAATGTCTCTGGAAGGACCGTATCCAGATGGGAAACCGGAGTTTCCCATAGTTAAAGATACCACACCAAATATGATGAACCCACGCTTATACACTACCAGCTATAATAAACCGCAAGGACAGCAATTTGATGATACTGCTGTCCTTTCTTTTATAAAATTGCAGTACACATAAAAAAGCTGTAAAATGATAAATATATTTGTCCTTGTAACAATTCTCGGACATTTGCCTGTTATACTATCTGCAAAAAGCAAAGGAAGTGAGAATATGGAGCAGATTTTAATTGTCGAGGACGACAGTTTTTTGAATAAGATGTTGGCCTACAACCTGACCGCAGACGGCTACGGCGTGACTTCTGCCCTAAATGCCAGAACCGCCGCCGACGCCATCCGCCAGCGGGAATTTGATTTAGTGCTGCTGGACATCAACCTGCCGGACGGGAACGGTTTTGAGCTGTGCAAGCTGATAAAGCCCCAGCACTCGGACACCATCGTGATTTTCCTAACCGCCAACGATCAGGAGAGCGACCAGATACGGGGCTATGAGGTGGGCGCGGTGGACTACATCACAAAGCCCTTTGTGATCGGGGCCTTGCAGCGGAAAATCAAAGCCATGTTCGCCATGCTGGAACACCACAAACCGGCCAAGGACATTTACGACGACGGGCGGCTGTTTCTGGACTTCTCGGAGCAGACGGCTTCCTTAAACGGCAAGCCCCTGACCCTATCCCCGATGGAGTACAAAATGCTGAACCTGTTCCGCAAAAATCCCCGGCAAGTGCTGACCCGTGGGCAGCTTTTGGAAAAGCTGTGGGATATAGACGAGAGGTTTGTGGACGAACACACCCTGACAACCTCCATCAGCCGGATTCGCAGCAAGATTGAAGCCGACGGAGGTGTGCCATACATCAAGACCGTTTACGGTATGGGCTATCAATGGACGGGAGGCGAGGTAAAATGAAGTTTCAAAACCTCTCGGTAAAGCGGCTGTTTGGCCGGGTGGCAATGGAGCTTGTCCTCTCCATGTCCGGGATCACCATAGCCCTGTTTCTTGTGACAAAACAGATTGCGGTGCTGCTGACAGGCGGGACGCTGCTGCTGTGCGCCCTTGTGGGGATTTTTGTACTGACGCAGGCGTTTGGAAAGCGGCTGTCGCAGTTTACCGCTGACCTGTGCCAGACCTTAGACCACATGATCGCCGGGAATGAAGCGCCCCAGCGGCCAGAGGACAGCGAAACCCAGCTTGCCAGAATCGGACACCGGCTGGCAAGGCTTTACCAGATCATGCAGGAGAACCGCCGCCGGGTGGACGAGGAACGGCAGGAGTTACAGACCCTTGTATCGGATATTTCCCATCAGGTGAAAACGCCGGTAAGCAATCTGAAAATGGCGACGGACACCCTGCTGGAAAAGCCCATGACCGAGGCGGAGCGCACCGACTTTATCCGGGGAATCCGCAGCCAGACGGATAAGCTGGACTTTCTCTTTCAGGCCCTTGTGAAAACCTCACGGCTGGAAACGGGCGTGATCCAGTTGGATAAGAAATCGGGCCGCCTCTTTGATACTGTGGCGCAGGCCATGAGTGGGATCGTGTATGCAGCGGAGAAAAAGGAAATCGCCGTGTCTGTGGACTGCCCGGAGGATTTGACCGTTTCCCATGACAGCAAGTGGACATCCGAAGCCCTCTTTAACCTGCTGGACAATGCGGTGAAGTACACCCCGGCGGGAGGGAAAATCGCTGTGTCGGTGGTGCTGTGGGAAATGTATGTGGAGATCAAAGTGACCGACACCGGCAAGGGCATTTCCGAAAGCAATCAGGCTGCCATCTTCCGGCGCTTCTATCGTGAGGAAGAAGTACACGAACAGCAGGGCGTGGGCATTGGCCTGTATCTGGCCCGCGAGATCGTAACGCGACAGGGCGGCTATATCAAAGTGGTTTCGGAGCCGGGCAAGGGATCGGAATTTTCCATTATGCTGCCTACAAAATAGAACGCGGCGGACGGCCATTCCCGGCTGCCCGCCGTAAATTTTTTTGAAATGTCCGAGCGTTGTAACATTTCACCCCGATTTTCAATGAAATTTTTTGGCCGCTGTAACATTTCGCGGACATTTGGGTTTTATAATACCTTTATCAACAGGCAAGAAGCCTTGAAAGGAGTTTTGAATATGAGCGTTTTACAGACTATTGACCTGAAAAAGTATTATGGCACAAAGCCGAACATTACCCGCGCCCTTGACGGTGTGAACTTCTCCGTGGAGGACGGCGAGTTTGTGGCCGTTGTGGGAACCTCCGGCAGCGGCAAGTCTACCCTGCTTCACATGATGGGCGGGCTGGACACTCCCACCAGCGGAACCGTGATTGTCCGGGACAAAGAGCTGTCGAAAATGAACGACGAACAGCTCACCATCTTCCGCCGCCGCAACATCGGCTTTATCTTCCAGAACTATAACCTTGTTCCTATCCTGAATGTGTATGAGAACATCGTCCTGCCGGTGGAACTGGACGGGGACACGGTGGATCAGAAGTTTTTGGACGAAATCGTTCACCTACTGGGGCTGGAAGATAAACTGAAAAATATGCCGAACAATCTTTCAGGCGGCCAGCAGCAGCGTGTGGCGATTGCCCGCGCCCTGATTACCAAACCGGCAATCGTGCTGGCCGACGAACCAACCGGCAACCTTGACAGCAAGACCAGCGCCGAGGTGCTGGGGCTTATCAAGCGTACCAGTGCGGAGTTTCGGCAAACTGTCGTGATGATTACCCACAACAACGACATTGCCCGCCTTGCAGATCGGATCGTCCGCATTGAGGACGGAAAGATTGTAGAGTAAGGAGTTGGCAGGCTATGACATGGCCTTTTGAGAATGATACCAGCGCCATTACAAAGAAGCTGGCAAAGAAAAGTTTGCAAAGCGAGAAGCGCCGGAATCTGATGGTAGTGATCGCCGTTGCGCTGGCGGCGTTTCTGATCTGCTTTACGGGAATTGTGTCTACCTCCCTGACACAAATGCAGCGCAATCAGGTTGTCGATACTTATGAGGCGGTCTGGCTGGGCGTGGAGGAAAACGACATTGAAACCCTGAAAGGAGTGCCGGAGTTTGAGCGCGTAGGCAGCTACTATATACTGGGTGAGGAACTTTCGGAACAGGGCTATCATGCGTCCTATGTGTATTGCGACGCGCAAATGATGGAGATTACCAAGGCGCAGATGAAGTTGTTAGAGGGCCGGGTTCCTGAAAAAGCAAATGAAGTTGTCGTAAGCGAATACTTTCTTTCCACCTATGGAAACAATGCCAAGATTGGGGACACTGTGACCTTAGATACCGAGAGTTTTCATGGTGATTATGTCGTTACCGGAATTATGGACAGCGTAAATGAAAAAGAAGCGAATACCTGCGCTATCATTCTTTCCAAAGCTGCCCTGACAGAATGGGATGGATTTGACCCGGCTGGGTATCGTGCCTATGCCCATTTCAAAAACAGCGACCAGTTGGGCGAAGAACTGATGACCTCTTATTGCAGGGAGATTGCGGAGGAATATCAGCTTCCTATGCCCAAAATGAACAGCAAGTATTTTGCCTATGCTTCTAAATCCTTTGATTTTGCACTGATGGCTGGCGTGATTGCCATTGTTCTGATCGGCGGCTATATTGTGATCCAGAGTATCTTCCGTATCTCCATCAATGACAAAATCAAGAGCTACGGGCAGCTTCGGACGATTGGTGCAACGCCAAAGCAAATCAAGCGGATTGTAAAGCGGGAGGGACGCAAACTCGGCAGTATCGGAATTTTGATTGGTACAGTGCTGGGTGTATGCGGCGGTTTTCTTCTATTTCCCAAGGGATTTAACGCTGTTTCCTATGTGGAAACGGTTATTTTGACACTCATAAGTAGTTGGATCATGGTATCTGTTTCCATCCGTAAGCCAGTAAAAATTGCGGCAGGGATTTCCCCGATTGAAGCCATCCGTTTTACCCCGGCGCAAAAGGACATCCGCAGCCGGAAAAAGAACATCAAGCTCAATCCTGTTTCAATGGGAATTGCGAATTTTAAGCGTGACCGAAAAAAGACCGTTGCTATTGTAGCTTCATTGAGTTTGGGCGGAATTATCCTGCTTGTGGTATCCTCCATTGTTTTGCTGCGCTCACCAGAGGCACTTGCAAGACAGTTTTTCCCAGACGGCGACTATAAAATTTATTTGGATTCTGAAATGACAGAAGAAAAGGTTATGGCAGCGGGAAATCCATTGAATGAGGAATTAAAGCAGGAAATCTTATCTATTGATGGCGTTACAGATATAATTCCAAGCAGGCAATCTCTCCATGCAACTTATAAAACAGAGATTCATCAAGCTGGTGGTATGTGCGATATGCTGACCGACCAGAATTATGCGGCAGTTGAAGCGGCTCTGACAGAGGGAACCATGCCAACAGATTCCCGTAGTATTGTAATTGACTATAATGTGCTAAAGCAGAATGAGGATATGGGTGTTGGTTCAACGGTTGAGATTTCTTTGGGAGAAGAACAGCCATCCGTTTCTGTTACCATATCGGGGTTATACGCTCCTGCAAAGGTATATTCAGGACATGGCAGGATGCACTTAGATGGGGCAACTCTTTTTGCACCAGAAGCGTTGTTCCACGAACTGCACCCGGAAATCACCTCTTTTGACTATTCATGGAGCATTGTAAATGACGCTAAAAAAACGGACTATGTGGGAGCTGAATTGAAAAATATTGTTGCCAGCCATAGTAATATTGCCTTAGATGAAATCAATACAGTGATTGAATATGAAGAAATGACAAATTCTTTTGCGTTTGGCAGTATGGAGATACTTTCATGGTTGGTATTTCTCTTTGGCGTTATCAACCTTATCAATACGACACTCTCTAACCAGATAGCCCGAAAGCAGGAAAACAGTATTCTGCGTTCTATCGGCCTAACACAAAAACAGCTATGTAAAATGAACATCTGTGAGGGGCTGTGCTATGCGCTCTTTGCAACATTGGCGACGCTGATCGTTGGGCTTCCGGCTTCCATCTTTGCTTGCAGAAAAATGAGTATAGGAGCTTTTGCCGGAAATGTAGTGCCTTACAAATTCCCGGTTTTGGAAATGGGACTGTTCATTCTGGTATTGTTCGGAATGGAACTGATCTTGTCTGTATGGACAATCCGCAGACAGAAAAAGCAATCCCTGATTGAACAAATGCGGGCGATGGAATAACCGTATGGGATCGGCGGGGCGGCGTGTGCTGCCCCGCTTTTTTCGCCATTTCTCAAAAAATTTTTGAAATGTCCGAGCGCTGTAACATTTCACTCCGATTTTCAATGAAATTTTTGGGCCGCTGTAACATTTCGCGGACATTTGGGTTTTACAATACCCTTATCAGCAGGCAGAAAGCCTTGAAAGGAGTTTTGAGTATGAGCATTTTACAGACTATCGACCTGAAAAAGTATTACGGCACAAAGCCGAATATCACCCGCGCCCTTGACGGCGTGAACTTCTCCGTAAATGACGGTGAGTTTGTGGCCGTTGTGGGAACCTCCGGCAGCGGCAAGTCCACCCTGCTTCACATGATGGGCGGGCTGGACACTCCCACCAGCGGAACCGTGATTG
>USIA01000119.1 GCA_900554535.1 uncultured Oscillospiraceae bacterium | reverse complement strand
AGCACCCACGGCAGCCACGCTGCCACGTGCTGCAGTCCCTGCTTGCCGGTTATCAGCCCAAACACCAGCGACAGCACCACTGCCTCGGCAAGGACCGCCACCATGCCGAACAGATGGAGCAAGAAGGCCGCCAGCGCATAATCCCGCCGCCGCACGCTCATCTGCACTGCAAAGTTAAATCTGTAGGAAAAATTGGACAACGCGGAAAAGAAAGTGGCAATCAGGCCAACCGCACAGACGATCACGGCTGGAACAGTAATGGCGCTGCCTTCGCGTACATTTTCCACATCGGAAAGGGACATCAGCCCAAAAATCACAACAAATGCAGCCGCGCAAGCGATCAGCAGCCCCTGCCAGAAATGGTTGCTCAGTTTCCATTCCCGCGCGAGATACCGTCGAATCATAAGCTCACCCCTTCACGCAATAGCGGGAGGCGACGATCCTCTCCCCGACAAAGCAGGCAGCTGCGCCGCCGCAAAGCCCCAGCGGAACCCCGATGGGCAGTCCGGATCCACGATCTGCCGCAGTAGAAAGAGTCGAAATGAAGATGCAAAAGCAGCCCAAAATCACGGCAACAAACAGGACATAAGCCACGATCCGCCCAGCTTTGCGCAGCAGCATGGTGGCAAAGCCGAGCAAACCGCCGCCTGCGACCGTAAGCAGCAGCAACGGCAATTCCAGCGGCGCGATCTGCCAAAAGAACGTCACAGCCTCCGGTCCGCGCAGCAGCCAGAGCATCAGCAGGACGACGGCCGGGAGACACACCCACCACAACAGCTGCACCGCCAGCATGCCACCAAAGGCCGCCTTTCGCGTACTGCTAAACGTGATCGCCATCTGAAATTGGTTGCTCGTCAGGTATAAAAAGACAATTAGCGAAAGAAACAACAACATGGTGCAGCTCACAATGGTCAAGGAAAACGGCTCTTCAAACGAGCCAACGCCATAGGCATAAAATAGAATCAGGCCGATGACCACCAGGGGGTAATACCACATAAAACGCAGGAAACTCTTGCAATTAGCCGCCATGTTCAATCCTCCTCCTGTTCGTGCCCCGCCAGATAGATAAAGAGCTTTTGCAGCGGCACCGGGTCCAGAGAAACATCCAGCTCGCGGCAGCGTGCATCCAACGCGCCGGCCGGCGCCTCGACGCAGGCGGTCATGCTGCGCCCCATCCGCTCTTCGTGCAAAATCGGATATGTGCCGGCCGCTTCCTTCACGGTATCGTCCCTTCCGCTCAAGTAATGATAATGGGACAAAAGCACGTCGGTGTCCTGCATCGTCAGGATGCTGCCCTTGTCGAGAAAAATGACTTTTTCGAAGACGCTCGCCGCCTCTTCAATGATGTGCGTGCTGACGACGAAAGTACGCTCTGTCTCCTGGTACTCCTCCAGCAGCAGATGATAGAATTGATCGCGTGCAACGACATCCAGCCCCGCGACCGGCTCATCGAGGAAGGTAATGGGCGCCTTGCTCGCTAATGCGATCAGGATGGTCACCATACTGCGCATGCCGCTGGAGAGTTTGCAGATCTGTTTTTTGACATCCAGGCCGAATTCCTGTACGAGCTTTTGGGCATATTCCTGGTCCCAATGCGGGTAATAATACGATGCCATTTGTAGAATATGTTTGACTTTATAGGTATTGCGGCCCATCAATAAATTGGGATTTTGTTCACGTGAAAAGCAGATGTCCGCCAAAGCGTGCCGGTTTTCCCAAACCGGTTCGCCGCCATAGGTCACGCTGCCGCTGGTCGCCGTATTTTGCGCGGTCATGATACCCATCAGCGTGGTTTTGCCGGCACCATTACGGCCAATCAGACCATAGATCGTATGCGGTCTCAGCTCCAGCGAAACGCCATGCAGCACTTCTTTGTCGCCATAGCGCTTGACAATGTCTTTGGCCGCCAGAATTTTACTTTCCATACTCGCTCTCCTCCAATGTGGGCATGGTTTTTGCACTGCTGGCTTTGTGAATCATCTGCGCCAGCTCTTCTGCCGAAATGTCCAACCGCTGCGCCTCCCGCACCAGACCGACAATATAGTCTGTATAGAACCGGTCCTTTCGCCGCGCACGCAGCGCCTCCTGTGCACCCTTGGCCACGAACATCCCAATGCCGCGGCGCTTATACAGGACCCCTTCCTCCACAAGGAGGTTCAGGCCTTTGGCCGCTGTCGCCGGATTGATGGCATAAGCGCGTGACAGTTCGTTTGTGCTGGGTGCCTGCTGGTCCTCCTGCAAAATTCCTCTCAAGATATCATCCTCCAATTTCCGCGCGATCTGCTCATAAAGCGGCGCGCCTGCAGTGAAATTTCCATCCAATTGCATCCCTCCTGTCCGCGTTTATTTGTTAATTACTTATGTAATTAAGTATATAACAGGAAAGCCCGTCTGTCAAGCGGGGCCGCCCAAAATCACGTTTTCAAATTCGGGTTCACAGTTTAGCCATTTTTCGATAAAAATTTCGCTTAAATTCTTACAGTATTCTTACATTTTGCACATTTCCCTTGCGTTTTTCAGAAAAAGGGCTTATGATAAAGAGGAAGAAAATCGGATAGAAATGGTACTGGGAAAGGAGGCAGGACCACATGAAAATGATACTGAACCCTGTGATGGTGCCGGTGTTTTTTGCGCTGGGCACGATGCTGATGCTTGAAAAAGCGCTGCACAGTGTGACTGGCGAGGACAGCCGAATGGACATGCTGCCGTCCTCGCCGCCAAAGGACCACACCATCCCGCCGCAGGCATATGCCGCACGGCGTGGCGTCTTCCGGAAATAGAAGACAGCATCAGGCCGCCGCCCAAAAGCGACGGCCTGATGCATAAGTTCCGTCTATATTTTGACGAAGCTTTTGGAGCATTGCGCAGCCAGCCATAAGAGTGTCCACTTAAAAACAGCGCCGGAAGTCTGAACAAAATACAGGCTTCCGGCTTTTCTGTCCTATTCTGGAACACCTCGGTTTGTGGAAAAAACTTTCAGATTGTTCGCTATGGCATGAATTCGCGCATCAAAAAAGCCCCTGCGTTTCCGCAGCGGCTTTTCCGCGTCCAATGTGCAAAATCCAAAATTTTACCTTTTTTCTGTAAAAAGCGTCTCCAGCTTTTTCTGAGCACGGCCCTCACAGACCGCAATGATTTCATCCCCGCCATAAAACGTTGTATCGCCATTGGGGACCATCATCTTTTCCCCACGCACAACTGAGATGACCAGCGACCCTTTCGGCAGTGGAATATCCTTCAGCGAGTGGCCGATCAGCCTCGCATTTTCGGGCAAGGTCATGGCAAAGATAGAGGCCCGGCCGCGGTTGAGCGTGGCCAGCATGTGCATCTCCGCCACATCGACTTCCTGCTCAATCAAGTTCGTGATGATCTCTGTGCTGCTGACCACAATGTCTGCGCCCAGCGTGCGCAGGACCGGCAGATTCCGCGGGTCATTCGCCCGGGCGATCACCTTTTCCACGCCGAACTCCTGTTTTGCCAGCTGGCAGGCCACCAAGTTGTCCTGGTCTGTACCGCCCACTGCCAAAAAGCAGTCGCACCCGGCTGTCTGGGCGCGCTCCAGCACCTCCAGCTCCGTGCCGTCGCCACAGATCACCTCGATCTGCAACTCATTGGCCAATGCGCGGCAGCGCAGACGGTTCTTTTCCACCAAACGAACATCATTCTTGCGCTCCAGCATATTGCGCGCAAGCTGGCGGCCCAGCTTGCCGCCGCCAACAATCACGATCCGCATCCCGATTCCTCCTCAGTCTACTACCGCTGCAAAAATCACATGATCGCCCGGCTGCATACGCTGGCGGCGTGTGTGCTGGATAAGTTCCATCTTGCCGCTGACACGCACCACGCCGAACACCGATTCGCCCGGATTGCAGGGCGCATCCTCCAGGGGTTTCTCCAGATAGGCGTGACCAGGCTGCCAAATCCGGAAGGTGACTGTTGAAGTGCCAAAAGTAACCTGACGCGCCTCCCAGGGACTGGTCAGCGCTTGATAAATGGTGTCCGCCGCCATCTTGGTCGGGCAAATGGTGTGCAGGCCGAACGCAGTGAACACACTCTCCCGCCGCGGATCGCCAATGCGCGTAATCACGTTTTCAATCTTGAAAAACTCGCGTGCCACCTGGGAAATTGTGATATTCAGGTTGTCGTCCGCCGTGACCACCGCAACGGCGTCTGTATTTTCGATGCCCGCATTCTTGAGCACATCCATGTCCATCGGTATGCCGTTGACTGTCTGGCCGCTAAAGTCATCCGGCAAATGTGCAAAGGTGTCCGGATTTGCATCCACCACAGATACCTCGTGGCCACGTTTGTCAAGCAGTGCGGCCAGGCGTGCGCCAAGCCGTCCACAGCCAATCACCAATACATTCATCCTTCGGCCTCCTCCTGTTGCCCTTCCTCTGCGGCTTCCAGATAGCGGATCATGCCTGGGCCGAGATCCGGCGTCGGGCGTGCCAGAAAGCCGCAGCTTTCATAAAACGGTTCGCGCCCGCGCGCGCACATCAGACACAGGCGCATGGTTTCGCCCGGCTCAATGTAGCTGCGCGCCACACGCTCCAGCCGCTCAATGAGCTTTGTTCCCACATGTGCCCGGCGGTAGCCCGGCAGCACAATCAGGTCCTGAATGTAACAGATGGTGGACGCATCCCCAACCAGGCGGCCCATGCCGACCGGTTGATCGCCGTCCCACGCGCACACAATGTAGAGACTGCCCTCTAGCGCAAGCGCCGCCTGGCGCCTGGAAAAGGGCTTCCACCCGACGCGCGCGCGCAAGCCCTGATAAACATCGACCGTCAGGCCGCCCTCTGTGTATGTGATCTCCATGTTTTCGCCCCTCAGCTCTTTACTCGCTCCACAGTATAACACAGGGCGGCGCCCCCTGCAAGCACACATGATCATAAAGGCCGTGTATTTTTTGACGCTATCCGACAAAGCCGCCACCAACTGCCAGGGAAGCCAGGGCGGCCAGAATCGCGATGAGTAAAAACAAAACGGGGGTTCTTCATTTCACAGGTCAGCATCAGCAGCGAAAGGACGGCCATCACCAAAAGGACAAGGAATAGAAATCCATTGATCAGACGGCGCCGGTCTTTCTGAAAAAACACAAAGAAAAAGGCGGCTTAGGCAATTGTAAACCAATAAAGCGTCATGTGGCTTTTCCTTTTAAAAGGCGCGGACAAAAAGCGCACAGAAGCGCTGCTGTGAGGAATGCAAAGCAGCACAGCCGCACCACTGCCAAGACGGGCATCGGCACCGGCGAGGTTCCCTGCAGCACCGGCAAATAAGAGCACAGGGAAACGCCAGACTCCGCAAATGCGCACACGAAGTCGCCCCGGCAGCGCGTGTCAAGCGCACGGATCCACAGGATCAGATCTCCTGGGTAGAGGTACCGCTCGTGCATGGCAGGCAAAAAGCAGATGCACGCCATCAGGCACCAGCCCTCAAACAGCACCGCTTCACGGCCCGTCAAGCGACGCCCGGCGTGCAGAGCCACTGCGCCGCCCAGCAGGACCACCGCAAGTCCCAGCAGCAGAAACGCCGGATACAGCATCCCAACTGTCTCTTTGGAGAACAGCAGGGGCAGATTGGGGCAGCCCGCCGAGAGGGCACCGCCGGTGCTGTCCAGCTGGACACCATACATATAAAAGACAAGCCATGGCGGTGCGCCTACAGCCATCGCCGGAAGGCCGGAAAGCCATACCACCGCCGGAACTGCCGCAAAATGCCACAAGCGTACGCGGCGGTCTGTCAGGGCGGCCAGCAGAAACAGCGGCAGGAAAAAGGCCGCCTGCAATTTAAATGCAAACCCCAACCCCAGCAGCACACAGGCCAAAAGCCCTCTGCGTTCGATGAGCGCCCCCAGCGCCAACAGGCAAAACGCTGCATAGATCGCGTCGCACTGTCCCCACATGCCGCTGTTAAGAAAGACGGTCGGCAGAAAAAGCGTCAACAGTGCCCCCGCCGCACATACCGCACGGCTGGCGCCCGCCAG
>USIA01000118.1 GCA_900554535.1 uncultured Oscillospiraceae bacterium | reverse complement strand
GGCATCGACTGCCATGAGCCGCCGGATAACAGCGCCTCCGACCACACAGTCGCACGGCCAGGCATGGTCTTTTCCGTAGAGCCGGGCGTCTATCTGCCGGGAAAATTTGGCGTGCGCGTTGAAGACTTGGTACTGGTGACGGAGACAGGCTGCGAGGTGCTCAACAAGTACACAAAAGAAATGCAGATCCGATAAGAAAAACTGCTACATAAGGTGAAGTCAAAATGTTATATCATTCTGAATAATGATGAATGATGAGATGGCGCGTTTATCAAACTGTCAAACGTTCCGGTGTTGTGGACAAGCGTTACAAAAACGTTTGTCTACAACATAGCTTTCCTCCTTTGATGACAGCGGCTGGCGGTAAATGGTGCCAGATCGCATGGTATACATCTTCATCTTGCAGAATAACAAGATCGGCGTCTCCGCCGACTCGCAGAACATGGTTTTTAAGCCCCAGGACGCGCGCTGCCGAGGTCGTGACCATATCATATAATGCTTCCATATCCTGAAAGCTTGTCATCCACAAGAGGTGGCTGGCCAGGAAAGCCACTTGTAGCATGTTGCATTCGCCGTAGGGATAATAAGCATCCGCAATATCGTCCTGGCCAAGACCGACGGGAAGCCCTGCGCGAAGCAAATCCTTTACACGCAGATGCAGGGGACCTGTGTGAGGGTCTGTCACAAAACCGATGCCAGCGCGGCGGACCAGTTCGGTCAGTTTGCAAAAATAGTTTTCCGGGTAGAGCGCCATTGCCCGGCAATGCTGGGCGGTGACACGTCCCTGCCAGCCCATCTCGATCACTTTTTTACACAGCATTTCCAGCGTCCGTTCTTCGGCGTCATTCACATCATCCAACAGCATGGAAATGTCTTTATCGTACTCGGCGGCCAGTTGGCAGACGGCATCGATATGCGCCTGTTCATCCTCTTTGGTATACTCGATCCAGGGAATGCCGCCGCACACATCAGCACCCATTTGCAACGCTTCTTCCATAAGAGCAAGCGTACCCGGCTCGCGGATCAGTCCATCCTGCGGGAATGCTACGACCTGCAGGTCCACTTTGCCAGCATACTCCTCCTTAGCTTGTAGCACGGCGGCAATCCCTTCCAGCTTACCTTTGCTGTCCACGTCAGCAAAGGCTCTGATGTGGGTCACGCCATGTTTTACGGCAAGATCACAAGCCTGACGGACATTCTCGATGATCCAATGCCGGTCGTATTGTGTTTTGAACTCCGAAGCGCTGCGAATGGAATCCAGAGCATTGCTCATGCCGTTTTGCTGGTATTCTTCCAGTGCCTTCTGTCCAGCCCGCTCCAGGGTATATACCTTGCAAAGGTGAAGATGTCCATTGACAAAGGATTCTGTTACAAGATGACCGTCCGCATCGATCTCTTGTGTTCCGCCCCCTGGAAGCTCGTGTTCGATTGCTGCGATACTGCTTCCTTGCATTCCGATTTCAAACAATTCGCTGCCCCGGCCTCTGAGCCGGGCATTTTTGATTTTTATATCATACATGACCTATTTCCCTCGAAAAACAAATTTATTCATGCCCTGCACAGTAGCCTGGATTATCGGCCCGGACACCAGCACAGTGATGACGGTGCAGATACCGAAGCTGCCGCCCAGCAAAACACCTGCAACGACCATCACAACATCCAGCACCATCCGAACGATTTTGACGGGCCATCCGTTTTTCCCGGCCAGAGAAAATGTAAGCGCCTCATACGAACCGCGGCCGAGATTTGCCGATGCGTATATCCCGGTTCCAAATGCGAACAGGGCGATGCCGATACACATAATCAAGAAATTCAACCAGACAAACTGGCTGTACCGCTGCATTCCGCTGAATATCTCCACAAAACCACTGTACACCACCTGGTACAGAATGGTGCCAATGTGAATCTGCGACCTGTCATAAAACCACACAAACACGATCATGACCACCGCTACCACAAAAGAAGTCATGCCGATACTCATTCCAGTGGTCCGCGAAACGCCCTGCCACAAAACAGCCAGAGTGGCGCTGCCGAATCCTGCGTACATAGCAAGCGTGATTCCATAGGCGGAAATGATTGAACCAAGAAGGATTACCGCGATTTTGACAAGCCAATTTTTCTTACTCATGACAGCACTCCTTCAAATTGCTTCCGGATGGCCAGACTGACAGCTCCTTTCGCAGGGAGGGGATCCGGCTGGAAGCTCTTCGAAGCAATTCCTGGCTGACTTGCTCGGCGCAAGCGCTTTTTTGAGCCTCGTTGATTCGGAGTAGGCGTCCCTTCTCAACAACGATCTCCCCGTTGACCACAACAGTGTCCACCATACGGGCGTCCCCGCTGAGTACAATACAGTCAACCGGATCATTGCGGCCGCCTGCATAAGAGAGAGAACTCCAGTCAAGCAGCGCTAGGTCGGCAGCCTTGCCCGGTGCCAGAATACCAATATCCTGCCTTCCCAGCGCCTTGGCACCGCCGGCAGTCGCCATGTATAAAATGTCCCCGGCGGTGCAGGGATTTTCTTCGTGCGTCAGGCGATTCAACAGATAGGCGACCCGCATTTCCTCCATCATATTGGAAGAATTGCTGCTGGCGGCCCCATCTACACCAAGGCCGATGCGCTCCACACCGGCGTCCATCAGGTTGCGGACCTGGCAGGAGCCGGAACTGAGGTACATGTTTGAAATGGGGCAGCTCACAACACCAGTTCCTGTCTCCGCCAATGTTTGAACGTCCCGTTCGTCCAGATGGATACAGTGCGCATAGTAAAATCGGCGGCCCAAAAGATCATGTTGCCGGAACCATTCCACCGGCGTACACCCAAAATGCTCCTGCGTATAGTTGTATTCGTTCTGACTCTCGGCAAGATGCCCGTGTACCATAACATCGTGCTTTTCCGCAAAATCAATCGTCGCACGCAAAATTTCTTCTGTATCGTACTGGGCGATGCTGGGACCGATCCCGACCCGGCACATGGAAAACTCGCCGGGATCATGATACAGTTTTACAAGCCGTTCAGCATCCGCCAAAACTTGTTCCGCAGTTTCTGCCATCTCCACAGGGACAACTTCACTGGGAACAGAGTGATAGGAACGAATCGGGTGAAATCGAATTCCCAGTTCCTGTGCCGCTTGTATTTCCGCATCGACCAGGCCAGACACTCCCGCCGGATGAGGATACCACAAATCGTTGGATGTGGTGCATCCAGTTTTTAAACAGTCACCCAAGCTGACATAAGCGCCGGCTAAAGCCACTTCGCTTTGCAAGTCTTTGTAAATCTCATACATAACGGTGAGCCAAGGCTCAAGTTTCAGCCCCTGTATTGCCTTAAAATTGCGGATCAGCGATTGCCAGGTGTGCATGTGGGCGTTCACAAACCCTGGCAGCAAAATTTTCCCTGCCGCATCCAGGATGCGGCTAAAAAGAAGGCCCTGAGATTCATATTTAGATTTCAGGTTTGTTCCAATCTCTCGAATCGCATGGCCCTCCCACACAAGATCGGCGTGGCGGTACCGAGTTCTGCTTTCATCCATCGTGAGAATCCAATCGGCATTTTCAATCAGCACACGCCGCGCTGCAGTATTGTTTTTTTTAGGCATATTACATTCCCTCCCTTCATAATCCCAAAGCCGATAGCCGGCACAGTGGTAAGGCTGCGCCGGCTATCATTGATTCGCCGATTATCCGATGCGGATGATATAATCGGCTTTGCGCGCTGCCGGTTCGCCGGGTTTCTCTGCGGGATAACCCAAGGCCACAGCGCCTACGCCGCGCAGGGACTCCGGCAGATTCCATTCCCGAAGCAGGGCCTTTCCCCCTTCGCTGTCAAAGATTTCCCGTTCGCGGTGAACCCACACGGTCCCTAGACCCAGGGCGTGGGCGGCCAGCATGATGTTTTCCAGCACGCAGCTGCCGTCCTCCACAAAGGTGTTGGATGCGCCGTTTGCCAAAACCAGCACCACAACGGGCGCTCCGTAATAGGGGTCCGTACTGCCGCCCATCACCTGCGCATTCAGCTCGGCGATCCGCTGGCGGTACTTCGGGTCCGTGATTGCCACAATGGTGGGAGACTGGCGGCCACCGCCGGTGGGAGCATAGGTTCCCGCCTCCAAAACGGCGTCCAGCAGGTCAGCAGGCACAGGGTCGGCTTTGTAAGACCGGACACTGCGGCGGGTTTTGATAAGGGTTAAAACACTGTTTTCCATTTGTACAACCTCCATTACGGGGATTTTCCCGGAATTCAGGTAACAAAAAAGCCGCACGGCTATCGCATAGGATAGCTTGTGTGGCAAAAAGATGACCGGAATCCGGAAAAGTCCACTTGAATTTTACGCACACATTGTATCTCACGTCTCAAAGGTTGTCAAGAGATACGCAATGAGAAAAATGTTATAGAACAAATTTGGCGGCTAAACTTAAAGTTTGACATGCCAGCTCTTTAATGAGGTTCTGTGTAAACTCCATTTTCGGGTGGAGAACAGAGCAAAATTTTGTAGGATGGCAGCAAGCCGATCGAGCCGCCGCCCTGTCAAGAAGATAACCCGTGAGGGATTCGGGTTCGGCATACGCTCCGCGAAAAACACAGCCAATTGTGCGTAAATCCGGCCCCAATCCCGCCCACGGCCGGTCCACTTTTTTGTAATGTCAATCATGGCCAGATACAGCATCTTCAGCAGGTTGTCGTCGGTGGGGGAAACAGACTTTGGCCTTGGTCACCTTGTGCAGCTGGCGATTAAAGCCTTCAATGGCGTTGGTCGTACAGATCGGACGCCGCACCTCCTGCGGGTATTTGAAATAGGTGCTGAGGTTGGCCCAGTTTTCCAGCCGGGATTGGTGGAGAGGAGGGTCTTGTGCCAGTGTTATCCAAAGGCGTCAATTGCGGTTTGACATGAGAATATTTTCCAAACGCCAAGACATCATCGGTCGGTCAGGCGCGTATATCCAAGCGCGGGCCGACAAACTTAATCTACATCTACGCAAATTTTGGAATTATCACTTTCCTTATGGGGCCTTTTTCGAATTCACTGTATTTCATTTATCAATTCGAAACCTTCGTTTGTAATTTGCTACGGAAAAATAATTTTGCAGCAGGCCTTTTGGTTGCCGCTAAGTGTGACGACCAGTGAAATTATCCAAAAAGTTGGTACTTTTGCACGTTTGTCATATGATTGCATTGACAGTGCTGTGCAAATATGGTAATCTAAAACAAATCGGATTTTGTCGATTTTTTCGTTTTCAGGCGCCGTGGAAAACGAGGCGAATAGCCAGTGGCGCCGCCAGGCAGGCGGCCAGGTCGCCCGTCAAGGCGGCTGGCAGCGTGGCGGGTCCTCTTGATGCCAACAGCGCCGTAATAGACGGCAATGCAGTAAAGCGCTGTTTCGGTGCTGCCCGCGAGCACAGAGGCCACGCGTCCAGTGAAGCTGTCCGGTCCGTACTGCTGTAGGATCTGCGCAAGGATGGCGTTGGAACCGCTGCCGGAGACCGGCTTCATCAAAACTAACGGTACAACGCCGGCGGGCAGGCCCAGTGCATCTGCCAATGGGTGCAATATTTGCGCCAGCAGGTCCAGCGCACCGGAAGCGGAGAGCATGGTCACAGCTGTCATCAGCCCGACCAGGGTGGGCAGGATGGAGATGGCAGTGCGCAGCCCCTCCTTCGCGCCGCCGGTGAAGGCGTCGAAGACCGGGACGCGCCGAAATAAGCAGAACAGCAGGATTGCGGCGACCGCCAGTGGAACGGTCCAGATGCCCAGTTGTTCCATCACGCTGCCCCCTTTTTTCTGCGGATTTCCAGGAGCTTTGCCGTGCAGACCGCGGCCAGGAGCCCTGCCACGGAAGTTAACCAGATGGCTGGCAGAATATCGAAGGGCTGCGCTGCGCCGTATTTGGCCCGAACAGTCCCCAAAAAAGTCGGCACAATCTGAAGGGAGGCGGTGTTCAACACCACAAACAGAACCATGGCGTTGTCCGCAATGCCGGCAGGCGCGTCGCTTTCCCGCTGGAGCGCCTGCATGGCGGCC
>USIA01000117.1 GCA_900554535.1 uncultured Oscillospiraceae bacterium | reverse complement strand
ATCGGCTATATTTGGGGGAAGAAGGGCCGCCCGCCGCTTCCGGATCAATGGCCGCCAAGCGCGCGTGCAAAGCTTCGACACCCTCCTGCTGTGCCAATGCAACTAGCCGAGCGCGCAGGACTGGGTCCGCGCCCTGCCCCTGGAACGACAACCCCTGCAGAAGGCTGCGGATATAAAGCCCGGTCCCCCCCACCAGCACCGGCAGATGGCCGCGCGCGTAGATATCCGCAATGGTGCGAGAAGCGAGACGAACATAATCGGAAACCGAAAATTGCTCGTCCAACGGCTGAAAGCCCAGCAGGTGATGCGGGACGCCCCCCATCTCCGCTTTGGTTGGACGCGCAGTGCCGATTCGCATTTCCCGGTACACCTGCATCGAGTCAGCAGAAACCACCTCTCCGTGGAGTGTCTGACAAAGGCGAACTGCCAACCCGGTTTTTCCAGAAGCCGTCGGTCCTGCCACAACAAGTACGGGAATTTTTTCAATCAATGCCTACCGCTCCTGTCCTGCCCCCGCGTAAAATGGGAAAATCAGATAAATTATGTAAACCCCAGCTTCTATTTTAAACGAAACCGGGGCGAAAAGCAAATGGAAATCCAACAAAGCAACCGAAGCTGTGCTGCCAAGTTTTGTGAAAAATGAAGCTATACAAGCCGGCCATCGATCTCGCGCCCACGCATAGCGGCCATTTTGAAACGATAGCACAGGAATGTGTCGTTCGTTTGACTGTTTTGTGAATGCAATTGAATCCATTAGGCTCGTCCAAATTGACGCTCCAGGTCCTTGCGTTTGAGCACAATGGAAACCGGGCGACCGTGCGGACAATAGCGGATATCCTCCTGCTCCAACCGCGCGGCCAACGCTGCAAGTTCCATTGGCGAGCTTTCGTCGCCCGCCTTCACCGCTGCGCGGCAGGCCACATTGTGAAACAGCCAGTCGAGCTTTTCCGTCTGTACGTGCGTGCGGTGCTCGGCCAGGTAACCTGCCATCTCTTCCACTGCACTGGCGACATCTTCGCCCAGGATAATCGGCACGCTGCGCACCAGCACGCTTCCGGCGCCGAAGTCTTCGACCTCAAACCCGGCCTGCGCGAGGGTTTCAAGGTTGTCAAGCACCGCGGAATATTCTTCCTTGGAAAGCGTCACTGTCACAGGCGACAGCAGCATCTGCTGGGGTATATCCCCAGCCTCACGGCAGAGCTGTTCATAGAGCATGCGCTCATGCGCCGCATGCTTATCGATGATGCGCAGCTCGTCCCCATTTTCCTCGATCAAAATGTAGGTCGAAAACGCCTCGCCGACAAAGCGCGCCGGGAACTGTTCCTTTTCCCGTGCGGCATAGGCTGCCGGGGCGTCGGACTCTGATTCCGGTAAAGCGGATTGCGCATGCTCCGGCGCAGGAGCTGTAATCGTTTCCCGCGGTGTTTCTAAAGCGGGTTTGGCAGGCACCGGCGCGGCCGGCCGAGTAGGTACAACTGGCGTATGCAGTGCGAGAGAATCACACACACGCAGGGGCTTACGCGGCGCTTGTTCTGCCGGCTGCGTTGCCTGACGCCACACCGGTTCGGATGGCTTTGGGGGCGTCCCCGGTAGTCGGGTCTGTTCACCAGGCGGTTCGTGGAAAACCGGCTGCTGCGTATTGAGCTTTAGCTTACTCGGCGCGTCTCCGACCTGCAGTGCTGTCTTGATGCCATGATACACCGCTTCAAACACCGGCTTTTCATTCATAAAGCGTATTTCCATCTTGCTAGGATGGACGTTGACGTCCACGGTCGCGGGATTGACCTGTATGTGCAGCACACAGGCAGGGAATTTGCCAACCATCAGGCTTCCGCGAAATGCCTGTTCCATGGCAACCATCGCGGTGCGGGATTTGACATACCGGCCGTTGAGGAAAAAATTCTGCATGCTGCGATTCGGGCGCGATGCCACCGGTTTGCTGATAAAGCCCCAGACATGCACATCGTCGAGCGTATAATCGACCGGCAGCAGCCCGGACGTGAATTCGCGGCCAAATACAGCAAACACCGCATTTTTCAGCTTGCCGTCTCCCGGTGTGTTGAGCACCTCACGGCCATCGCGCAGCAAACGAAACGCAACCTCTGGATGCGAGAGTGCAGCGTGGTCCATCACTCCTGCCACTGCATTCCCTTCGGTAACGTCTTTTTTGAGAAATTTCATACGCGCAGGCGTGTTATAGAAGAGGTCTCGCAGCACCAGCGTGGTACCGGCTGCGCAGCCTGCATCCTCGCAGGCTTCCTCTTCCCCACCGGAAATCACATAGTGTGTCCCCGCAAGTTCCTCCTGCGTGCGAGTGAGCATTTCGACATGCGTCACCGCTGCGATGGAAGCCAGCGCCTCGCCGCGGAAGCCCAAGGTATGGATCCTGGTTAGATCATCCTGGTTTTGCACCTTGCTGGTGGCGTGGCGCAAGAATGCTTTTGGCACCTGATCGCGCGGGATGCCGCAGCCGTTATCCGTAACACGCATAAAGGGGATGCGGCCGTGCTGAATTTCGACGGTCACGGCAGTCGCGCCCGCGTCGATTGAATTCTCGACCAGTTCTTTGATAACAGAGGCCGGCCGCTCGACCACCTCACCCGCGGCAATCAGTTCGGCTATGTGCTTGTCCAATACATGAATTTCCGGCATTTGGCCGTCCCCCCTTTCTCAAAATATTACGGTTCAAACAGCCGGCCCGCTTCCTCCTGTCGAATACGGCGTAAAAACGACTTTAAAAAATCCGTGCGGCGCTGCCACTCCAGGCGGGCCGCATCAAAGTGCAGGCGCCGCACGTGTCTCGCCCAAAGCGGAAGCGTTTCCCTCTCCATATACTCCAGATTTTCCACCAGTTCGCGTCCATGCAGTGCACCATAGCAAAAGCTCTGATAAACTTCCATGGCGCCATTGTGATCGATTAAGTCAGCATCCTGCACAAGGTGTGTGGACGTGTCATAGGGCGAATCAGCTGGCGGCCTTTTGTCGTCATGTACCGCAACAATGGCGCAGACATGTGTCAAAAATTTCTCCGGCAAGAGCCCTGCCAAAAGCTCCTGCGTGCGGGCCGCCCCCTCTTGACCATGCGCGGCAGGCGTTGAAGCGCTGTCGTGCTTGACGTCGTGGAACAGTCCTGCCGTAAAAACAAGATCATCGAGCGCTGGATCGGCGCCCACCGCCTGACGCAGCGCAACCGCAAGTTTTGCCACACGCACGCAGTGCTCAGCTGTCCACTTGCCGCGGCCAGCACGGTCTGGCTGGCCCGCCAATTCCTGACGCAGGATTTGAATCAATGCCGTGCGATCAATCGCCATGGCGGCCCCTCCTTTTTCAGTTTCCCTCTTTTGCCAGCTGCGAAAGCTGAAACAACTGATTCATGCACTCGATTGGTGTCAACGTATTGACATCCATCTCGCGCAGACGGCGCAGCACCTCTGCCTCGCTCGGCGGAGTCAGGGAAAGCTGCGCTTCCGGCTGTTCGGGGGCCGTTCTGCGCTGCGGGATGCCCTTGGGCGGCGTGACTGCCTGGCCGGCAGTCAATTCTCCGAGAATCTCCTTAGCGCGTTTGATGACCCGGTTCGGCACACCTGCGAGCTTCGCAACCTCGATACCATAGCTGTCGTCCGCACCGCCGCGCACAATGCGCCGCAAAAATGTGATGTCGTCGCCGTGCTTTTTACAGGCGATGTTGTAATTCTTGACCCCGTCGAGCAACTCTTCCAATGCCGTCAGCTCATGGTAATGCGTGGCAAAAAGCGTTTTGGCGCCGAGCGTCCGTTTGTTAGCGACGAACTCCAGCACCGCACGGGCGATGCTCATGCCATCATAAGTGGAGGTGCCGCGGCCGATCTCGTCGAGAATCAAAAGGCTATCTGCGGTCGCATTTTTCAGGATGTCCGCCACTTCGGCCATTTCCACCATAAAGGTAGACTGGCCGGAGGCGAGATCATCCGACGCCCCGACACGCGTGAAGATGGCGTCTACAATCCCGATGTGTGCTGAGGACGCCGGAACAAAACAACCGATCTGTGCCATGAGGACAATCAGGGCAATCTGACGCATATAGGTCGATTTGCCCGCCATATTTGGGCCCGTAATGACGGCGACACGCGTATTTTCTTTGTCCAGTGATACGTCGTTGGGCACAAAGGGGGCGTCCAAAAGCGACTCCACAACCGGGTGCCGGCTTTCCTTGAGCTCAATTTTGCCGCTCAAATCGACGATCGGCCGGGTGTAATGATTTTCCGCGCTAACCTGCGCAAACGATTGCAACACGTCCAGCCGGGCAATAGCCTCAGCTGTCTTTTGAATACGCTTCATTTGACTTGCTACCTGCTTGCGCACTTCCTCGAATAGCTGATGCTCCAGCTGGACGCTGCGGTCGTGTGCGCCCAAGATGCGTCCTTCCAGCTCCTTGAGCTGGGGGGTGATATAGCGCTCGCAATTGGTCAATGTCTGTTTGCGGATATATTCCTGCGGGACACGGTCGCGGAAGCTGTTGGAAACCTCTATGTAATAGCCGAACACGCGGTTGTAGCCGACCTTGAGTTTTGGAATGCCTGTCCGCTCGCGCTCATCTGATTCAATTTTGGCCAGGACTCCACGCCCATCCGTCATATCGCCCTTGAGCAGGTCAAGCTCCTCGTTAAAGCCCGGCTTGATGATGCCGCCCTCGCGCAGGGAAAACGGCGGGTCGTCGACAATTGCGCGGTCGATCAGATCTGCGACATCCTGCAATGGGTCGATCTCGTCCTGAATCTTGCGCAGCATCTCGGCCTTGACGCTGGAGAGCGCCTCCCGCAACGGCGGCAGGCAGCGCGCCGCACTTTCGAGGGAACGCAGTTCTCGGCCGTTCGCACTGCCATAGACCACACGCGACATGACGCGCTCCAGATCGTGGATGCCATCAAGCTGGCCGCAAAGCGTATCGCGCAAAACGGCGTCGCCCAAAAGCTCCTCCACTGCGTTAAGCCGGCGGCTGATTGTGGCCGGATTCAAAAGCGGCTGCTCAATCCAGCTGCGAATCAGGCGCTTGCCCATGGGCGTATGCGTTTTATCGAGCACCCCAAGTAGCGAGCCACGCTTTTCTTTGTTGCGCATGGTTTCGAGAAGTTCCAGATTGCGCCGGGCATTCAAATCGAGCTTCATGTACTGCGCGCCGCTATAAACCTGAAGCGTGGACATGCGCTCGATGCCGGTGCGTTGGGTCTCCTTCAGATAGGAAAACAAAGCGCCCAAAGCAGCCGTCAACTCCGGTTTATCGTCCAGCTTCAGATCCGTCAGCGTTTTCGGATGAAACTGCGCACACACTGCATCCACACACGCCGCGTCGTCAAAGGCGCTGTCCTCCCGCAGCTCCAAACTGGCCGAAAGGCGGTTTTTGATGAAGGCAGGCAATTCCCGATAATCGAGCACACCGCTGTTGACCAGAATCTCGCGCGGAGAATATCGTGCCATTTCGTTTTTGAGCTGCTCGCCTAAATCTTTATGCAAGACCGTTCCATAGAGTTCCCCCGTCGAAACGTCCGCAAAACAGACGCCCGCGGTTTCCCCGCGGACGCAGACTGAACAGATAAAATTATTGCGTGCCTCGTCGAGCATGCTGCTTTCCAAAACGGTGCCGGGCGTTACGACACGGATGATATCTCGTTTGACCAGCCCCTTGGCCAGGGATGGATCCTCCATCTGCTCGCAGATGGCCACCTTATAGCCCTTTGCCACAAGCCGCGCCAGATATGTCTCATAGCTGTGAAACGGCACACCGCACATCGGTGCACGCTCCTCCTGCCCACAGTCGCGACCGGTCAGCGTCAGATCGAGTTCACGGGAGACCAGCTTGGCATCATCGTAAAACATCTCATAAAAGTCGCCCAGCCGAAAAAACAGAATCGTATCCGGGTATTGTTTCTTGATCGCAAAATACTGCTTCATCATCGGCGACAGATTTGCCATGCTCTTGGTTTCCTCCTATTTATGAATTTGCATCAATGGCAGCCGCCACAGGGGGGACAGTCATTGGTGGAGGCGGACATGATC
>USIA01000116.1 GCA_900554535.1 uncultured Oscillospiraceae bacterium | reverse complement strand
GCTGCTTTGAAGTGGATGCACCGGGGATGGAGGCGTTTGCGGCGATTCCCGCGCTGCGTACGGATACAGTTGTAAGGGATGACGGTAACGGGAAGTTCCACGTAAACCTCTGGGAAGCGAATGCTATCCTATTGCGAAAGGCTGGTGTCTCGCAGATTACCTGCAGCAATCTCTGCACCCAATGCCATTCAGATTTACTTTGGTCCCACCGCGCGACAGCTGGCCGCCGCGGCGCTGCCTGCGGGATGCTCGCCATAAAGGAGAATGGACATGATTCCGTCCTGTAACCTTTGCCCGCGCCGTTGCGGCGCCCGTAGGGAAGCAGAGCGTGGGGACGGGTTTTGTAAAATGGGCACGCTGCCAGTGGTGGCACGGGCGGCGTTGCATTTTTGGGAGGAGCCCTGCATCAGTGGCACACGGGGTAGCGGAACAGTCTTTTTTACAGGGTGCACGTTGCAATGCGTATTTTGCCAAAATTATAAAATCAGCGCCGAACGCGCGGTTGGCAAAATCCTGACGCCAAAGGCGCTTTCCGATGTGTTTTTTCGCCTTGTGGAACAGGGCGCGCAGAATATCAACTTGGTCAGCGGCGCGCAGTTTGTGCCTGCTATTGCGGAAGCGTTGGCAATATGCCCGCTGCCTGTGCCGGTTGTTTATAATTCCGGCGGTTACGAATCCATGGAAACATTGCATCTGCTGGATGGTTTGGTACAGATCTATCTGCCGGATTACAAGTACGATGATCCAACTTTGGCTGCGCGCTTGTCCGGTGCGGCGGATTATGTCGATGTGGCGCGCCCGGCCATTTTGGAGATGGCGCGGCAGACTGGCCCATGCGTCTTTGCTGAAGACGGCGTCCTGCAGCGCGGGACCATTGTCCGTCATCTGCTGCTGCCCGGGCATACGCGAAATACCATCGCTGCGCTCGACTGGCTCAAGGCAAATTTGCCGGATGGCGTGTTGGTCAGCCTGATGGGGCAGTATACCCCATGCCGAACGATTGATGCCTTTCCGGAGCTTTCCCGCCGCGTGACAAAGCGTGAATACGAGAAGGTACAGGATCATCTCTTTGCGCTCGGCCTGGACGGCTTTGTTCAAGAGCTTTCCTCTGCACGGAAATCTTACATTCCGGCTTTTGATTTGGAAGGGGTGCGGGATCTATAAATGCAAGTGCACGGCTGCTTCTCCGTCCACTCGGTTTAAACCAGAAGTGACGTCCGTTTCAGAAGGCGCTCTGCGCCGTTCGGCGGGCAGCGGGCATATTGTCCAGCCCTTCTTCGTATGGTAATACGGGGGAGGGCTGTTTTTATGCATACAATTCGCAGACGCGCTATGCGGGCAGTGGCTACGTTGGTGGTTCTATGCTGCCTGCTTGTAACAGCCGGCATATATGCAACCAGGACACAACCTGTTCAGGCACAGGAAGCCGGGACAGTGGAAGGAATTCGCCTGCCGATTTTGATGTACCACAGCATTTTGCCGCCATCTGTATCGGCCGGCACCTACATTGTGTCGCCGGATCTGTTGGAGCAGGATTTGCAGTATCTACAGAAAGAGCAGTATACAACGATCACGGTGCAGAATTTGATCGACTATGTCAATGGACGTGGGGGATTGCCCGAAAAACCCATTATGCTGACCTTTGATGACGGCTATTATAATAACTATAAATATGCGTTTCCGTTGATGAAAAAGTATCATATGAAGATGGTGTTTTCACCGATTGGAATCTGTACGGAACAATTCAGCAAATCGGACGCCGATCACATTACCTATTCGCATGTCACCTGGTCAGAATTGCAGGAGATGATTTCCAGCGGGTTGGTGGAAGTGCAGAACCATACCTATGATCTGCATAAAAGCGGAAAAGGCAAACGCCTGGGCAGCAGCAAATTGCGCACCGAAAGCACCGCCAAATATCAATCCATGTTACGCAGTGACCTAAACAAGATGCAGGAACTTGTATTTCAGCATACCGGCGTTCGTATGACTGCCTTTACGTATCCGTTTGGCGCCATCAGTGAGGCAGCAGGTCCGGTAATCCGTGAAATGAACTTTCAGGCGACTTTGACCTGTAGAAGCCGCGTCAATCTCATCACCAAAGAGCCGTCATGCCTGTATGGATTGGGGCGCTTTTTGCGTAAACCAGGCATCGCACCTGCACAATTTTTCCGTGAGACCGTAAAACTCTGAATCGGCCATACACTTTTTTCAGAGAAAGCGCATAGCGGAATGCGCCTTGAATTGGCCTTAGTTGCCGAATCAAGGCGCATCTTTTTTAAAAAAGTATTTTGCAGCAGCTCCTGCATCGGTACTTGTTTTTGAACGGGTTTTCGTATATTCTAAAAAGGGGAAAATGTCCAAGTCTCCTAAAATAATTTTACAGTGGAGGGATTCCTGATGAAAAAAGATCTTGGAGTGAAACCGTATCTTTATCCGATGCCCGTGCTGATGATCGCCACCTATGACGAAAATGGCAAGGTCGATGTTATGAATATGGCTTGGGGCGGCATCTGCGCCTCGAACATGGTCGCGCTCAATATCAGCGAAAACCACAAAACGAGCGAAAACATCAAGGCAAAAGGCGCGTTTACGCTGAGCATTGCGGATGTGCCGCATCTTGCACAGGCAGATTTTTTCGGCATCGCCAGCGGCAACACAATGGACGATAAGTTTGAGCGCAGCGGCCTGCATGCCGTTAAGAGCACTCGCGTCGATGCACCAGTGATCGAAGAATTCCCCATTACGCTCGAGTGCAAAGTGGTGGAACTTGAACAAATGAAATACGGTTTTCGTGTTCTGGGTGAGATCGTCAACGTCTTGGCGGAGGATACTGTCCTTGACGAGCAAGGCCGCGTCGACCCACAGAAGCTCAACGCCTTTGTATTCGATCAGTTCCAGAGTGGCTATTATGCGATCGGGGAAAAGGTCGGGACAGCCTGGCAGAGCGGAAAGTCCTATATGAAGTAAAGACGTTTCGTGAAGAAAGGCCGTGTATCGTCAAACGACGGGCGGCCTTTTTTTCGTTTGAAGCATTGAAAAAGAGAATGAAAAATCTGTAGGCGTTTTCAACAGAGGGATCGCCTTTTCAGGCAATAAAAAATTTGCATATGCCAAGCACAATCACGCACGTCTTAATAGCTTTCATGGATATCGCGCACCCTATCAGGCGAGTGTAGCGGGATCCATTCAAACATCTGTTTAAACGCCATCCCTGGGCACAGCAGCGTTACTCGGACCTAAGCTCGCAAAAAACACAGATAATTTTATATGAAGCCGACTCCAATTTCGCTGGCGGCTGGTTCATTTTTTGAAATGCCGATCATAGCCAGATACAGCATTTTCAGCAGACTGTCATTTGTTAGATGCTGAAGTTGGCCCAGTTCGCACCAGTGCCTTTGCACTGCTCTGACGATTTCCTTTGCATTGGATGGTTTTAGCAAAAAAGAAAAATCCCTCAAAAACCCATAACATGATGTAATTTATAAAGGGTGGATTACACTACCGAAAATTACATCATGACTGCGGCTCATTTGTGGCGAATGAAAAGACAGTTGTGATGAAGGAGGGATGCCCTCACACCTGACCGTAACTGTCAACCTCACACATTCCCACAAAGGAGGCCATTATGGAACTGACCTACACCCAATGCGGGGATTATCTGATCCCCAACCTTGTATTGGCTGACACGCAGAAGTATCACATCGGTAAATATGGCCGGATGCGGCATGCCTATCTGAAAGACCACCGTCCAGCCTCACGGAAAAACTCTTTCCCCATTTGGCAGAGATCGACGCTGCCTGCAAAAATCAGCTGGACATCATCGAGACTGCCATGATGCGCCAGGAAGGCGTGACCGAAGCACTGAAAGCCGCCGATCAGATGGAATGGGTGCGCCGGAGGAACAGCATCCACAGCCGGGCGGAAGAAATCGTCCTGCATGAACTTGTGTACATGGAATAATCAGCAATGCCCTCACAGCAAGCTTTGTCAGCCTGCCGTGAGGGCATTTTACTTTATTTGAGTAATTTCCAGTATCCTTTGCGGTCAGAGCCAACGCGCTCAATCAAGCCGGTCTCTTTCAGCTTTTTCAGCCGGGCAGCCACAGTTTTCCGGCTGACGCTCAACCGTTCGGCCAGCTGCGGCATTGTATAGCCAGGGCCTTCGGTCAGTAAGGTTAAAATTCCCTGTTCCTGATCTGTCACTTTATCAGTTACCTTTACAGTCACCCGTTCAGTCACCCGAATGACCCGATCCTCCGGCGCAGTAAATTTTATCATAATGTCGCCGGGGTTGATCGTATATTCCGGCTGCGGCACACCGTCCGTTTCGCAAGCAGAGCAGATTTTCTCAATGCCCCGGCCCCAGCTCTCAATAAAACCGGCCAGATAAAACACATGGGCGATATTGGGGTTGTACGGGCTGGAGGCGTGTTTGCTCATCAGGTTTTCCAGCGTCCAGTTTTCCGGCAGGCATCCGCAGTTTGGCGATGTACAGCTTATCTTCATATACGCTGATCTGGATAGGCACGCCGGATTGATATTGTTTATGGCACAAGGCGTTCAGCAGGGCTTCCTCTGGCACAAAATACCGTTCGATCCGTTGCATCCCTTCATAGGTGATTTTGGCCTTCATGTACTTCAAATACACCAGCTCCACGATCTTGTCGATCTGTTCTAAAATAGAGCCGTGGATTTCATTCTGATACAGCAAGTCAGCGTCTGTCTCAAAGTAGCCGATTTTCACATACGCGCCCAGCTGCCATTTCTCTGGGTCTTTGCTGAATAAAAGCATGGACGCATTGGTCAGATACGGGCCGTTCATCAGGTGCAGCTTCTCCATCAACGCATCTTTGGGTTCATCCAACGCGCTTTGGTCAATGCGTCCTTTTTTGGCAGATTATTGCTTGAAATGGGCAACAACTTCATCGTCCACATCATCCATCGAAAAAGCCGGGAGCGGCAGATTGTTCCAGGTTGCACCCCGCTTGCGCATGAGGAAGGCTTCCAGCGCCGGGCCGGTCAAAATCTGCCAGGTGCTGCCGCTGCGGTAATAGTAGACGCCCTTGCAGGAAATGCCGATGGGATACGGCGGCACGTCAATTACAATGTATTCCTTGCCGTCCTCGTCCAAAAGGTTGACGCCGACGATAATACCCATCGCATCCCGGATTTTATTAGGGATGTCCTCCAGCAGCTTGCGAGCGTTGGGCAGGCCCACAACATTTCCTTCGTCATCACAGCCGATATAGAGTTTTCCGCCCTGTGCGTTGGCGTAGCCGCAGATCCATTCCAGATATTCGTCTTTCCACCTGCTTTTCCATTCCGTGTTCTGGCTCTCAGGCATTTTCGTCACCGTCCTGTTCTTTGTGTTTTCCTCGGCTTTTATAGACATTATACTGTTTTTTGCACCGTGCGCTGCAAAAAGCGGCGTTGGCCCGGTTGCTCATAAACACTTTCTGACAGTGTTTGCACAGCCGCAGCGGCCGTGCATCGTCCACCAGCATAAAGCTGAACATCATCTGGATGCCCAGCAAGAGCGAATGGAAGTCCCAGTAGATCGTCGGCTTTTCCAGCAGCTCGATGTGGTAGCTGGGCGCAATCCCGCCGAAGGCTGCCATCGCCTTGCGGTACAGGTTGCGGGTGCCCTCGTTGATGGAATCATAGTCATGGTAGTACAAAATGGAAGTTGTCAGCGTAAAGGCCCAGTCCTTGAGCTGTTGGGCGATCCAGTCGTAGGGTTCCGCATACTCCCGCTGAAAGCTCATGGTTTTCGCCATCGGCTCGTCGGCAAAGGTCATGGTCAGCGCAATCATCGTGCGGTCGTTTGAAACCGTCCAGTCGGATTCCACACCCTTTTTCACCACGTCCAGTTTGTCAAAGGGATAGAACAGCGCCAGATAATCCTCCGTCTCCATCGTCTCCGCCTTGATAAAGTGGTTCTTCGGCAGATAGACCGCCTCGTAGTCCATGAAGGACGGCGTGGTGGGCAGCGCTGTCATCAGGCCCAGCAGGCCGTATTTTGTGACAAAATCCAGAATGGCCGTTTCCACGTCCACATCCGTCCGGC
>USIA01000115.1 GCA_900554535.1 uncultured Oscillospiraceae bacterium | reverse complement strand
AGGTCTGCGGCATTCTGGCGGAAGCCGGCGTGCGCGCAGAAGGCCCCTGGGCCATTGTGGGCGTCGGCATCAATATTACCGATGACGCCTTTCCCCCGGAACTCGCGCAGCGGGCCACCTCTTTGCTGCTCGCCACCGGGCGCATACAGGACCGGTGCGCGATTTTGTGCGGCTTTCTGGCGCGGTTTGAAGCGCTGCTGGAAGCGGGCGGCGGATTGCCCCGCGACTATAAGCCGCTGTGTGTCACGCTTGGCCGTCACGTGCGCTTCACGCGCAATGGACAGCACCTGACCGGCCTGGCAGTGGATGTCTCCCCAGACGGCAGCCTGCTGGTGGCGCTACCAGACGGAAAACTTGTGTCAATTTCCAGCGGCGAGGTCGCGGTCCAAGGCATTTACGGAGAATAGACACAATTTCCGCACGCAAGCCAGAAAATTTGAGATGAAAAAACGCGCCCAGCCAGGCCTTTGCAGCCTCTGCGGCGCGTCTTCGCGTCTTTTTGAACAGATTTTTGCGGGCCATGAAATAACGGGGATTGCTCCCGCTTTACCGGTCATGCACCCGTTTTCCGGTGCACCACAAAAACGATATGCGGCATATCGATACCGTAATAGTGCTTGACAAAGCGCGCAGCAGGCAGCATGCCATTGCGTCGGGCAACGGCCTGGGAGGGCGCGTTCGTGTCTCGGATAATGGAGCAAACCTCCTCATCCCCCAACACATCAAAGGCATACCGCTTGCAGGCAACGGCCGCCTCCGTGGCATAGCCCTTGTGCCAATATTGCTTCTGGAACAGATAGCCAATTTCGCGCATGCGGTGGCCCCCCGCGTTCTGCCAAGTCAGGCCGCACTGGCCGATCATCTCGCCGGTATTCTCCCTCCGGCACACCGCCCAAAGTCCAACGCCATCTTCCCGGTAGCGCCTGAGCTGGGCTTGAAACCAGTCCTGCACCTCCGCTTCAGAGAAAGCGTGCTCGTACGCATACATGACCTGCGGGTCCTGCAAAATCTTACGCAGCGCCGGAAGATCCGCCTGCCCCATTTCCCGCAGGACAAGGCGCGGGGTCTCCAGTATAAACGCCATTGCTTATCCCTCCTTCTGCGCCGGCATGTGGTCCATATGGACCTCTACCTGGGCGCATGGAATGTGAATGCCGTGCGTATCAAAGGCCAATTTCACGTTCTCCTGCAAGGCGTAGTAGAGCGGCCAGTAATCGTTTGTCTTGCACCACAGGCGCGCAATCAATTCCACGCCGCTGTCGCCATGCCGGTTCACCGCCACCAGCGGGGCCGGGTCGGCCAGCACGCGCTTATCTGCGGCCGCGGTCTGGTGGAGCACTTCCTTGGCATACGCCAAATCATCGTCATAGGAAACGGAAAAAGTCAAGCTTAGGCAGCGCTTATCCATCGCTGTGTAATCGGTCAAAATGGCATTGGCCAGCCGTGCGTTGGGGATGACAACTTGTTTATTGTCGAAAGTCCGCAGAGTTGTAAACATCAACTCAATTCGCTCGACCGTGCCTTCCACACCATCCTCCGTCGCAATGTAGTCCCCCACGTGAAACGGCTTCGTCACCAGCATCTGCAGGCCGCTTGCCACGTTTGCCATGTTGTCCTTAAGTGCAAGGCTGATGCCCAGGCTGATGGCAGAAAGCCCGCCCACCAGAACGGCCGTGTTCACGCCCAGGGCAGAAAGCGCCATGATGACGGCGACGATCTTGACGATCACCGAGGCCGCCGACCCCAAGAAGGAAATAGCCCCTACCTCGTGGTTGGATTTTTCCATCGCCTTTTCGCAAAGCTTTCGCGCAAGGCGGCTCAAAAGCCAGCCGGCCACCACAATAGCCGCCGCTGCCAGTAGCTTTGGCAGCATCCCCAAAAGCCACGTTAAAAACTGTTCCCCAAGCTGCTCAACCTGCATGATAACGCCTCCATTTCTATAGTTTCCTTTGCTGCTATAAATTCTATAGAATTCTATAGATATGAATCAGACGGACTCAAACGACCTGGAATAAGTAAAATTTCAGGTAACTGGTCTCCGGCACGTTCCAAAGGATCGGGTGATCCGGCGCCTGCTGCCGAGCTTCGATCTGACGCAGGGAAACCTGGGCGTCCGCTGCGGCGGCCCGCAGCATTTTGACAAACAGCGGCTCTGTCATAAAATGCGAGCACGAGCAGGTTGCCAAATATCCGCCGCGCGGCAACAGTTTCATCGCGCGCAGGTTGATCTCTTTATATCCACGCGCTGCATGTTGGACCGTGCGCCGGCTTTTAGTAAAGGCCGGCGGGTCCAGGATGATAAAGTCATACTGATGCGGCGGCAGCGCGGGCAGCAGGTCAAAGACATTGGCGGTTTCGCAATCCACAACATCCTGTAGGCCATTTAAACGAATATTCTGCTCGGCGAGCGCTACGGCGTCAGCGCTGACGTCCACCGCGTGCACATGCAGGGCGCCGCCCTTGGCTGCATTCATGGCAAAAGACCCTGTATGGGTGAAACAATCGAGCACGCGGCGGCCGCGCGCCAGACGGGCGACTGCCTGCCGGTTATATTTCTGATCCAGGAAAAAGCCGGTTTTTTGTCCTTTCGCGAAATCGACCCGGTACCGCAGTCCATTTTCCAGGATTTCCGTTTCCGTGACCGCCGGTTCCGGAACACCCGTCAGTGGGAAAAAGCCCGTCCCCTCCGCCATGCCTTCGCGTTCGCGGATCGCCACATCGTTGCGCTCATAAATACCGTCGATCGTCTGGCCATCCGCAGTCAGAACGTCATAAAGCGCCTGGAACAAAACACCCTTGCGCTGCTCCATGCCGAGACTGAGCGTCTGCGTCACCAGAATATTGGAAAAGCGGTCCACCGTCAGTCCTGGCAGTTGATCCGCCTCGCCGAAAACAACCCGGCAGCAGGAAAGCTCCTGCGGGGCCAGCACAGCCTTGCGGTATGCCCAGGCATATTGCAGACGCCGCCGGAAAAAAGCGGCGTCAAAGGTGTCGTTCGCGTTGCGGGAAAGCAGACGCACGCGGATCTTGCTGTGGCTGTTATAAAATCCCGCCCCCAGCCACCGCCCCTTTTGCGAGAGCACTTCCACAATCGCGCCATCCTCCAGCGTTCCCTGCGGCGTCACTTCTGTATCATAAATCCATGGGTGGCCGCCCACAACGGACGCCTCCCCCTTCTTCGTAATCACAACCTGCCCAAAGCCTCTGTCCTTCATCTTTTGATCCCTCCGAAATCGTGCATCTTTCGCTTCATCATACCGGATCTTGCATGGAATTGCAACAAAGTGGCCGCTCAAAACCGCACCTTGAAACGTCAAAAAGCCGGACTTCGGCTCCTTCCATTGACTTTGCCGGTATACATGCGTATAATGAATTTATACCAAAATACGGTGGTTCATTGTATCGTTTGGAATTTCGGTAGGCGTACGTGGTTATAAGATGAGAGCAGTCATAGAAGGAGCATTTCATTATGGCAGTAAAGAAAAGCGCAACGGAAAAGTTGATCTCTGAAACAAAGTCTTATAAAATTCTCTCTAAGCAAAGCGGCCTGGCTCTGAGCATTGAGGATGCAGAGGGAGCAAACGGCGCTCTGCTGATTATGGAGGCTCCGGAAGATACAAGCATTCAAATGTGGAAGCTGCTTCCGGCTGCTAACGGGACATGCCGTCTCGTGAACCAAATAACGGGCAAGGCGGTCGACGTCATCGAAGGCGGCGTGGAAAACGGCGCTTGGCTGCACCAGTGGGAGCCCGCAGATACGGAGACGCAGCAGTGGACGTTGGAGCCCGTGGCGGACGGCTATAAAATCGTCTCCAAGGCCAGCGGAAAATGCATGGATATCGTCGACATCTCCAAAGAAGAGGGCGCTCATTTGCAGATCTGGGAGAGCGTTGAAGGTGACAATCAGATCTGGCAGATCACAGAAGTCGCTGATTCTGCGCCGAAAACAACCCACAAAAAGGCACCCCGCAAGTCAGCCGCGAAAGCAGCGCCCAAGGCAGCTGTAAGTCATAAAGCATCCGCTCCTGCGAAAAAAGCGGCTCCAGCTGCTGCCAAGGCAGCGGCGCCTAAAACGACGTCCACGGCAAAGCCGGAAGCGCCGAAAGCTGCTGCCGCTTTGCAGAAAGAGCCGGAAAAGGCAGTGGTAAAGCATGAGCCGCCCAAGACGACGCTGACCACCACCAAGACTGCTCCGGAAAAGGCCGTGGTAAAGAGCGAAGCGCCCAAGACGACGCCAACCGCCACCAAAACGCCGACGACGGGCAGTAACAGCAAAATCAAAAAATAAAAAATTTTTTGAGCAGGCGCCCAGTTTGCAAATGGAGTGCCTGCTTTTTCTGTTTTGGAAAGCGTGATTAAAATCACCACAGTGCGGGCACACTATTCCGCGAGGTGATGAAGATGCAGCAGAATTCCAAAACGTACCGCGACATGTTTACGCTGATGCGTGAAGACCCACAGGCCAAGGCGTTTTTCGAGGAACTGCCCCCGACCGTCCGCCAACAGATGAGCACGCGCGCATTCCGCGTCAACTCCTTTGAGAGCATGCGGGACTATGCGGACAACCTGACCCGCGGCGACAACTGAACTACCTGAAAATAAGGTCCCGGTTTCTTATGCCCGGGGCCTTATTCTGTGCTGCTTTTCAGAAAATTGGCAACACATGCATGGCCACCAGGATGGCAAATACCAGCCACGCCAGTATGATGATGATAAAAACCACCACGCCCTTGGAGAAGGGTTTTTCCGCCGAGTCTTGCCCCTGCCGCGGACAGTTTGGTCCCTGCTTATTTCGCTTGCGCTGCTTCATGGAAGCTTCGCCTGCCTTCCCTGTGTTTGATTCCATAGAGCGAAAAACGCCTAGCGTTCGTCTGCGGCCGCTAACGGAACCACCACAACCGCGCGCTGCTGCATGTCCTGATAGCGGGCCTCCAAAGTGTCTCGATCGATCTCGATTTTGCCGTTTCCTTTGTAGGGATCATTGAGAAAATAACTGTCCGCATGATAACCTGTCAGCACCATGCAGTGCTCGTTGGCAGGCCACGTGAAGGTTTCCTGCGTGCCGCGCAGACGCCATTCGGCGCCATCCTCAATCGCCACCATATTGATGCTGGCCCACACCAGCACCGGCTGCTGGCGCGCCAGATACGTGCTGCACAATTCGTCCAGAGAAGTGCCGGTCACATCCAGCACGGCATAGGATTCCCCCATCAGCTCCTGCATAAACTGCTGCACAACTGGCGGAAAGCAACCGTAGCCGCCCTGCGTGCGTGGATCGCCGACAAACATCTGGTTCGGGTCCGGGCCAACAAGGACGCCGTCCTCTTCGGTCAACTCTCCAATAGGGACTGCCTGAAGCACCTCCTCCACGGAGCGGTTGACACCCCAGAACTGCATGAGCATCATAGCGCTGACGATTTCACATCCGGTCGGCAGCAGGTCTTCCTGCGAAAGATAGGGGACGTCAATTTGCAGCTGACTGGGCATGGAGGCGACCGGGGTTTCAAACACCAGCGCCGCCTCGTCTGTATTTTCTGCGCTCGCTGTCGTGGAAGAGTCCGGCTGGGCAGATGACGTGACTGCGGACTGTGCAGGAGCGGAAGGCGCGGCGCTTTCCGACTGGGCAACCTGCCCACAACCAGCAAACATCGCTGCAGCCATGGCGCACGCTGCCGCACGCATCCATATAGAATGCTTAGAACGCTTTCGTTGCTTCTGTTTCATCGCTTGTCCCCTTCCCTCCTTCTCAATTGCATTCGCCGCATCCTTTTCTGTCAATTGTCCAGCTGGCCCCATAAAAGCATGCAGCATTGCGCATTTTATGACAAAATAGTGAAACCGGCTGCCCAATCTAAAATCAGCACGATCGCAAAGGGACACTACCCGGTTCATCGTTTTTGCGTCGTGAGAAGATCCCGCATCGTTTTCCTTCTCACCGCGTGTGGATTCAATCGCATTATACCATGGTACAGCCCGTTCCTCAAGGCAGTCACTATGGAATCCTTACAATTTTCTTACAGTCAGTCTACATAACTTGACTTTTTCCGCGGGCGCCGTACAATAGATTTATCACCGCGCAAACGACATTCTGCGGGAACGGAGGCATTCTATGACGGACCCCAAACATACAAAAAAACAATCCCGCTCGCGTTATGCGGACGAGCC
>USIA01000114.1 GCA_900554535.1 uncultured Oscillospiraceae bacterium | reverse complement strand
GGACGATTATTTTTAGGGGGAGAATCATGCCTGGCGTGCAGAAGCCGCATTGGATGGCGCCCTCCTCGACAAAAGCCTGCTGCACCACGTCGAGGCAGCCATTTTGCGAAAGGCCTTCCACCGTCACAACCTGTGCGCCGTCGAGCTTGCCCATACGCAGCAGGCAAGAACGCTGCGCGCGGCCATTGACAATGACCGTGCAGGCACCACAATGCCCCTGCTCGCACCCGTTTTTGACACCCATCAGGCCCAGATATTCTCGCAAAAACCGCATCAGCGAAAGCTGTGCATCGGTTTTATAAGGGATCGCGCGTCCATTGACCGTAATGGTTCCCTTGACTGTCATATGCATCCCGCTTTCGTGGGTGGAAAGACGCCGCAGATTGCCCCTGTTGGGCAAATCGACTGGCACAATCCACATCCAAAGCATTTTTCCGGATCGACCCTGGCTGCCCCGTCCATGTGAATGGCCAGATAGGGACAGCGTGCGGCGCACATGCCGCATTGCTTACACTTGTCCGCATCCACCCGCGGCGGATGCTTCTCAAACTGCGGCTGGAAATCTGCAAGCGGCGTGCGCACCACCTCTTCGATGCTGGAGAAGCCATACCGCGCGAGCGTTTTCGGCAGATCGCGGAGAATTTTGCCATAAAGGTCGCGGCCTTTGAGCATGGCGCCAGAAAGCATCTGCACGCCATCCGCCCCCGCCAGCAGGAATTCCAGCACATCTTCTGCACTCGTAATGCCGCCGACGCCCAAAATGGCGCAGTGCGGCAGCGCCTTGCGAATGCGGTGTATCAAGGCCAACGCCATGGGCTTGATGACCGGCCCGGAGGCCCAGACCTCAGCCGAACTGTTGCCAAACTGCACGCTGCGCCTGGAAAGGTCGATGCGCATCCCTGGCCCCAGCGAGTTGATGGCGACAATTCCACTGCCGCCATTTTCCAGCACCATCTGCGCAAAGGCGACCGCATCCGGCATATGCGGGCTGAGCTTAAAAAAGAAAGGTTTCTCCGTCAGAGACCGGATCATACGGACTGTCTTTGCGATCCTTTCCAGGTCTTTGCCCACATAATGCGTAGAAACCTCAAAGGCATCCGCAAACGGCTCCAGTTTTGGCACAAGGCAGGCGATGTCCTCCGGGCTATAGCCCACACTGATGACGAGTGGGCGGTCTGGGTCGCCGGAACGGTAGGCAGGAAGGAATTCGTCGATCCACACCTGTGGTCCATATTCCGACCACAGCTCCGCATTAAACAGCACATCCTTCCCACCATAAATGCACGGGCGCGGAACCTTGGCCGCTGTGGTGGAAATCGTCTTGCTCACCATGGCGCCGACGCCCTGCGCACTAAGCGCCAGCATTTTTTCTGCATCTCCTGTCAACGGACCGGACGCAGGCATCAGCGGGTTTTCCAGCCGAATCCCCGCCACCGTTGTATGTAAATCCATTAAGCAGCCCTCCTTTAAATCTCCATCGTTTTTTTCCAAACCCGCTGTGCGGCTTCTCTGGCCAGGGCACAGACAGCAGTCTCCTCCAGTCGGACAGGCCTGCCTTCCCGCAGAACCGGCTGGCCCTTACACCACACATGATATGGCTGGAACTGATCGAGCAAACCGAAAAAGAAATGGCCCCAGACATTGTCCGGACGCAGAGGCGTAGGCGGCGTATAGGGCAAAAACACCAAATCCGCCGCATATCCCGGCGCCACCCGGCCCAGGCGACACCCCATCTGCGCTTCTGCACAGGCGTAGGTATTGCGCAGAATCCCGCGCAGGGTCTCGGTCGTAGCGGCCAGCGGGTCCTGGTACCGCCCGTGCATGCCAAACACCAGGTTTTGCATGTCATGCTCCAGGCCATAGCCCATGCCATCGTTGCCAAGGATGCAGCGCAGCCCTGCTTTTTGAAAGGCGTGCAGATCCGGCAGGCCAACGCCGTTATTCAGATTGGACGTCGGGTTCAAAGCCAGAAATAACGGCTTGCCCGCCAATTGTGCCACCTCCTCCGGGCACAGGTGGACGCCGTGCGACAAAATGGAATGCGGCCGCAAAAGGCCGAACGCAGCCAAGCGATCGATGATCCGTTTGCCGGTATCGCACAGACTCTGCGCCTCGTCCTCCTCGCTTTCCGCCACATGGATATGGACCGGCAGATCGCCGCTTTTTTCGGCGATGGCGTCAAGCGCACGATCGGAAAGCGTCATCAGCGCGTGCATGCCGAACATGCCTGCGCAATCCGTTTCGCCGCGGTGCGCCTGCGCGAAGTGGACGTTCTCTTCAATGCAATCTTCCAGCGGAAAGCGCTCGCTCGTCTCAAAGCAGAACACCCCTCGCAATCCGCCCTCCTCCACAACGGCGCGCCGCAGCGCCTCCAATGAGCCGCCGATCTCTGCGCCACTGGCGTGGTGGTCGATCACAGTCGTGACGCCATGCTTTGCATAAGATAGCGCACTGTAAAGGCCGCTGGCATAAGTCGCGCGGTTGTCCAGAGCCGCGTCGAGTTTCCACCACATCTGCTCCAAAAGCTGGCGGAAGGACTGCGGCGCAAAGGGCGCGTTCCATCCGCGCGAAAGCGTGGAATAGATATGCGCGTGTCCGACCACCAGGCCCGGAATCACCAGGCCGCCGGTGCAGTTCGTCTCCTCTTCCGCGCCAGGAAAAGCGGCCATCGGCCCGACCTGCTGGATCTGGTCATCAAACAGGACGTACCGATCCGGCTGATAGGTATCGAAGTCAAACACATTTGCGTGTGTCAACGCCTTCATGTAAACGAAAGCCTCCTTTCCAGATACCGACCGTCGCCCTGACGCCCGACGAAAGCGCCATCCCGCACCACGGGCACACCGCGCTGATAAACATCGCAGACCTTGCCACGCATCTGCATACCGTCATAAAGGCTCTCCGGATCCGACACCGTCCAGGCTGCGTCCGGATCAAAGAGCACAAAGTCCGCATCCGCGCCTGGCAGGAGCGTCCCCTTGCGGGGATAAAGTCCTTCGATCCGGGCAGGATGCTCGGTGTATTTTGGCAGTATTTTTTCTCCATAAAGGGTGTACATGGCTGTAAAGCCATAGCGGATGCCGCCCACGCCCATGGGGATTTCCTGTGTGAATGGATGCCGCTTCCATTCATCGGGAAACGGGCAGTGATCCGTGCCCATCACGTCGATGGCGTCGATCTCTGCGCGCAGCAGTTGCTCTTCCTCCGGCGCGCGCAACGGCGGCGTCATGGTGTATCGGTAGCCATCCGGCCCCGCATAGGCATCCGCATTGAAGCAAAAATACTGCGGACAGCTCTCTAAAACCACATCTCCGTGCAATAGTTCAGCATATTGCTCTCGCACGCGCCGGACCGTGCTCCCCGCCGATGCATGTACAATATACAGCTCCCCGTCGCACGCCTTGGCCAGCTCGCAGAGATTGAGCACGGCCGTCCGCTCGCACAGAGCCGGACGCGCCTGTTCGTGGTGCGCAACCGGGATATCCGGGCCGTCATACAACAGGTCGTCGTTTTCCGCATGTGCCACGATGCGCGCGCCGCAGCGCTTGGATTCCCGCAACAAGGCCGCAATATCGCGGTCATAGGTGCGCCGGCCGCTTGAAGCATAGGTGGTAAACAGTTTGACCGTCGGCATCCCCAGCGCAGCGGTCTCCTCCAGGAATGGCCGGGCAGCGTCCTCCAGGCCGCGGACCGCGCAATGCAGGCCATAATCCAGCGCGCTGCGCTCGGCCAAAGCGCGCCGCACGCGGTATGCTTCGTGCAACTCATCGGCACTGCGCACAGGATCGATAAAATCAATGTAGGTGGTCACACCGCCCAGTGCGGCCTGTACCGAACCGGTGTAAAAATCATCTGAGGAAGTATGCGCCCCCACCGTCAATGAAAAATGCACATGCGGGTCTATGAGCCCCGGCAGCACCATACGGCCGCCTGCATCCTGTGTGTGTTCGCAGGGCAATTCCGCACTGCTGACAGCCGCAATCTTTCCATCCTGCACATAGAGATTTCCCGGCACAAACGTCCCATTTAGATAAATGAGTCCGTGCAGCAATCCAAACGAAAACATCGTCCTATCACCTCTTTGCTTTTAACAATTGACCGGCAATGGCGCCTGTGTGCTGGTTTTGATCCACAACGATTTGGCCATTGACAAGCACCATGCGGATGCCTTCCGGGAACTGGATCGGGTTGGCGAATGTCGCTGTATCGCGGATGGTTGCCGGATCAAAAAGCACCAAATCCGCGGCTTTGCCCGGTTGAAGGGTGCCGCGGTCCGTAAAGCCAAATGTCTGCGCGGGCTTGCCGGTCATCTTGTGCACCGCTTCTTCCAGGGTCAGGCATTTCTTTTCCCGGACATAGCGCGCCAGAATGCGGGGAAAAGCGCCATACACGCGCGGGTGCGGACGTCCCCCCAGCAGCCCATCCGTACAGACATTCTGCTCCGGCCGCTGCAAAACGGAAATGACATTTTCTTCGCACCCGTAATAATCGATCATGCCTACAGCGTTGTGCTCTTCCTCCAACAGGTCAAATGTGGCGTCCAGCGGGTCCTCGCCATACAGTTCACCGAGCTGCACCAGGTTTCTGCCCACCGCTGTCCGGTGCTGTTCGTCCGCCACGTCGGTGATATAGATGCCCTTTAACCCTGCGAACTCCACAAAATTGTCCCAGTCGCAGCCGTTTGCGAGCATATCCGCCTTTAGCCGTTCGCGGCAGTTTTTATCCGTCAGGCGCTCCAGCAGTTTTTCTGTGCCGCCGTCGTGCGCCCATGGCGGCAAAATCACGCCGAGCATCGTGCTGCCCGCCGTATAGGGATACTGGTCCAGCGAAACCTGAATGCCCTCTGCCTCCGCTTCATCGAGCAGGTGCAGCGCAAGCTCCATATACTTCCAGTTTTCCTTGCCGCAAATCTTAAAATGGGAAAAGTGAATGTGTACACCAGATTCACGGCCAACCCGAATAATCTCCCGCATGGAATCCAGGATATGCCCGCTTTCGCTGCGCTGATGCACCACAAGGGAACCGCCGTATTCCGCGACCACCTTACAGAGCTCGATCAACTCCTCCGTCCCGGCATAGGCGCAGGGCGTATAGATCAGGCCTGTGGAAAGGCCAATCGCGCCCGCTTCGAGCTCGCGGCGCAGGATAGCCTTCATTTTTTCCATTTCCTGTGGTGCGGCAGGGCGGTCCTCCAGCCCCATCGCCTCCATGCGGATGTTTCCGTGCGGCGCGAGATACGCGGCATTGGTGCCGGTGCCGCGTTTTGCCAATTCCTCAAAGTAGCCGGCCGTCGTGTAATAGCGCCAGTTAATCGTATTGCTTGTTCCGTCCAAGCCGGCAATATTTTCCCGCCAGTCGTCGATATAGGCTTCCGGCAACGGCGCCATGGAGATGCCGTCCTGCCCAAAAATTTCGGTCGTGATGCCCTGCATGATTTTCGGCAGCACGCGTGGATCGTCCAATATGGCCAAGTCGCTGTGGCTATGCGTATCGATGAAGCCCGGGCAGACCGTCAAACCCTGCGCGTCAATCACGCGGTCAAAGTCTCCTTGTGCATATCCGCCGACCGATGCTAGACGCCCCCCTTCCACAACCACGTCGCCGGAAAATGCCGGCGCGCCGGTCCCATCCACAATCGAAGCATTCTGAATCCGCAATTTCATCATTTTACCCCTTTCTGTTCTCCGCGCCGCGGAAAACAGCACAATTTCATCCTCCTGTGCGCAAATATGAAAAAGGCGCCACCGGGGAAACCTGCCGGATACCGGTTCCCCAGAGACGCCATCGTCAAAATACGATTCAATGTTGGGAGAATGGAAGAAGGCGGCCCGCCCTGCGGCCTCCGCATTTTTATTATAGCAAAGCTGACTGATTAGTCAATCGATATTTAAATTTCCCACAACGCCGGTTCAGGCGAGGGTTTTCCCAGTGTCCATGGCATGCAGCGGATCCATTTGTGCAGCGCGCACGAAATGGCCACTTTTGCCGCCCTCCTTTTCCACCAGGTAGATCGGCCCGATACACATGGCCCGGTCGACGGACTTACACATGTCATAAAGGGTTAGTGCGGCGACAGAAACGGCTGTGAGCGCCTCCATTTCCACGCCGGTTTTACCGGTACAGGCAGTAGTGGCACGGATGTCGATTGCATGGGCCTGTGCGTTTGCTTCCAGGTGTACGGTCACCGAATCGAGTGGCAGCAAGTGGCACATGGGGATCAGTTCGGAAGTTTTCTTGGCCGCCATGACGCCTGCTACGCGGGCC
>USIA01000113.1 GCA_900554535.1 uncultured Oscillospiraceae bacterium | reverse complement strand
GGAGGAGACGCCGCAGCCCAAACGCCGCAGGCTTTTCCAGCACAGCTACGAGGAGCTACTCCCTCCGGACGAGCGTGACGATCACGCTGCGCCGCAGGCGGAAGAGGAATTGCCGCCCAATGTGGAGGACGACACCGAATTGGAGGACTACAACAGCCCGGACGATGCGCCTGCGGTCTTTAACGACTTAGGAGGCAAGCTGCGGGAGTTGATGCTGCGGCTTTCTGTTACCGGCATTGCCACGGTTTTGCAGGTGATCTTCGGTGTACTGGGCGAATATGGCATCGGGGGCCTGCCGCCGATCAACATTACCGCGTACCTGATTTGCAGCCTGGTATTTTTGGGTGTGCCGGTCGTGTTCTGTCACGCGACCGTTCTCAACGGCCTGAGAGCCCTGTTCCGCTTCCGCGCAAACGCGGACAGCGCTGTGGCCGTGGCCAGCGTGGTGGGCATTGTGCAGGAAGTAACCGCACTATTCAATCAAAGTGCCTATCAACATGGGACGATGCATCTTTATGCGCTGATCGTGACGGCCGCTCTGTTTTTGAATACTTGCGGCAAGTTCCTGATGGTGCGGCGGATTAATCGGAACTTCCACTTTGTTGCCTCCCCCGAAAAGATCTACAGCGCTGAAAAATTTGATGACCACAACATCGCGCTGCAACTGGCCGAAGGCTGCACGCTCAACCGCCCCGCGATTGTCTACCAGCGGGAAACAGGCTTTTTGAAGCATTTTCTGCGCCTGTCCTACAGTGACGATCCCAGCGACCGCAGCAGCCAGTTTTTGGCGCCGGTCTTATTCTGCGCCAGCCTGGTTTTGTTCATCGTGAATCTGCTGCTGACCAAAGATGTCATGAACGCCCTGGCCGCCTTTGCCGCGGCGACTTGCGTGAGTACGCCGCTGATGAACATGCTTTCTGTGAATCTGCCGCTTGCGCGCGTCAGCCGTGTGGCAACCCAGTGCGGCGGCATGGTGGTCGGCTTCCCTGCTGTACAGTATTATTCGGATGCCAACGCCATTATGGTGGACGCCGCCGATTTGTTCCCAAAGGGAACCGTGACGCTCAACGGCATCAAAACCTTTAGCGGTCAACAGATTGACAGCGCATTGGTGGATGCGGCCGCATTGATGCACCAGGCGGGTGGCCCGCTGGAATCCATGTTCAGCCAGATTCTGCGCAGCCGTCAGGATATGCCAAAGGTTGAAAACGTGCAGTATGAAGACGGCATGGGCCTGTCCGGCTGGGTGGGCGGCCGCCGGATTCTGATGGGCAACCGCCGCCTGCTCATTGCGCACAGCGTCACGCCGCCCGATGAGTCGCTGGAGCAAAAGTATTTACAGGGTGGCAAGCAGTTTACGTATCTGGCAGTCGGCGGCAAATTGATCGCAATGTTCATCATGACATACCAGCCGGACCGCCATCGCGCAACCGAGCTGCTGCGCATGGAGGACAACGGCATTTCCCTGATTGTGCGCTCCAATGACCCGAATGTGACCGCGCCATTTCTGTCTGCTGTATTCCATTTGGATGTACATACCGTGCGCGTCCTGCCAGAGCGGCTGGGACAGGTGTATGTATCCCGGACGCGGAAGCCCTCGGAAGCGGCCAACACGCTGATTGCGACACGCGGCCGGCCGACCGCGCTGATGCGCCTGGTGACCGCCTGTGTACGTATCCGCGGCAATATCACGATTGCAGTCGTCATGCAGACTGTGAGCGCGATTCTGGGCTTTGCACTGGTGGCCTTTCTCTCCTGCCAGAGCGGCGGCATTACGCAGGTCAGTACGCTGGGCCTGACGCTTTATGAGCTGTTCTGGTCTATTGCGATCTGGCTGATTCCAAAGCTCCACAAACCCTGATCCAAGCTACAGCAAAATCTGCGCCTGTCCGTCGGCAAGAGCAGAAGAAACAGCCCATAAAGAATTCTGAGTTTTAACGATACACAAAAATACGCCTTGAAACGGCCAGCAAAAAGCCGAATCAAGGCGTATTTTCTTTTCTTTATACGGCAGCTATTGATTTCTCATGACAGGGTTCCTTTGGACCAGATTACCCCAGGTATTTTCTGAAAAACGCCGTGACTTTGTCAAAGGGGATGATATCCACTTGATCATAAAGGTCGGTGTGCACCGCATCGGGAATAATCAACAACTCCTTGTTGTCGGGGCAGGGATTTCCGTTCATCATATTGACAAAAGCATCCCGGCTGAAATAGCAGGAGTGGGCCTTTTCCCCGTGGATGATGAGCACCGCGCTGCGGATCTCGTTGGAATACTTCAGAATCGGCTGATTCATGAAGGACATGCAGCCGGTTACGTTCCAGCCGCCGTTGGAGTTTAACGAACGCGGATGATACCCGCGCGCAGTCTTGTAGTAGTCGTAGTAGTCTTTTACGAAGAAGGGGGCATCTTCTGGCACCGGGTCTACCACACCGCCGGCCAGGGCGTAGCTTCCATTTTTGTAATCTTCGATACGCTGGGCGTTGAGCGAAACTTTCTTGGCATGGCGGGCTTCCTCGCTGTCTTCCGCATCAAAATAGCCGTTTGCATTGACACGGGTCATGTCGTACATGGTCGACGAAACCGTTGCCTTAATTCTTGTGTCGATCGCCGCCGCGTTCAGGGCCATTCCGCCCCAACCGCAGATGCCGATGATTCCGATCTTGTCCGGGTCAACATTGTCCTGTACAGACAGAAAATCCACGGCCGCCTGGAAATCCTCTGTGTTGATGTCCGGGGAGGCCACATATCTGGGACTTCCACCGCTCTCTCCTGTATAGGAAGGGTCAAAAGCGATTGTCAGGAACCCTCTTTCCGCCATCGTCTGTGCATACAGGCCGGAAGCCTGCTCTTTGACCGCGCCAAATGGCCCGCAAACCGCAATGGCCGCAAGCTTGCCTTCTGCGTTTTTAGGTGCATACAAATCAGCAGCCAGGGTTATCCCGTAGCGGTTATGAAACGTAACTTTGCGGTGATTGACCTTTTCACTTTTTGGAAATGTCTTGTCCCATTCTTGAACCAGATTCAATTTTTCTTCCATTTTCAGAATCCTCCTTTATTTGATCGATTCGCCTTTCTATCATAGGCTTTCATTGATACGAATAACAGCATATTGGGGCCCTTTCGACCCTTCAAAAAGTCATTTGACAGAGTGTCCTTTCTCTGATAAGATCATTATAGAACCTAAATCTAACTTTAGGTCAATACTGAATTCAAAACTTTTTAAAAACATTGGAGGGCAAACATGTATACAATCGGTCAAGTATCCAAAATGTCCGGATTGCCCATTTCCACGCTGCGATATTATGATAAGGAAGGACTATTCCCCGACATCCAGCGATCTTCTGGCATTCGTAAGTTTGGCGAAAATGAGATTGAGGCCATACGGGTCATCGAATGTCTGAAAAAATCCGGCATGGAAATCAAGGACATCAAGCAATTTATGAAATGGTGTGCGCAGGGAAGTGAAACGTATCCCCAGCGGCGGGAACTGTTTCGGAAACAGAAAGCAGCCGTGGAAATGGAAATTGAGAGAATGAACCGGGTGCTGGATATGCTGAAATTCAAATGCTGGTATTATGACGAGGCCATTAAGGACGGAAACGAGGACCGGCTCAAGCATATAAAGCCAGCGGATATGCCGAAGGAAATCAGGCAGGCATATGAACATGCGCATAAGGCATAAATAGAGGTGCCGCCATTCTGGCTGTGGTAGCATTACTGTGCTCATCCATAAAAAAGCAGGCCGTGTGCAAATCCACACGGCCTGCCTGGTATTTACAGGAAAATTATTCCTTTTCGGATTCTGTTTTTTCGGTTTTTTCTGCTTCGTCCGCAGGCTTTTCACTGGCTTTCGGCTCATCAGCCTTCGGGGCAGCGGAAGCCGCCGGCGCAGTCGCAGCTGCGGGCTGCTCGACAGGGATCAACTCAATGATCGCCATCTCAGCGGCATCGCCGCGGCGGGGCCCGATTTTCGTGATGCGGGTATAGCCGCCGTTGCGGTCCTTATACTGCGGGGCAATCTCCGTAAAGAGCTTGTGCGTGACGGCCTCTTTGGTGATGAAGGCCAGCACAAGGCGGCGGTTGTGCAGGGTATCCTCTTTGGCGATCGTGATCATCTTTTCGGCCATGGAGCGGACCTCCTTGGCGCGAGCGACGGTCGTCTCGATTTTGCCATTCTCCAAGAGGAACGTTACCATTGCGCGCAGCATCGCCATGCGGCTGTCAGTCGCTCTGCCGAGCTTTCTGGTTCCTGGCATCGAATGTCACTCCTTTGTTTCAAACCCGGCCGCAAAGGGCGGGACGGGGGATTTATTCATCATCTTTGCGCAAACTGTATCCCAGTGATTCCATCTTCCAGATGACCTCTTCCAGGGATTTCCGTCCAAGGTTGCGCACCTTCATCATGTCCTCTTCCGACTTACTAACAAGGTCACCGACCGTGTTGATGCCCGCGCGCTTGAGGCAGTTGAAAGAACGGACAGACAGATCGAGTTCCTCGATGGTCATTTCGAGGACCTTTTCCTTATCGCGGTCGTCCTTCTCCACCATGATCTCCGTGTTGCTGCCCTTGTCGGACAAATCCACAAAGAGATTCAGGTGCTCGGTGAGGAATTTGGCAGCCAGCGAGACCGCCTCCTGCGCGGAGATGACGCCGTTGGTCCAAACCTCAAGAGTCAGCTTATCGTAATCAATACGCTGCGCGACGCGGGCGTTTTCCACGCTGAAGTTCACGCGGTAAACCGGCGTATAAATGGAATCCACCGGGATATCGCCAATGACATTTGCGGGCATGTTCTGCTTATTGCGTTCAGCGGGGACATAGCCGCGGCCTTTGTCCAGGGTGATCTCCATATACAGCTTGGCGTTCTCGCCCAGCGTGGCAATGTGCAGTTCCGGGTTGAGAATCTCAACCTCGCTGTCGCACTTGATGGAGTCGGCCGTGACTTCGCAGGGGCCTTCCGCACTGATCTCGACCGTCTTGGGGCCGTCGCAGTGGAGCTTGGCAATCAGGTTTTTGATGTTCAGGACGATTTCCGTCACATCCTCCTTGACGCCAGGAATCGTGGAAAACTCATGCACAACGCCGTCGATCTTGATGGCATTGGGGGCCACGCCCTCCAGGGAAGAGAGCAGCACGCGCCGCAGGCTGTTGCCCAGGGTAGTGCCAAAGCCGCGCTCGAGCGGAGAGACGACAAACTTGCCGTAATTGCCGTCGCTCGATACGTCTGCGATTTCAATTTTGGGCTTTTCAACTTTCTCGATCATTAAGCAACCTCCTTAGACATACAGCGGAAAATATTTCTGCCATGATGTGTCGTGCCTTTGGATGGGCATTATTTGGAGTACAACTCAACGATAAGCGTTTCATTGATGTCGAAGTCAATGTCCGAACGTTCGGGCAGGGCGATGACCTTGCCCTCGAAGGAGTCGCGGTTGAGTTCCAGCCACTTCGGCACGGCGAGGTTCGCATTCTTCTCAAGAATGCTCTTGACATGCTCAGAAGAGCGGCTCTTCTCCATGATGGAGATGACGTCACCCACCTTGACCTGCGCGGAGCAGATATCCACGCGCTTGCCGTTGACGGCGATGTGACCATGGGTCACCATCTGGCGCGCCTCGCGGCGGGTGGTGGCGAAGCCCAGGCGGTAGACCACATTGTCCAGGCGGCGCTCCAGGATGCGCAGCAGGTTTTCACCGGTCACGCCTTCTGCCTTTGTCGCCAGTTCATAATAATGACGGAACTGCCGCTCCTGGACGCCGTAGATGAACTTTGCCTTCTGCTTCTCGTTGAGCTGAGTGGCGTATTCACTCTGCTTGCGGCGGCCCTGCTTCGGGTTGCGGATCGAGCTTTTATTGATCCCCATCACGGTGGGGCTGATCCCCAGGGTCTTGCACCGCTTCAGGATCGGCTGCATATTTCTAGCCATTCGTCGTATTTCCTCCTTTGCGCATTCCGGTTATACACGTCTTCTTTTCGGAGGACGGCATCCATTGTGGGGCACAGGGGTCACGTCTTTGATCATGGTGACCTCCAGGCCGGCGTTCTGCAGCGCACGAATGGCGGCTTCGCGGCCGGCTCCCGGGCCCTTGACATAGACATCGACGGTCTTCATGCCGTGCTCCATTGCGATTTTCGCAGCGGTCTCGGCAGCTGTCTGGGCAGCAAAGGGCGTGGACTTTCTGCTGCCGCGGAAACCCAGCTCACCGGAGCTGGCCCACGACACGGCGTTGCCCTGCGTGTCCGTAATGGTCACAATGGTATTGTTAAACGTGGACTGAATATGCGCGGCGCCGCGGTCGATATTCTTGCGGTCGCGGCGGCGGCGCG
>USIA01000112.1 GCA_900554535.1 uncultured Oscillospiraceae bacterium | reverse complement strand
ATCATGAGATCCTCCTTCTGTACCATACATCTATTGTATCATGTTTTCGGTATATAGGATTTTCTCATTTTCACTTGTACGATTTTTATTCTAGCACCAACTTGCTTTTTAGCCGTTTCTGAAACTTGTAGATGCTCGGCGATATACGTATAGATTGCCCGCAAGTCGTCCATCGCCATTGGAGAATACCGTACAGAGTAATTCTCGCTCATATGCCGAACTCCTTTGCAAGCGCTGCATCCACCTCATCCACCGTATAAGTCCTGCCGGTTTTCAGAGAATCCATTCCTTTCCGGAGTTCCTCGTCCAGTTCTTCGCGGCTCATGCCGCCAATTGCTGTCGGCTTTGTGGTCGGAAGATGCAGGTTGAGCGGCAGCCCTCTTTGCAGCACGATCTGGCTGTAAAACATTTGGATCGCGCTCGACGGCGAAATGCCAAGCTGAGAAAGAATGCGCTCAGCGCTTTCTTTTAGGTCGGTATCAATGCGCGCATAAACTGCTGATGTGTTTGCCATGCATATCACACTCCTTTGGCTATAGTGTAGCCATTTTTACGGGTAAATGCAAGCATTTGCAAGCAAAACAATGCAAATATTAAGAAATCACATGGATATCATGATCGATCCGGCACCACAGACCGACAGGGCATACATTGCGCAGCGTCGGATCGCTGATAAACCAGCAGTTTGGACCGGCTGCATCCCAATTGATTTCAAGCGTAATCTGATGCCAGCCGTCCGGCAGCCAGGCATTTGTTCGTATGGTTTTGCCTTGTATGGCGTTTTGGCCTTTGGCTGTGGAAACATTCCCAGCTTGCGCATGACCCGGAACAGACTTTCCGGGCAGCGGGTGTAACCGCGTTTGCGAAGCCGGTGCCAGAGCTCCACCATTCCCAGCGTTGGATTCCTTCTTCGCATATCCCGGATGAGCTTTAACTCTGCTTCTGTGTGTTGGTTCGGATGGTGGTGCGGGCGTCTGGACTGGCAGGCCAGAGAGGCCACACTGCCGTCCCAGCGCTTTTTCCAGAAATAAATGTAGGATCGGCTTTTGTTATATTTCCGGCTGGCACGGCTCACGCCATATTTCGCCGCATACTGCATGAGGGATTGCCGATACCGCATGTCTTGTGTTATACTCTTACTCATGAGGGACAGAGCTCCTTTTTGGGTTTGTTGTGTGTGGTAACTTAACTATACCCTATGAAGGCTCTGTCCTTCTACTTTTTTATCTCTTTTTCTGTTGCTCTCTGTCCAATATGTATTGTAGCGCTACAAGAAAGGCTGCAGCCAAAAATACGGACAGCTTGACAAATGGTCTCTGATTTGTTATGATAATCCACAATGCTTATATAAATCCATAATGTGGTTGGATGTTTCTACCGGTTGCCGCAAACAGCCGTCTATAAGTTGCCCATGAGGGCATCCTATGGATGAGTTTGCGGCAATTTTTGTTTTTGGAGTGTGAATGAATGTGAAAAAGCAATCTTTTGTTGTGAAGGGTGACCTCTGCGATAGCCAGGACCGCACACATCTGCGTACGCTGGAAAACGGCTATCTGGTCTGTGAGGAGGGGGTCTGTGCAGGGACTTTTCCAACTTTGCCAGAAGTCTATGCTCAACTACCAGTGATCGACTGCACGGGCCAACTTGTTTTTCCGGGGCTGACGGACCTGCATGTCCACGCCCCGCAGTATGCCTTTCGCGGGCTGAACATGGATCAGGAACTGCTGGAATGGCTGCAGGAAAATGTGTTCCCGGAGGAGGCCCGCTACGCGGATTTGGCGTATGCTAAGCGCGCCTATCGCCGCTTTGTGCAGGACGAGGTCCATTCCCCCAATACGCGCCTGTGTGTGTTTGGCACTATCCATCGGCCCGCCACAGAGTTGCTGATGGATTTGCTGGAGGATAGCGGCCTGGTGGCTTTGGTTGGCAAGGTCAATATGGATCGTGACTGTCCGCCGGCGCTGTGCGAGGAGACATCTGCCTCAATGACGGAAACCCGGAAATGGTTGGTAGAGAGCCAGCACAAATACAAAAATGTCCGGCCAATCCTGACTCCGCGCTTTGTCCCTTCCTGTACCGATGCCCTGCTGGAGGCGCTGGGCGGACTGGCGGCTGAGACTGGGCTGCCGGTGCAGTCTCATCTGTCGGAAAATGCAGGCGAGGTCGAACTGGTGAGGCGTCTGTGTCCGGAATCCCGGTTTTACGGCGATGCCTACGACCGCCATGGCCTGTTTGGCAGCTACGGCAAGGCGATCATGGCTCACTGTGTCCTTTCCACGCCAGCGGAAACGGCCCTGATGCAGGCGCGCGGCGTGTATATAGCCCACTGCCCGCAGTCCAATGTCAATCTGGCTTCTGGTATTGCACCGGTGCGGCGGTATTTGGACCAAGGACTGCGGCTGGGCCTTGGCAGCGACGTGGCCGGCGGCGTACACCTTTCCATCTTGCGGGCCATGGCCGACGCCATTCAGGTTTCCAAGCTGCGCTGGCGGCTGCAGGACAACACGCTGCAACCATTGACGGTGGCGGAAGCGTTCTGGCTCGGCACAGCAGGCGGCGGTTCCTTTTTTGACAAGGTGGGACTGTTTCAGCCGGGTTATGCGTTCGACGCCGTAGTGCTTGACGACCGGCGGCTGGAAGCCCCGCGCCCGCTCACCGTCGCCCAGCGCATGGAGCGCGCTATCTATCTTGCCGAGGATCGGGACATTGTCCGCAAATTCGTCTGTGGAAAGGAGATCGCCCTGTAAACCGATTGGCCGGGCTGGATTCGCCGGCGCAGCCCTGACATTTGATTCAGATAGCCGCCGGCTGACCTCCAATTTACATTGCGTCCCCGTGGCGATGCCGCTATAATGAGAGAAGGAGCTGACACAAAAAGGCAATAGAAGAATCGGAGGTGTTTTGGATGGAGATTGCATATGTAAAAGCTGTCTATTACAGCGCGACGGGCAATACGGAAAAGGTTACATCCGCTTTGGCGGCGCGGATCGCAGAGCGGCTGGGCGTGGCGGTGGAGACCGACGATTTTACGCTGCCCAAAGACCGGGTGAACACACGGACATACAGCCCATCGGATCTGGTAGTGTTCGGTATGCCGGTGTATGCGGGCCGTGTCCCCAACAAGCTGTTGCCGGCGGTCCAGCAGCTATTCCGGGGAAATGGGGCATTGGCTGTTCCGGTTGTCACCTTTGGAAACCGGAACTTTGACAACGGGTTGATTGAACTGCGCAACGAGCTGGAGGCGCACGGCTTCCATACTATCGCGGGCGCGGCCTTTGCGGCGCGTCATGCATTTACTGACAAACTGGCGCCCGGCCGCCCGGATGCGGCAGATCTGGAGATCCTGCAGCGCTTTGCCTGGGATGTGGCGGAGAAGGTACAGACTTTGACCATGATTCCCGCGCCCGTAGCGGTCCGCGGCGACGACCCGGTGGGACCGTATTACACGCCGATGGGCATAGACGGGAAGCCGGCCGTCTTTTTAAAAGCAAAACCAAAGACCCGTCCGGAGGCCTGCAACAATTGTGGTATGTGCGCTGAGGTCTGCCCGATGGGTTCTATTCGCAAAGAAGCGCCTGCGGAAGTGCCTGGCATCTGCATCAAATGTCAGGCCTGTGTGCGCAAGTGCCCAACGCACGCCAAATATTTCGACGACCCAGCGTTTTTGTCCCACGTCGCGATGCTGGAACAGCATTACGTCCGCCGGGCTGAGCCAGCGGTCTTTCTTTGAATAAAGGGATTGGAAAGCTGCAGCTGCGGGCAGCATGGGTTGGACTAGTCAATTGTAAGGGGGATTTTTACAGTCGCGTAGTTTTAGGCCGCGGATATTGTCCTGCATTTTGCTTTTCAATAGCGGAATGGAATCTCGCAGGAAACACAGGAAAGGACAAACCGCGTAGAAATGAGAAATCCCATTCCTACGCGGTTCAAACTTCAGAACCATTGAGAAAATAGTACCTGTCCGGACGCGAGAGTAAAACAAAAATAAAAAGTCCAGAACACAAGTTGCGTTCTGGACTCAGCCTGGTGCGAGGGGAGGGACTTGAACCCTCATGAAATTGCTTTCACATGGACCTGAACCATGCGCGTCTGCCAATTCCGCCACTCTCGCAGATTTTGTTCTGCCGCTCTCGGCGACTTGTTTATAATATCACATTCGAAACAGCATGTCAACATATTTTCAAAAAAAATTTGCAAAAAATGAAAAAGCGCGTCGTACGAAAGTTTGGGCAAATTTCAAAAAAGCCTTTACAAATAGGTAACGGAGTGCTATAATATCCAACAGTATTGAAAGCACGATTTGATTCACATGAATTTGTAGATCAAAGTTTGTTTTTGATTTACGGGTTCATGTGTTTTTTTCAGTGCGCAGTACAGATCGTCAGTTCGCACAGTTCTATTGTTTTTTCAAGGAGGTACCTGACATGGGTGCAAACAACGGTACAGTAAAATGGTTCAACGAGGCAAAGGGCTACGGCTTCATCTCCAATGATGATGGCAGCGGTGATGTGTTTGTGCATTTCTCCAGCATTCTGGGCGAGGGTTTCAAGACCCTGCAGGAAGGCCAGAAGGTCACTTATGACATCGAGCCCGATCCCAAAAACAGCAGCAAGTTCCGCGCTGCGAATGTTCAGGCCCTCTAAAAACGGCAGTTGAATATTCAAGGACGAGAGGTCATGGCCTCCCGTCCTTTTTTGTCGGCAAATTCAGTAGGCTTTTTTTGTGCACCGCAGCTATTTCTTTTTGCGCATAAATCCCGTATACTTAGAACAGAACGCGTTGGGCAACTCGTTGCGGCCTGCAGGAACAGAAATGGAGTGGAGTTTTGAATGGTCGGTGCAATTCTGGGCGATATTGCGGGGTCTCGATTTGAATTCAGCCGGCCCAGCAAGTTTAACTGGCGGACGGAAACGCTCTTTGCGCCGGACTGCCGCTATACAGATGACACGGTCCTGTGCATAGCGTCCAAATATGCGATTATGACTGGACACAGCTTCCAGCATGCCTATCGCGCTTTCGGCAAGCGGTATCCGCATGTGGGTTATGGCGCCATGTTCCAAGACTGGATTACGGCAACGGACCGCCGGCCCTATCAAAGTTGCGGCAATGGAGCGGCCATGCGCGCCAGCGTGGTCGGGGAATTCTATACGACGCTCGAAGAGGTCGAAGCAAAAGCCGCCGAAAGTGCAAAGTGTACACACAACCACCCGGAAGGCATCAAGGGCGCCAAGGCCGCGGCGGTCGGCGTTTTCCTGGCGCGGACGGGCTTTAGCAAACGGGAAATCCGACGCGTCATTACGCAGCGGTATGGCTATAACCTGGGGGTCCCGCTGGCGATGCGCCGGCCGTTTTCGCGGGTCAAACTGACCTGTCAGGCGACGATGCCGCTTGCCTTCCGGTGCTTTCTGGAGAGTACGGACTATGAAAGCTGCATTCGCAATGTATTCAGCTGCCTGTGCGACACCGATACGGTCGGATGTATCGCCGGCGCAATCGCCGAGGCATTTTATGGGAAGACGGGCTTTGACGACGACCGGCTGCTGCGCGAATATTTGATTAAACCGCTGGCGCCCGGCAAGCCGGATACATTTCTGTATGATTGGGCTACCCGGCCGCCGGAAAGGCCAGAAACCGATCCATGAGCCGCCCTTGCAAGAGGAGGATGTCTTTTGATTATCAGAACATATCAGTCGCAGAAAGTGCTGGAAGCCCTCAAACACGGTCAGGTGCATCGGGCGCGCAAAAATCTGCGGTTTGCTCCCGCTTATACGGCGCTGGTGGAGCTGTTCCAGTTGCACTGCGTGTCGCCGGTTTTTGGCTATATCAAAGGCCGCCGCTATTGCACGGATGGCAAGGTCAGCGACAGCGTGCTGCTCACGCTTAAAGTGCCCGATGACCGGGTTTACTTAACCGAATATAGCGTATGGGCGGATTATATGTATTGCATCATGCATTATACCCGGCCAGGCTATCGCACGCGGCTTTTGCCAAACGAGGAGTATACCCAAAGGCAGTTTAACCATATGCAACACGACCTGCTCACACAGCGGCCATTGGAAACGTATCATATTCCCCAGGCGGTGTTTGAGGAGATTCGGCCAGAATGGCTCATAAAGGTGGCCCGGCACGAAAGTATCCTGCATCGTCTATTCAACCGGCTGCAGGAGCCAAGCCTTTTTCGCGGCATTTAATTTTTAAAAAGCGGCCCTTCCGAAAGGCGGATGTCCTCCCGGCGGATTTTTTCCCAGGAAAAGAGGGGGATGAGTGCCTGGGCCGTTGTGGGCCACGGCTTTGGCAGCAGCCCGCACCAGTATCCCAAAAGGCCGAGCAGCGGCGCCGGATCGGGCAGGCGGGCACGCA
>USIA01000111.1 GCA_900554535.1 uncultured Oscillospiraceae bacterium | reverse complement strand
GCAGAAAAAGACGCCCAGAGCCTGCGCGATGCGGCAGCAGAACTGCGCCGTCGGAAAAGCAGCAGCGCGGCGCGCACTGAAACGTTGCGCCAGCAGATTGCACAGGCGAAAGCTCAGGGGGCGGATTTTATCAAGCAGGCGGAAGCTTCCGCCGCAGAAGCCGCCAGTCTGCGCCGTCAGGCGTCGGACGGCGCCAAGGAGATTGAACGCCTTTCCGCGCGCCGGCTCGAACTGGAGCAGGAAGGCACGCGTCTGCGCCAGGTTCAGCGGGATAAAAGCGAGGAAAAGGAAACGGCCGGCCATGAGCTGGCCCGCCTCGAGGAGCGCAGGGAGTCTATGCAGGCGCAGTATGACGGGATCCTCGCCAAACTGTGGGAGGAATATGAACTGACCCGCCGGGAAGCTGAGCAGGTTGCCGCACCGGTCACGGATGCAGCCAAGGCGCAGAAGCGCCTGAATATCCTGAAAGGCCAGATCCGGGCGCTTGGCTCTGTCAATGTCGCAGCCATCGAGGAATATAAAGAGGTGAGTGCGCGTTATGAATTCCTCTCCGCGCAAGTTGCGGATGTGGAAAAGAGCCGCGAAGAGCTGCGCCACCTGATTGCAGATCTGACCCGCCAGATGAAGGAACAGTTTGGCCAGAGCTTTGCGCAGATTGCCCGGAATTTTACAGAGACTTTCCGCGAATTATTTGGCGGCGGTACGGCAAAGCTGGAATTGACAGACAGTGAGGACATCCTAAGTGCCGGCATCGAGATCGCCGTCCAGCCGCCCGGCAAGATTGTCTCGCATCTGGAGAGCCTTTCCGGTGGCGAAAAGGCGCTGGTTGCCATCGCACTGTATTTTGCCATTATGAAGGTTTCGCCGCCGCCTTTCTGCATGCTCGATGAGATTGAGGCGGCGCTCGACGATGTCAATGTCACGCGTTTTGCCGCGTATCTGCGCCGCATGACGCCACATACGCAGTTTATCGTCATCACGCACCGTCGCGGCAGTATGGAGGAAGCGGACGTGCTTTATGGCGTCACGATGCAGGACGAGGGCGTCAGCAAGATTCTGGAGCTGCACCCGGATGCGGTTTCAAACTACCATTGAGCAGGGGCCGCGTCTTGTCCACCGGGCGCATCTGTGGTATGATAAACAGAATTCTTAGCCGAGGAGGCTTGCCTTATGGGTTTGTTTGCAAAGATCAAAGCAGGGCTGAAAAAGACCCGCGAAAGCATGAGCAATTCCGTGCACCACATGCTCCATTCCTTTACAAAGATCGACGAGGAGCTGTTTGAGGAACTCGAGGAATTGCTCGTGATGGGCGATGTTGGCGTTTCCACAGCGCAACAGGTCTGTGAAGCGCTGCGCAAAAAGGTGAAAGATCGCGGCGTCAAGGACCCGGACGCGATCTTTGACCTGCTGCGCGAGACAGTTGCCGAGATGCTCTCCGGCGGCGAGGAACTGCATGTGGGCACAAAGCCGTCGGTGATCCTGGTCATCGGTGTCAATGGCGTGGGCAAGACCACCACCATCGGCAAGATGGCCGCTTACTTGAAAGAACAGGGCAAAAGCGTCCTGCTCGGCGCGGCGGACACGTTCCGCGCCGCGGCCATTGAACAGCTGCAGGTCTGGGCGGATCGCGCGGGTTGCGATCTGATCAAGCAGAGCGAGGGCAGCGACCCGGCAGCTGTTGTTTTTGACACGATTTCTGCGGCCAAAGCGCGCGGCGCCGATGTGGCCATCTGCGACACAGCCGGCCGCCTGCACACCAAAAAGAATCTGATGGACGAGTTGGCCAAAATCAACCGCGTTATTGATCGGGAGCTGCCGGATGCGGATAAGGAAGTGCTGCTGGTTCTCGATGCCACAACCGGGCAAAACGGCGTCAACCAGGCACGGGAATTCAAAAACGCAGCCAATATCACAGGCATCGTCTTGACAAAGCTCGACGGCACGGCAAAGGGCGGCGTCGTGTTGGCTGTGCGGCAGGCACTGGACATTCCGGTCAAGTTCATCGGCGTCGGGGAGGGCCTGGATGATTTACAGCCATTTGACGCAGAAGAATTTGCGCGTGCCCTGTTTGACCGCGACCCCAGCGAATATAAGGAGGGGGCATAAACCATGCAGCAGTTCGTCATCGCGACCCACAATCCGGACAAAGTGCGGGAATTCGCCCGAATTCTGGAGCCGCTGCACGTGGAGATCGTCACGCCTGCGCTGCCGGAGGTGGAGGAAACCGGCGCCACATTTGAGGAAAACGCTTATCTGAAAGCTGCCTCTGCCTGCGAAGCTACCGGCCTGCCCGCCATTGCGGACGATTCCGGCCTGTGTGTCCATGCACTCAATGGTGAGCCGGGCGTCCGTTCCGCGCGTTGGGCCGGCGAGGACGTCTCAGCGGCCCAGCGCAACCAAATGCTCCTCGACCGCCTGGCACAGGTCCCGCAAAAGGACCGCCTCGCTACTTTTGTCAGTGTGATCTGCTGTGTATTTCCGCCGCAGGGGGACCGGCCGGGGGATATTCTGACGGCGCGCGGCGAGTGCCAGGGCGAGATTGCCTTTGCACCGCATGGAGAAAACGGCTTCGGCTATGATCCCATTTTCCTGTGTGGGGAAAAAACATACGCCGAGATGACGGGCGCGGAAAAAGACGCGGTCAGCCACCGCGGCCGCGCGTTGCGCCGTTTTTTGGCGCAGCTTTCCGCCTATCAGAAAGCACATCCGGTGGGATAAAACAGGGCAATCGGGACTTTTTTAACTCTCTCATGCCATTCTTACTGGGATGCGGATGCAAAATTCACCGTTTGTTAATCAAATTTCTTTGGCAGATAGGTAAAATGGAATCGTAAATCCGCATGCAAAAGTGCTGGAATCGGTCACATCTGGAAAGCGTCCGAGCTTTTTGACGGACGTTGACATCGGAAAGGGCGGGAGCGCTTGTTTGGATATATACGGCCCTTGAAACCAGAGCTGCGCATGTGGGAATATGATGCATACCGCGGCGTCTACTGTGGCGTTTGTCGCGCGCTGGGCCGCCAATATGGCCTGCGTACGCGGCTTTTGCTGACATATGACAGCGTTTTTTATGCGTTGCTGCTGCTTGCACGCAAGCCGCAATGCGCTGGTTTTGACAAAGGGCGGTGCGTTGTCAACCCCTTCAAGCCCTGCCTGTTTTGCCAGGATCAAGAGGTGGCGGGACAGGCGGCGGCTTTGTGTGTGCTGCTGGCGGTGCAGAAGCTGAAAGACGACCGCAAGGATCGCGGCAAGGGCCGCATCCGCGCCCGGTTTCTCTTGCCCCTGATGAAGCGGCCCTACCGCAAGGCGGCCGCCGATTATCCGTGGATGGAAGCGTCCATCCGCCGCGGCATGGAAGCACAGGCTGCCGTGGAATCCCAGCCCGATTCCAGTCTCGACGCGTGCGCAGAGCCGACTGCCGCCATGCTTGGCCAGGTGCTGGCCCATGAATCCGGCGTAGGCGAAAAAGAACCGCTGACGCGAGTGCTCCAACAGACAGGCTATTTTTTGGGCCGGTGGGTTTATGTGATGGACGCCGCAGATGATATGGAAAAGGATGCAGAAAGCGGGGACTTCAACTGGTTTGTGCGCGCTTTTTCGCTCAAGCCGGAAAGTCTGCCCGAGCAGTGGGAAAAAGCCCGCCTCGCGGCAAATGCATCGCTCAATCTTTCGCTGGCCCGCCTCTTGGCGGCGTATCAGTTGCTGGAATGCAATGGCTTTTCCTCCATTCTGTCCAACATTGTGGAACGCGGCCTGCCCGAGATGCAGCGCCAGTCGCTTTTTTGTAAGGATGCCAAAAAGGAGAAGAAATAAATGACCGACCCGTATCAGGTCCTTGGCGTTTCGCCAAATGCTTCCGACGAGGAAGTGAAAACGGCATATCGCAATCTGGCAAAGAAGTACCATCCGGATAATTATGCCAACAGCCCGCTTGCCGATCTTGCCAGTGAAAAAATGAAAGAAATCAACGAGGCCTACGACACGGTCATGGCGCAGCGCAAGCGCCAGAGGCAGTCTGGGGGGTCTGCCGGCGGCTATTCTTATGGCTACGGTGGATACAACGGCGGCTATGCCGGCGGTTCGCGGAGCAGTTCTTCCAGCTTTGCCGATGTACGGCAGATGATCCAGAATGGCCGCATTGCGGACGCTGAGCAGATTCTCGACGGCGTGCCCCAGGAATCGCGCAACGCCGAGTGGTATTTTCTGAAGGGCATGGTGCTCTATCAGCGCGGTTGGATGGATGAGTCTTTTCAATACGTCAGCCGGGCTGCTCAGATGGACCCAGGCAACCAGGAATACCGCATGGCGCTCAACCAGTTGCAAAACCAGCGCAACGGCGTATTCGGCGGTTTCAATCCTTATGGCCCGCAGGGCGGCATGGGGATGAACAACGCCTGTTGTAATCTGTGCGCCCAGATGGCCATTTGCCAGTTCTGCTGTACGCCATGTGATGGCCCGGCAGACTGCAGCCCCTGTTGAGTGAGAAGGCCTATGAAACAGCGCAATCAGACGCTCTGCGTCGCTCTCTGCGGTATTTTGACGGCGCTGGGGGTGGTCTGCCTGTTCTTAGCAGGCCTGCTTCCGATGTTTTCCTATGCACTGCCTGCCTTGGCGGGCATCATTCTGGTGCCGGCTGTGGTGGAGTTGGGGCCCCGCTGGGCGTGGCCAACCTATGCAGCTGTGTCAATTCTGGGCCTTCTGCTCGCGCCGAGCAAGGAGACGGCCTTGCTGTTCGTCCTCTTTTTCGGGCACTATACGATTCTGAAGGCGCTGATTGAGGGGCACTTCCCGCGTACCATTCAGATTTTGTTGAAGCTTGGCGTGTTTACCGCGTCCATCATCGTGGATTTTTTGCTTTGCATCTATGTGCTTGGCATCCCCAAGGAAGCTTTCGCCATCTTCGGCTTTTATCTGCCGGTCCTTCTGGTGGTGCTTGGCGATGTGGTGCTGCTTTTGTATGACTATGCATTCCGGCTGGTCATCTGGCTATATATGTCCCGCATACATCCGCTGCTTCATAAGTGGCTTTTTTCACGAATGTGAGCGGAATTCATGCATATTGAATAAGTGGGTCGCTGCAAAGCGGCCTTTTCTTTTTGAACCATTTTGCATTTTATCTTGCATTTTTGCCCGTCAGGCGATAAACTGTTATTCAGGAGTTGATAACATGGAGGACCATCTGATATCCCGGATCCAAGAAAACATGAAAACGTTCTCAAAGGGCCAGCGGCTGATCGCCAACTACATTCTGGAGCATTACGACAAAGTCGCGTTTATGACGGCCTCTCGCCTGGGCGCGACTGTTGGCATCAGCGAGTCCACCGTCGTGCGATTTGCCACGGAGATCGGCTATGCCGGTTACCCGGAGCTGCAACGGGCGATCCAGGAAATGATCCGCAGCCGACTGACCAATGTACAGCGTATGGAGGTTACGCGGGAGCGCATCGGCAACAACGACGTGCTCGACGCTGTGCTGAATCAGGACATTGAGATCATCCGCCGCACTATGGAATATACGTCCCATAAGGACTTTTATGCAGCGGTGGATTCCATCATTGCGGCGCGTAAAATCTATATCCTCGGCGCGCGCAGCTGCCAGGCGCTGGCGTCTTTTTTGTCGTATTATTTTGAATTGATATTTGAAAATGTAACGCTTGTAAAAGCGACCAGTGAGGCGGAAATTTTTCAACAGATGATCCATATTGACGAGCGGGACCTGATCATCGGCATCAGCTTCCCCCGGTATTCGCGCAAGGCGACAAAGGCCATGCAGTTCGCGCATGACAGCGGCGCAAAAGTCGTGGCTATCACAGACAGCGAGGCGTCGCCTATGGCGCAGTACGCTGACCATGCCCTTTTGGCGCGCAGCGATATCGCCGCGATCATTGACACGCTGGTGGCTCCCCTAAGCCTGATTGACGCGCTGATCGTCATGACGGCCATGAAAATGGAAAAAAATCTCGGCCAGACCTTCCGGCGTTTGGAGGACATCTGGGACGAGTATCACGTTTACGAAAAGATTGGCACCCAGAATGAGGCGGAACATGCGTCGGATTGATGTGCTGGTCGTCGGTGCGGGTGCGGCTGGATTGATGGCGGCGGGCACTGCCGCACAGCGCGGCCTGACCGTCTGGATGGTGGACAAGAACGCTAAACCGGGCCGCAAGCTGCGTATCACCGGCAAGGGCCGCTGCAACCTGACCAATCGATGCACAGTCGCCGAATTTCTGGAGCATGTGCCGACAAATCCACGATTTTTGTATGGCGCCCTGAATCGCTTTACGCCTGCAGATTGTATGGCGTTCTTTGAGGGACTGGGCGTCCCGCTCAAGACCGAACGCGGCCGGCGCGTGTTTCCCGTCAG
>USIA01000110.1 GCA_900554535.1 uncultured Oscillospiraceae bacterium | reverse complement strand
TAACAACCTATTATCGGATGGCTTCCGATACGGCCATGACCAGCAGCGGGGACAATGATACTCCCGTCCAGCCTAACGTCCGAGCGTTGAAGCGGCTCTTGCCGTGATCCGTCGCAGGCAATGGGGGCGGTTGCGTGAGAACCACGCGAGGGGTGAGATTCCCCGTGGAGCTGGCAAGCCGCCAGCCGTTTGATGACTTCCCGCAGCAAACCGGGGTGTCGAGGACAAATTGGTTTGCTTTGAAATATGGGCCGTACAGCAGGACAGGCCAATGAAAACAGGAGTATTGTTTTATCTCTCCCCGGCCTTCATTCTGTTTTGCTGCACGGCCTCTACATAGGCGGCCTTTGCCGCCTAATTTTCAAAAGGGAGGTCAAATACCATGAACAAAACATACTTGCGCGGCGATATGTACTATGCCGATCTGGGCCGGGGTATCGGTTCTGAACAGGAAGGCTATCGCCCTGTTGTCATCATTCAAAACAACACGGGGAATAAATACAGCCCCACCGTCATTGTAGCTGCTATCTCCAGCAAGGTGGACGCAAAGGCCAAGCTCCCCACCCACTACCTGTTAAAAGCAGAAAGCGGCCTGGAGCTGCCCTCTCTTGTTCTTTTAGAGCAGCTTCGCACCATTGATAAAAAGCGATTGGAAACGTACATCGGCAGACTGGAAGAAAAGCATATCCGAAGAATCAATCATGCCCTGGCTGTCAGTGTGGGGCTGATCGAGGAGGTTCCTGAAAACTTAATCATGTGCCTTTGCCCGGCCTGTGCCAATAACTTCTATGGTACAGGTTCTTATTATTTGAGGAGGATAAATCCTGCCCAGCGGGAACGGGACATCTGCACCTATTGCAATCAGCGCCCCGGCTTTGACTATGAAGTTGTCAAAAGAGCAGAGAGAAGGTGAGTATTGAATATGGAAAAACTGATTACCCGTAAAGAGGCGGCAAAAATATTAGGAATCAGTTTGGCCACTCTGGATGAAGCCAGAAATAGCGGTTTGATTTCCTATATTCAGTATGTGCCTAATGGCTGCGTCTATTTTACCCATACCAGCCTTCAGGAGTATATTGCAAAAAGTACGCACAGAGCGAAGCCAATAGAGAAAAGAGCAACGTATCGCAATGTGCGAAGATAAAAATCGCACCTTTGATGAAATAGGCGCGTTCTGATAAAACAAGAGTACAGCGCTGAAAATTATTTTTGGAGGTGGTGGAATGGCTTTAAGAAAAAAGCGAATCCCCAGATATGGTACAGTTCAAGTGAACGGTCATAAGTATTATAGAACCGATGTTGAGGACGCAGAGGGTAAGCGTGTAATCCTTTACGGCAAAACTCGTGAAGAACTATACGATAAGGAAATGGCGGCATTGGAGAAGGTTGACAACATCACATTCCGTCAAAAATCCCCTACTGTCGCAGAGTATTGTGAAAAGTGGTTGCTTATGCAGTCTGTCCATATTCGTAATACGACATTGACAGACTACACATCCAAGGTACGGCGACATATTATTAAGGAGCTGGGCCAAAAGAGAATGGCAGAAGTAACATTGGATGACATCCAGGTTGCGCTTGTTCCGGTTTCAAAGAAATCCGTATCTGTGTATAAGTCGGTTATCATCCTGTATAAGTCCATTTTTCGCGCAGCACAGGAAAGTCATGTCATTGATACGAACCCAACAATATATCTCAATGCCAAAGGCGGCGGGATTCCTCAAGAGGACAAACAGGCGTTGACAGATGAACAAGTAGAACGGCTTTTAGACGCTATTCAGGGATTGCCGCCCTATGTGTTTGTTATGATTGGTTTGTATGCCGGTTTGAGGCGTGAAGAAATTCTTGCGCTGCAATGGGATTCGGTATATTTAGACACAGAGGCTCCCTATTTGGCGGTTCGGAGAGCGTGGCATACAGAGCATAACCGGCCAATTATTCTCACAGAGTTAAAGACAAAAGCTGCGGAAAGGAATATCCCCCTTCCAGATCGTTTGGCGGATTGTTTGAGAGAGGCAAAGAAAAAATCGACATCAGAATATGTGATCGCCAATCGGGATGGGGAGCCGCTTTCCTATACGCAGTTTAAGAGATTGTGGCAGTATATTGTTACCAGAACAGCAAAGCCACGAGTATATTATAGGTATGAGAACGGAAAACGTGTGAAGCATACCGTTAATCCGGTTCTCGGAGAAAAAGCAGCACATAACGGGAAAGTAATTTACAGCCTCGATTTTGATGTTACACCGCACCAACTACGTCACACTTATATCACCAATTTGATTCATTCATCAGTAGACCCTAAAACAGTTCAATATTTGGCAGGGCATGAGAGCAGCAAGATTACCATGGACATATATGCAAAAGTTAAATATAACAAGCCGGATGAGCTGGCAGGAGTTTTAACGGACGCATTTGCTCAATGGGACGAAGCCGAATATGGAACAGCACAGTAAAAAATGAAAACATTGCGGAGGCGAGGGGGAACCCTCGCCTTTTGCTATTACATAAATCGCACCTTTGAAAGAGCCATGGATTTTCAGTATAAAGATAGTATCAGCGCCGAACTACATAATAATAGGAAAGGAACTGAAAGCATGGCTAAGAAAAAAGTGAGTGTTCCTCAGTATGGAACTGTTATGAGGAGAGGAATCCAGTATTATAGGACGCGGATTACAGACGCAGACGGTAAGAGAGTAGACTTATACGCTGAAACGAGCGAGGAGCTTTATGAAAAAGAGTTGGAAGCTCGACGCCAAGTAGAGGAGGCAGTTTTCCGCAGAAAACATCCGACAGTTGCTGAGTATTGTGAGAAGTGGCTGCTCATGCAGTCAGCCAAGGTATCTTCAAGCACTTTGAAAGGCTATACCCAGAATATGAACAACTATATTGTGAAACCTCTGGGAGATATGTATTTGTCAGAAGTGACAGCAGACGATATTCGGTTGGCACTCATACCATTATCCCAAAAATCAGCAGGGTTATACAGCACGGTCAATATGCTTTTGAAGTGTGTGTTTTATTCGGCGGAGCGTAACCAACTCCTTGACTATAACCCTTGTGTGGGAATATCGGCAAAGGGAGGTAAACCGGGGAAAAAGAAAAATGCTTTGACAGACGAACAGGTGAAGCTGCTTCTGGAAACCGTCCGAGAGCTGCCACCGTATGTATTTATTATGATCGGTCTTTATTCTGGCCTGCGGCGGGAAGAAATTCTTGCGTTGCAGTGGGATTGCGTGTTTCTGGATGTACCTACGCCATATATTTCTGTAAGGAGAGCATGGCGCACGGAACACAACAGGCCGGTGATTTCGACAACATTGAAAACGAAGGCGGCACAGAGGGACATTCCTATTCCAAAGTGTCTGGCAGATTGTCTGAGGCAAGTAAAAGCAACATCCATATCCGAATATGTGATTGCAGACAGCAAAGGGCAACCGCTGGCCGATTCGCAGTTTAAGAGGCTATGGCAGTATGTAGTTGTTCGGTCTACAAAGGAGCGCACCTATTACAAATATGTAAATGGGCAAAGCATTAAATGCAAGGTTACGCCGATTCCTGGCGGTCATCAGAAGAACAATCCTAAACTTGTGTATAGTCTGGATTTTGACGTTACACCACATCAGCTACGGCATACCTACATTACCAATCTTTTGTATGCTGGCGTTGATCCAAAGACAGTTCAGTATCTTGCGGGGCATGAAAACAGCAAGACAACTATGGACATCTATGCGCAGGTGAAGTATAATAAGCCCGAACACCTTTTGAGCGTTGTAAATGCCGCATTTTCCGCGCCCGTGGGTGCTTAGAGTGCCCCCATTTTTATGATTAAAGGGTGGGGCAATTTTAGTGGAATACCCTGAAAAACCTTGAAAAATCAAGGAAAATCACCATTCAGAGGATTTGAGTACGGCCTCAAAGCCGCACGCCGTGCGCCTCAGTTCTCGAAGCGCTGATTGGTTTTCAGCCCACTTTTCCACAATTATCAACCGTCCCCGGTGGAAAACTCCACCGGGGATTTTTGTGTCTATGGATTCGCCGCACATTTCCATTTGTAAAGTAAATTTCATTACAACTATATATTGTGGTTATAAAATTAAATAGCAGCAAGATGCATGGCTGATTTTACAGGCTGGACAGAGCGTTGTGTAAAGAATTTTTCTTGCTGGAAGTTTCTTTCCTGACTTTGGGCAAAAGCGGTGGAAAACATGCCAACCGTGTAGAAAGTTACGAGTTTGTAATCATTTACAGAATGCGGCTTCCCCATTTTGGAACGAAATTGGACGATTTCGGACCAAAAGTCTCCCACTCCGCAGGCAAAAAAGCGGATTTTTTAGGGGCGGAAATCCAGAGCCCCGAGATAGTTACAAAGTTGTAACACCTTTTATTCTTGCATAATGCACAGTTTTCAGGGCAAACGAACGTATAAGGAAGGCCCCATAATGCGGTGTAACCAAGAAATTCGGCAGGTTTTTGCGGACAGGCGTTGTGCAAAGTAGACAATTTTTGTCGGCCAAAAAATTTGACAGCTGACGATTTCGTGTATATCATTGCAAGCGTTGCCTGTGAGCGGCGGATTTGGACCGCCCGAGCAGCGGACGCGCGGTTTTGCGCGGCGTGCGTGGGGAGTAAGGCCTGCGCGCGAAAAACAAAGAGAGAAGCGGGTGAAACCAATGCACAGTAAAAGCAAGAAACTCTTGGTGCTGGGTGCGGTGCTGGCTGTTTCCGTATCCGCAACCGGAACAGTGATGGCAAATGCACAGAGCGCAGTCGTTACAAAAGACGGACAGAGAAAGCAGCTTTATCTGCTGACAAATGGCGACACGCAGAATATCTTGAATAGCGCAGGCGTCTCGACAAAGACGGGCGACCTGGTGATGCGCTCGACGAATGCACAGGGCAAAATTGAAGTGAATGTCCGCACAGCCTATCCCGTGCAGGTGATGGCCGACGGCAAGACAACGGTCATGACCGTCCATTATGGGGACACGGCATCGGATGTGCTCAAGCGCGCAGGGATCACGCTGGGCAAGGTGGATACGGTGAATATGGCGCTCAACCGGCCGCTGCAGGAAAACGACAGTGTGCGCGTCACGCGCAACAGCATTCTGCGGGTGAAAGCGGACGGCAAAAGCAGTGAAGTGGTTGTCAACCGCGAATCGACTGCGGAGGAAGCCGCGGCTGCGGCTGGCGTCAAGCTGAGCGCGGACGATGAGATGAACGTGCCGCGCGACCAGGCAGTTGGAAACACGAAGACGCTGACGGTCAGCCGCGTGACGTATGCGGAGCAGGCTTCGACGGAAACCGTGGATTATGACACCAAGACCGTGGATGACGACACGCTGGAAGCGGGCAAGACCGAGGTCAAGACCGCGGGCAAGGAAGGCCAGACCCTGGTCATCAAGCGCACGAAGTTCGTGGACGGCAAAGCCGTCTCGACCGATGAGGTCGATCGCGAAACCATCACCGAGCCGGTCACCGAGGTGATCCGCAAGGGCACCAAGCAGCCGGAGCCGGAGCCCGCGCCCGAAGCAACAACAGAGCAGGAGGACCAGAAACAGGATGAGGCTGCCGCCGACAACAGCCAGCAGTCCTCCACCGAGACAAAGAAGGATACCGGCAAGACGATCAATGGAATGTCTTACAGCCGTGTGATCACCGGCCAATGCACCGCCTATACGGCCGATTCGATGACAAGCACCGGCGTGCCGGCCCAGGTGGGCCGCGTGGCGGTGGACCCGAGTGAGATTCCGTATGGCACGCGGATGTATGTCACTTCTGCGGACGGCAGCTATGTGTATGGCTACTGCGTGGCCGCGGATACGGGCGGATTTATTTATAACAGCGACACGGTGCTCGACCTCTATATGAACACAGAGGCCGAATGCCAGGCATTTGGCCGCCGCGACATGATGATCTATATCCTCGACTGACCGATTGACGTGAGAAAAAATATGGCGCTGCCCTGTTCGGCGGGGCAAGCGCCTTTTTGGAAGGGAACAGCTTGACAGCTGCTCCCTTTTTTGGTATGCGCCGGTTGTGAGGTTTGAGGATGCTCGGCCGGATCGATAAAATTTTGTGAAAGCCACTTGCAGTTTTCGCACGGGTGTGCTATGATAGGAGCAGACAATAGAACATATGATCGATCTTATGTCAAATGAATTATGTTACATGGCTTCTATCGGGGCCTATAGAGGAGATAAGGAGTGGGTTTTATGCAGATTTCTCTGTTGCTGGGAGCGGCTTTGCTGACGGTTTCGGGCGTATTTGCCGCGAAATTCCAGCCGCGCGATCGGGCGGGGCGTGTTCTGTGCGTTCTGCTGGCAGTCATGGGGATTGCGGCGCTTCTGTTCGCGCCCGGAACGGGCATCCTGCTGGCGGTGCAGGCGATTTCCGCCGGCGTGATGGTGGCCAGCACAGCGGCTGTGCTGACGCT
>USIA01000109.1 GCA_900554535.1 uncultured Oscillospiraceae bacterium | reverse complement strand
TTTATGTGGACAGGGGGCGCGCCCCATCGCCGATACCCAGCCGCAGGACCTCTGCGTCCGGGTTTGCTTGCTGAAATGCCTCCACTCTGTTCGCAATTTCCACAAACAGGTAGCTTGCGGGCAGCTTGACAAAATTTTCGTTTACCTTTGCCATGAAATGAACGTCCTCCTTATGCAGTTCGGATTCTTCTTCCCAGATTCTTTTACTTTGAGCGGCCTGATGTGGGACTTATTGAACATCGACCGTGCCGTCAAAAACAAACGCTGCCGGGCCTTCCAAAAAGACCGTGTTCGCATCTTTGTCCCATGTGACATGCAGGTCACCGCCGCGCAGATGCATGAGCACATCACAGGCAGTTTTGCCAGTAAGCGCACCGGCCACTGTGCTGGCGCAGGCGCCGGTGCCGCAGGCCCAGGTCTCACCAGAGCCGCGTTCCCAGACACGCATGCGCGCTTCTTGCGGGCCGAGCACTTGGATAAATTCTGTATTGACCCGTTCCGGGAAAATCGGTGCATGCTCAAACTGTGGGCCGATTTTTTCAAGGTCCAGCTTCTCCACATCATCGACAAAGACGACGCAGTGCGGGTTGCCCATGCTCACGCATGTGATTCGATATTCCCGCCCGTCGATTGTGTAGGGCACATCTACTGCACGCTCGCCGGGCAAGGTTGTTGGGATGTCGCTCGGTTTCAAAACCGGCGCGCCCATATCCACGCGAACAGTTTGCACGGCGCCATTCTGTACATCCAGCCACAAAGTTTTGATACCGCTTTGCGTATCCACACGCAGCGGGTTCTTCCGGCAGATGCCTCGATCATAGACATACTTTCCCACGCAGCGGATACCGTTGCCGCACATCATTCCGCGGGAACCGTCCGCATTGTAGATATCCATCTCGCAGTCCGCTTTCCGGCTGGGCTTAATTAAAATGATGCCGTCCCCGCCAATGCCAAAGTGGCGGTCGCTTAAACGAACGCTCAACGCGCCGGGGTCCGCCACCTGTTCCTCAAAGCAGTTGATATAGATATAATCATTGCCGGTCCCCTGCATCTTTGTAAATTTCATTGTGGAATGGCCTCCTGTAAAAAGAATGCGGCAAGGATCTGTGAAACTGAACACCTCCTTGCCGCAAAAATACCGGATCAACGGTTTTATGCCGTTGCGTCTGTTGACCGAGCTAAAACTTTTATTATTGTATTCTATTTTCAGAAAACTGTCAATCACTTTTTGTGGTCCTGTGAAAGTCGGAAGGCTGCATCCTGCATTTGACAAACGGTTTCGTTAAAATGCCGGGATTTTTTCAAAACATAAAAATATATTGTAACATTTTCTGTCACATACTATACGAACTACCATATTCAGAAAATCGCGCTTGTTACGCGAAACAAAGCTGGGAGGTTTATATGATGTCTTACGTAAGCGGCACACTCGAAACCGTCTTGCAAAAAAGTCCAGGCGAACCAGAATTCCACCAGGCCGTCACCGAAGTGTTCCAGACATTGGAGCCGGTGCTTGCAAAGCACCCGGCGTATGAAAAGGCAGGGATTCTGGAGCGCATTACTGAGCCGGACCGCGCGGTCCGTTTCCGCGTGACGTGGGTCGACGACAGCGGAAAAATCCGGATCAACCGCGGCTACCGCGTCCAGTTTAATAATGCCATCGGGCCCTATAAGGGCGGCCTGCGGTTTCATCCGAGCGTCAATCTGGGCATTTTGAAATTTCTGGGTTTTGAACAAATCTTTAAAAACAGCCTGACCGGCCTGCCAATTGGCGGCGGCAAAGGCGGCGCGGACTTTGATCCCAAGGGCAAATCCGACCGCGAGGTCATGGCATTCTGCCAGAGCTTTATGACCGAGCTTTACCGCCTGATTGGCCCGGACATCGACGTGCCTGCAGGCGATATCGGGGTGGGCAGACGCGAAATCGGCTACCTGTTCGGTCAATATAAGCGTATCCGCAGTGAATTCAATGGTGTATTGACCGGCAAAGGGCTGCAATATGGCGGCAGTCTGGTACGCAAACAGGCAACGGGCTATGGCTTGCTGTACTTTACAGATGCTATGCTGCGCGCCAATGGCAAATCTTTGGAGGGCAAAACCATCGTGATTTCCGGCGCAGGCAATGTCGCCATCTATGCAGCCGAAAAAGCGATGCAGCTGGGCGGCAAGCCGGTCACCATGAGCGACTCCACCGGCTGGATTTACGACCCGGATGGCATTGATCTGGCTGCTATCAAGGAGATCAAGGAAGTCAACCGCCAGCGCCTATTTGCTTACAAGAATTACCGCCCCAATGCGGAATACCACGAAGGTCGCGGCGTATGGAACATCCCGTGTGATGTGGCGCTGCCCTGCGCGACCCAAAACGAACTGGATCTCAAGGACGCAAAGATGTTGGTCAAAAACGGATGCTGTGCAATTGGCGAGGGCGCCAACATGCCCACCACGTTGGAAGCTACGAAATATCTGCTGGAAAACGGCGTGCTGTTTGGGCCCGCAAAGGCCGCCAATGCGGGTGGCGTCGCCACGAGCGCGCTGGAAATGGGCCAGAACAGCCAACGTTACAGTTGGACGTTTGAAAAAGTCGACGGCAAGCTCAGGAACATCATGGAGGATATCTTTGACCATGTCGCTTCGGCCGCCGCAGAATACAGCACCCCGCAGGATTACGTTTCCGGCGCGAACATTGCGGGCTTTTTGAAAGTTGCCGATGCTATGGTCGCACAAGGCGCGATCTGATTTTAATTTAAAAGAGACAGCGCAAAATCTGCCTTACCTGAAAAATACCAGCCAGCGTCCGCTGGCCGGTATTTTCTATTTATGATATTTTCCATGGTTAAGGATTTGATAAGCACGGTAGATCTGTTCGCAAAGCATCACACGCGCCAGTTGGTGTGGAAAGGTCATCGCTGACATGGAAAGCCGCAACTTCCCCGCGTGCTTTACCGACTCCGAAAGGCCAAAACTGCTGCCAATGACAAAGGAAACGCGTCCAGCGCCCCCGACTGCCGCTTGTCGGAGCAGCTCGGCAAGCGCCGGGGAGTCCAGCGCCTTACCCTCAATGCACAGCGGAAAAAGGACGCCACCCTCACCGCATGCCGTCAAAATGCGCGCGCCCTCTGCAGCCAAGGCTGCGTCGATCTGTGCCTGTGAGGGGGCCTCCGGCAAGCGGACTTCCGGTAGCTCCTGGATGGAGAAATCCGCAAAGGGCCGCAGCCGCTTCTCATATTCCGCGCAGGCCTCGCGCCAATAGCGTTCCTTAAGTTTTCCAACACAGACAATCTGCACCTTCTGCATCAAAACACCGTCACTTTCCCGGGATTGGCGACCTGCGCCACCTCCAGTGTAAAATCGCGGTCTACTTTGGCGCCGATTTCCTCCAGAGCAGCCAGGTTCGTCGTGCGGGCCAATGCCGGTGTATTGTTTTTCTGACTTAAATGCGCCAAAAAGATGCGGGTAACTTTTCCTTGCACCAACTCCGCCAATACTTGCGCGCATGTCTCGTTCGACAAATGCCCGGTCCGCGAAAGGATCCGACGCTTGAGCACATAGGGATAAGGGCCGGATTCCAGCATGCGGACATCGTGATTTGACTCCATCACCACCAGATCTGCAACCGCAATGGTTTGGCGGATCTCTGGCGGGCAATACCCCAGATCCGTCGCAAAGGCCGCGCTGCGACCGTCCGATGTTTCCACATAATAGCCGTATCCTTCGGCACAGTCATGCGAGGTATGGAATGGCCGCACGTGCAAGCCCGCACACGCCGTGCCCGCCAAAGAAAGCGATTCTATCGGAAATTTCCCATCGAGTACGCCCATCTTTTCCAAGGCTCCCAGTGTCCCGGGAGAAGCATACACTGGCACGCCCAAGCGGCCAGCCAGCACCCGCAGGCCCTGGATATGGTCGCGATGTTCATGCGTCACGAAAATAGCGCGCACCGCCTGCTGTGGGATGCCGCAAAGCGCCAGACGCTCTGTGATCTGCTTTGCACTGCGGCCTGCATCCACCAGGATGCCCTCTTCTGCGCTGCCTATGTAGTAACTGTTTCCACTGCTGCCGCTGAACAATGGGCAAAATTTTGCCATATGGTTTCTGTCCCCCTCAGCCATAAAAAAAGGCGGCAACGCCGCCCGCCCTACTATTTATAAATTTTATAATTGCTCAGACCGCCTGCGCCTTACCCGGTTCCGCCACCGTCACACGACGGATATCCGCCCCAAGCGCACGCAGTTTTTCTTCAATGTTTTCATACCCGCGCTCAATGATGTGGACGCGCTCGATTTCTGAGGTTCCCTGTGCCGCCAAGGCAGCGATGACCATTGCCGCGCCTGCACGCAGATCGGTGGCCTTGACTGGCGCGGCCGTCAGATGGTCGGTTCCCTCCACAATTGCCATTTTACCGTCGACGGAAATCTGCGCACCCATGCGCTTGAGTTCGTTGACATAACGGAAACGGTTGTCCCACACGCTTTCGTTGACAATGCTCGTACCTTTTGCAATCGACAAAAGCGTGGTGATCTGCGGCTGCATATCCGTTGGGAAACCCGGGTGCGGCATGGTCTTGACGTTGCACTTGTTGAGCACGCCGACATAGCGCACGCGAACTGCCTCGTCATACTCCGTAACTTCCAATCCCATCTCTTCGAGCTTAGCCGTAATGGATTCCAAGTGTTTCGGAATCACATTGGTGACGGTTACATCGCCATGCGTCGCTGCGCCCGCAACCATATAGGTTCCCGCCTCAATCTGGTCGGGGATAATCGAATACACGGCTCCGTGCAAATGCTGCACGCCGTGGATTTTAATCACATCTGTCCCGGCCCCGCGGATATCCGCGCCCATGGAATTCAAAAAGTTTGCCAAGTCCACGATATGTGGCTCTTTTGCCGCATTTTCAATGACCGTCAGACCAGTCGCCTTCACGGCGGCCAACATGATGTTAATTGTCGCGCCGACGGACACCACATCGAGGTAAATGCTGTTGCCATACAGATGCTCAGCCTGTACGTTGACCATTCCGTTTTCAATCGTGTAGGAAGCGCCCAACGCCACAAAGCCTTTCAAGTGTTGGTCAATTGGGCGCACGCCAAAGTCGCAGCCACCGGGCATGGAGACAATGGCATGGCCGTTACGCCCAAGCAGGGCGCCAAGCAGATAATAGGAACCACGCATCTGGCGCGCCAGCTCATCGGAGGCCACGTAGGTGTGGATCGTCGTCGGATTGACCAGGAGCGTCGAACGATTGACCCAGCGGACCTCTGCGCCTAAATCGATCAGCAAGCGAATCATCGCATTGACGTCCGTGATATTGGGAACATTTTCAATCCGGCATACCTCATCCGAAAGAATCGCCGCGGGAATAATAGCGATGGCCGCATTTTTCGCACCGCTGATCCCCACTTCCCCAACCAGGCGATTCCCGCCGTTAATTATAAATTTATCCAAAATATGGCCACTCCATTCCTCGTTGAAATCACCTACTCAGGCACTCTATCCTATAGTATTGTCAGTGGCAACACAAAATATCGTGCCTATGGTTTTCCTGTTCCTGACAAAATATGGAACAAAATATACCATTTTCTTTGCCGCTGTCCATTCAAGAATTCAAAAATGCCGCGAAAACAGATGTATGGTACTGTGGAAAAGCATCCATCATCAAACGAAGGATTCTGTGATTATGTAAATTATCTGTTACATAATACTGCATCCCGATCCAAAAGTCAACTGCTGATTCTGTAACCGGTATTACAAAACGCCCTACCCATAGGAGTGGCAGGGCGTCGCAAAGGCATATTTAGTGGAATTTTATGAGGTTTGCACGGGAATCGGCTGTGTGGCTTCCTCTTTTTTGGAAGTCTCTTCTGCAGGCTGTTCAGCTGCTTGTTTGTCAGCCTGCTGAGTGACTTCTTCCTCAGAAGCCTTTTCTGCCGCCTCCTTGGCAGCCTCCTGGTCCGCTGCCTGTTTGGCCTTGGCAGTCTCTTCTGCGTCCTTTTTTGCTGCCGCTTCCTGTTGTGCCTCAGCATTCTTTTGATCAGCGAGCTGTGCCGCTTTCTGATAATCCGCAATGGACTGGTCGCTCTGCTTCTTGGCTTCTGTAGCCAGCACGGTGGCCGCTTCTGTCTCCAGCGTCTGTCCCACATACGGCGTCACGACATTGCGGTCAACATTGACGAGCTTGGTCGGGTCAATGCGGTCATCGCCCTTGCGCACTTCAAAGTGGCAATGAGGACCAGTGCTGTCGCCTGTGCTGCCAACCAGGCCAATCAACTGACCCTGCGCTACCTTCTCTCCGGTTTGGATCAGCGCCTTTGTCATATGGCCATAATAAGAACGATAGCCGTTGCCATGGTCGATGATGACATACGTGCCATAGCCGCTGTCATCGCTGCCCGCAAACGCCACCGTGCCGCCATCCGCCGCCACGATAGGCTGGCCCGCCCCGTTGGCCCCGGAAATATCCAACCCCTGGCCGGTGCA
>USIA01000108.1 GCA_900554535.1 uncultured Oscillospiraceae bacterium | reverse complement strand
GGCCGTGGCCTGCAGCTGTGCGGTGGCGGTGGCGGTTGGCGCCATGACGGTATTGCCCGGCATGCAGACAGCGCCAGCCTCCAGTTCCGCCAGCCCAGAAACGCCACTGGCAAACGCCTTTGGATTGGTGGCCTATGCAGCCGACGGCAGCAGCGCTTCCGCCAAAACCATGGCATTGAAATTGGGCGGCGACTTTTCGGCTTTGCCGCTTTCCTTCAGCAGCAGTCAAAAAAAAGCATCCACGTTCGCACAGAATGTGCCGAACCCCAGCCCGACGATGCAGGCGCTGCCCTGGAATGATTACTACGGAACGTTCGGGTATGGGCTGGACCTGACCTGCACCGGCGTAAACATCAAAACAATCACGTATACAATCGAAGGCGACGACGTCTCCTTTGCGGCCCAGCAGGCCGTTCAAGACGAGAATGGAAACGCGCTTTACACGGAGGACGCGCAGTCTGGAACCCGCACTTCCTTTACTGTCGATTACGATCAGCAGGAAGCGGACCAGGCCAAAATCACCCGCAAATTACTCGTCAGCTGCCCGTACGCGCCGGAGGATCAGGCGCGCATAAAAGCGGATCTCCAGGATGCGCCGAAGGGCGGAGCAGATGAAACAGCCGAATCCCTTGACGGACACGCGGCGATCAATGACCGCATCCGCTATCGCAGCGCACAGACCCTGGCCAAAGCCCGGCTGAAGCTGACGGCGGCCTTCCAAGACGGCTCCACCCAGACCAAAACATACCAGATCGCTCCGGTGGATGATTTCCAAAACATTGTGGCCGATTTCTCCAAGCGCGAAGAAGCGATCGAGAAGCAGCTGGCAAATGATACCCAGTATGCCCTCACAGAAGACGAGCAGGAAATTTACGACCGTATCACGGCAGAAAACACCAAAAAAGAGGAAGCCGCTATGAATGCCAAGCATACCACCAGCGGCGTTCAGCTGACCCCTTATCCCGACGCCATCAAACAGAAATTAGACGCCAAAAGCGCCATGCAATCTGCGCTCTGGGATCCGCTGACCAAAGCAGAAAAAGAAACCCCGCTCTTTACTTTGACCGAGCTTTTCTAAAAACAATCATCCCTGTGCGTCAAACGCATCCAGGGGACCACAGACCTCTTTGAATGCAGCGGCAATATGGACATCATCTGGTATTATGAAGGCGGCAAAATGATTTTCCTGTTGGACGCCGGGCAGCGACATCCTGAAACAATTCTATAACAGCAGGGCGGTACGCCAGCAAACGGCGTACCGCCCATTCTGAATAGAACCGTCTGGCGCTGGTTAGAAACGCCGCCCTCTGTTTTCAGTGAATGCGCCTCTCCTATGTTCCTAAAATCTATCGATTTTACACATATTTTATGAAATTTTAACCGAAAAACAGTGGCTTTTTCAGGAATCCACTTCTATAATAAAATAGATATCTCTACCGTTTCTCATCCTGTCCGGGATGACGATGGACATCCGCACTCGAGGGCAGCGTCCGGCGGTCCTCCAAAAACATGAAAAAGGAGATGGACGAGATGTATAAAACAGTGGTCATCCCGTATTCGCCCCAGTCCAACGAAATGGCCAGCAAAATTGAGGAGACGGCTAATCAGATGGAACAGCAGGGGTTTGAACTCGTTTCCTGCTCGATCATGCCATCCGCCAAAGGGATTCTGATTTTCAAAAAGGCCGGAGAATCGGACGCTACGCCGTCTCCAGCAACGTCTTTTTGAGCTGCCCCTCAATCCCGGCGAGCTCCACCTCGGCGTCCTGGCGGGCAGCCCGGCCCTCCCGCTGGATTTTGATCGTCTCTTGAATGGTGGCAATCAAATCGGCGTTGACCTTTTTGAGGGTTTCCAAATCGACCATGCCGCGCTCCGATTCCCGGGCCATACCGGCGCTGTTCTGTTTGAGCAGCGCCGCATTTTTTGTCAGCAGTTCGTTGGTGGCGTCGGAGAAACGCCGCTGCGTTTTCAGGACGGCTTCCTGCCGCTGCAGCCCCAGCGCGATGACAATCTGGCTTTTCCACAGGGGAATCGTGCCGAGGATGGCTGTCTGGATTTTATCCACGAGCATTTGATCATTCTTCTGAATGAGGCGGATCTGCGGGGCTGTCTGGATGGCGATCATCTTGCTCAGCTTCAGGTCATGGACCTTCTTTTCAAACCGGTTGACCGTCTCTTCAAAATCCCGCACGACCTGGACGCTCATGGGGTCCGCTTTTGCGGACGCCTCCGCATGGAGTTGGGGCAGGGTGATTTCCCGCAGCTCTTTCAATTTTTCCTCTCCGGCCGTGATATAGATCTGCAGCTCCTGAAAATAGTCCAGGTTCTTTTCGTACAGGCTGTCGAACATGGTGATATCCTTGAGCATTTGCATGCGCGCCTGCTCCAGTTCCTGCTCGATGTGGTCAATCTGAACCTCCAGCTTTTCATACCGCTGCAGAAATTTCTTGACCGCTCTGGAGACATTCTTGAAAATCGGAGCCTTGTCGAAGATCCCATCGTCCAACTGGTCAACCCCGACGTCTTCGACCGTTCGTATCAGGTCCGCCATCAGCTCGCCCACATGGACGCTGTCCTGGCTGCGCGCCTGCGCGAGGATGCTGTCGGCAAAACTGGAAATATCCCGCTGTGCCCCCACGCCATACTGAAGGGGGGTCTGGGAATCCATAAGGTCAATGCTGTTTTTCAGGTCCTCCACGCGGGCTTTCTGTTCGGGGGTCAGCTCCTCGATCCGCGCGCGGACCGTCTGGACATCCGCCGGTTCCGCTTCCTGCAATTTTGCGGCGCCCCTGCCCTGCATCAAGGCGTCCAGCGTGATTTCCTTTGCCATAACGCCGCCGTCCTTTCTATCCCTATCCGAGGGCTTTGATGATCTGATCCATCGTGTTCGCGTCCGGCATCGGGGCCACCTGCGTGATTTCTTTCGCAAGGCCTGATACACCAAAATGCGCGACATCCGTCGGCGTATCATAGACGCCGGTGCGGAACCCGTGTTTCTCCCAGGCGATCCGCTGGATATTTTTGTCCAGCAAAGCGTCGATCCCGGCTGTGCCCGACTCATCCAGCGCGATATATACATGCGAGGACCAGACGGTGGGCGCGGGGTATATCATGACGATATCGCCCTTGATCTGCGCCCAGGTATTCGGATTCTCCACCGCAAATTCCAAAAGCTGGTTTTCGTAGCCGGCAATCAGGGGCTTGGCGCCCATCCCGGTCTTCAAAAATTGGTCGAACAGGTCCGCTGAGGAGCTCTCCATATACCCGAGCTTCTGGAAGATGCTTTTGAGCTGTGGCAGGATTTGGGTCAAGTTGCTTTCGCCCGCCACGCCGCCGCAGAGTGTATTGGCCAAAAGCCCGGCGAACATATTGCCGGAATTCGATTTGGTGGGGTCGGTGGTCCCGACCGTGACGCTGCCGTAAAGCTGGGGCAGCCCGATGTCCGCCCAGGTCGTCCCGGATTCAATCGCCTCAGTCAGCTTTTTCATATCCGCATAGTAGACGCCGTCTGTCTGGCTGGCGATCCCCTTCTTGACCAGCGCCTGCGCCACCGCAGTGTGGGTGTACAGCACAATGGGCGTGTTCAGGATAATCTGGCTTTTCACCGGCTTGCCGTGGACCTGCTCATACAGCTCCAGCGCTGTCTGGTTGGAGGGGAACAGGAAATCCCGCCCCGTGGCGTCGGCGGTAATCATGTCGATGGAACCGGCCTTTGCATAGTCGATGCGCAGCTTGTACTGATCCCGCAGGATATCCTTGACCTCCTGGTCCTCCAGAAGGCCGATTTTCTCGCCGCCCACATAGCCCTTGATTTCGGTGACCCGCTGGCTGCCGCTAATCTGTACATAGACAATGGCGGCAATGACGACTGCCGCCAGAATGCCCAATCCAAGGAGTTTTGTTTTCATTTTCCGCCCTCCATTTTCAAGGTGCTTTTCAGAAGCTCGATATCCGCCTCCACATCCAGCAGCTCGCCCTGCATCAGGTGGGTAAACTGCCTTTCAAACGCGCTGTTGAGCACTGGCAGGGCGTCGGCCGTCTTCTGGAGGATTTCCGTGACCTCCTCGGAATGAAGCCCGGTGTTCTGGAAATCCACATAGCGCGCCAGAAGCTTGGCGGCTGTGTCCAGATAATACGTAAAGAACCGCCGCGCCAGCTTGATTTTATCCGGGTTTTCCTGGAGATAGGCGAGGATTCTCGTGCCGGTTTCCGATAAGGCCGCGGCATTTGCCTGCACAGCGGGGGCCGTGATGGCCTTTCCGGCCTTCTGCATTTCCGCCAAATCCGCCTTTGCGTCCTCCAGCAGTTTCTGGATTTCTTCGCCGCCCGGCATGGATTCCACGTCAATCCCCGCAATCTTCCGATTGGGCTTGAGCAGGAAGAACAGCCCAAAATAAACGCCGGCGCCCAGCAGGATCGAAACGATCACGTTCCAGTGCAGGAACAAAAAGAACAGAAGGAACAGCACGGCGGCTGCCAGCGCCGAAATAAGCGTTCGTGCGGTATCTTTCATCAGTTATACCCCTTTACGCTCCGAAATGCTTCCGTCAGGTTTTCGCGGCCGTCAAAGACCCGGGCGTTGGTGTATTGGGCCAGCTCCTCCAGCTGCGTCTCGTCGGCGTCCCCGAACATGATGGAAAAGACCGGGACTTCGGCCCCGAGTTCGCTGTAAGCCTCTTTAAACTTCTCGATGGAACCGCCGGACTGCCCGTCGGTGAGCAGGATAATGGCCGGGGTGTATTTGCTGAGGTCGTATTTTTTCAGCATTTCCAGCCCCCGCGCCGCGGCTGTGTACATATCCGTGCCGCCGCCGGCCTCCTGATTTTTCACCTCGTTATAGAGGTTCTCCAACTCGCTGCCGTTCCCGGTGGCCGTAAATGTATTGATCACATCCTGATTAAAGGGAATCAGGATGTTCACCTCATTTTCAGAGGCCTGCAAAAAGTTTTTCTTCGCATTCGACTGAATCAGCAGCTGCTCCATGGCTTTCACCAGCTGTTTGTTGCCTTCGCCGATCATGCTCCCCGAATAATCAAGGCAGTAAACGTTCAGGGACGGCTTCTTGAAATCGGTCTGGTACAGGTCCAGACACTCGAACAGCACGTCTGCCGCCGGCATCTTGATCGGGGACAGCACCCGGTCCGGCTGCAGGCCCCAATCGGTCCGGAACACATCCTTGTTCGCGTCGGAGACACCTGTATAGCCGCTGCGGCGTCCGGTGCGCTGGATTTCGTTTTGTACGTCCTCAGACAGCAGATATTTTTGCAGCTTCAGGAACAGTTCCTCCTGCTTGTCGTCCCCTTTATCCACATAGCCGAGCGGCGAATCCGCCAGGGAAAGCCCGTCATAGGGATACACCACATACAAGGGCTCTTTGCCGCGCTTCTCGAGCTCTTTGTTGGCCTGGATAATCAGGCATTCATAGTTCACCATGGCGTCGTAGTTGCCTTCCAGGAACATGTCCTTGAGCCAGTCGGAGCTGCCGGAAGAGCGGTCCACGCCGGAAAGCAGCTCTTTCATCTGGGTTTTCAGCGTATCACGCTGCAAATCCTTTGCCGTGATGGTCTCTGGATTGCCCAAAAGCGCATACAGAAAGCCGATATACGCGCTGGCGCCGGAATTGGACTGGCTGGCGCTGGTCATGCAGAAGCTGAGTTTGCCGCTCTGGATCGCTTTCAGCAGATCGTTGACCGACACCTCCCGCCCCACAAAGCCCAGCTGTTCCGCCAAACTCTTGCGGATGCCGAACACCACCGGCGTGATGGAAATCGACTCCGCGTGCTGAATCCGATGCTGCGTATCGCCCACCGTCAGCCAAAGGCTGCTGGCCGGCCACACGGCGTCATAGGGAATCTCTTTTTCGCCCAGCAGGCGCATGATGTCCAGCGACCCCTGATAGGTCATCTCGATGCGGATGTGTTCCTGCTGCGCAAACTTCTCCAGAATGGGCTCGAGTTCCGCGTTTTCCGAACCGGAGATGATGCGCAACACGGAGCTGCCGCTGCCCAAAACCGTGTCGGCTTCGCTGTTTCCGCCAGAATCGCAGCCGGCAAACATCATCGGCAACGTGAAAACCGCCAGCAGCAAAGCGGCGATGCGCTTTAAATACTTCATAAAAGCCCTCTCCCATCTCGACTTTTTTGTGAAAAAGGATATTTGTACCAAAAAATGCACCTATCCCATTATAAATTTTATCCGTTTTATTGTATCTTGATTTCACAAAAACGTCTACCCGATCCATGTAAAATCTATGTAAAATTCTTGTTGGATTTGGCTTTTGGCCGCCCAAAAGCCCTGCCTTCAGAATGTTCATTCCGCGGCAGGTCCATTTTCTTCTTCCTTTGGGAAATACACCGCCAAAAAGTGGTCGACCGCCTGCCAGTAACGCGCCGGGTCCACAACCGCGGCGCGGGCGTGGCCAGCGCCGGGAATCAGGAGCTTTTCCTTTGGTCCGGCGGCCGCGTCATATACCTTGTCGAGCATCCACGGCGGCACAAACCGGTCGTCCCCGATGACAGGG
>USIA01000107.1 GCA_900554535.1 uncultured Oscillospiraceae bacterium | reverse complement strand
CCCGCCGGCCCGCCGGACCTTCCCGTACCAGGGATATGTGCTCCGGCGAAAAAATCACCGCGCAGATGCGCCCGACCAGCTGCCCCGGCGAATGCAGGGGGACGCCGTTGAGCGAGGCGTGGCGCTTACCGCCAGAAAGGGTCAGCTGCGCTTCCTGCTCCCGGTCATCGCGGTAAAAGGAAAGCGTCAATTTCGCCTGCTCCTCCCCGCGGCGGACCAGCTCGCTGTCGCGCGTGCCCCGAAAGCTACGCCCGCCCGTAAAGAGCCACAGCGCCTCCAAAAGGTTTGTCTTGCCCTGGGCGTTGGGACCGCAGATCAGGTTGACGCCTTCTCCCGGAAAAAATGTGTCCGGCTCCAGGTTGCGGTACCCCTGGTGCCGCAGGGAAAGCACCTTCACTGCGCAGCCACCTCATAGGTGCGCCCGCCATACGTGACGGCGTCGCCGGGATGCAGCTTCTTTCCGCGCATCGTACAGACCTCGCCGTTGACCATAACCTCGCCGCTTTGCACCACATATTTGGCGCGCCCGCCGGTATCCACGGCCCCGGCGACTTTCAGAAGCGCGTCCAGGCGGATAAACGCCGTATCAATTGTTATGATTTCCCTATTCATAGATTTTAATCCTTTATATGCACAAAATTCCGTTCTTTTTGCGGATAAACTGTACTTTCTTATTCGCTCTTCAGGCGCACCGGCAGCACCAGAAACAGGTAGCTGTCCCCTTCTGACGGAAGGACCTTCATGGGCGACAGCGGGCCGTTGAGCTGAATTTTCACCTGATCGCCCTCCGTGTTGCGCAGGGCGTCCAACAGATATTTGTCGTTAAAGCCCATCTCCACAGCCGGCCCTGTCAATTGCTCGGCGAAACTGTCGCTGGCGCGGCCGATCGGCGTATAGCAGGAAAGACGCACCTCATTTTCCTCAAAAATGCACCGCACCGGGCTTTTCAACCGTTCGGTGATCAGCAGGGAAACGCGCTCCACGCTGCTGATAAAGTCCTGCGTCTTGATGACCGCCTCGCTGGTGCTTGTCTGCGGGATGGCCGCGCGGTAATCGAGGAATTCCCCCTCCAGAAGGCGGGAAATGACCGTGTAATTGCCGACAGAAAACAGGATGTGGCGGCTGCCGACCTGGAAGGTGCAAGTTTCGTCGTTATCCGGCAGCAGCTTGCTGATTTCCTGGAGCGTTTTGCCCGGCACCACAAAGGAAATATCCAGATCGCCGCTTTGGACAGCCTCTTCGCGCAGCGCCAGCCGGTAGCCGTCCACGCTGACCAAGCGGATCTTGCCGCCGCCGATTTCAAAAAGCGTGCCCGTATGAATCGGCTTGGCGTCGCTTTCCGCGACCGCAAATATGGTCTGCCGGATCATGCCCTTTAAAACACCATTGGGCAGGCTGATGCCGGTTTCGCCGCTGATGGTCGGCAGCTCCGGGTATTCTTCGGCCGGGATGCCGACAATGGAGAAGTTGCTTTGGCCGGACGTGATGGTGGTCATATTCTTGTCGTCTGTGTCGATGTGTACGCCGCTGTCCGGAAGCCGGCGGACGATGTCGCCGAAGAGCCTTGCGGAAAGGACAATGGTGCCGGTCTCTTCGACACGCGCGGGAATTTCGGTTGTCATACCCAGCGCAAGGTCGTAGCCGCAAAGAAACAGCGAGTTGGTCTTTGCCTTTAAAAGGATGCCCTCGAGCGCTGGGATGGAGCTTTTGGATGATACAGCCCTTTGCACATTTAATACAGCTTCGGTCAGGGCCTGCCGGTCACACGTGAATTTCATGGATTTGGTGCCTCCATTTACAGAGAGTATAATAGAAGAGCGTTTAATTTAGCAATAACAGTAGGGGGCCTTGAAAAGTGGAAAGGCCGCAAACCCCGCAGAGAACCGCCAAAAAGAGAAGAAAATTTTGCACAGGGCTTTGTGAAAAGATTGGAAAACTTTTCGGACCAATCCGGGTTTTTAACGTACTGTTGAAAACTCTGTGGGGAAAGTTGAAAAGAAGTTAAAGAATTCCTGCAAGAATATACGCAGTTTGCATGCATAAATATAAGAAAAAATGAATATTTCAAGGCGGATGGAAGGGCGCCTGCATACGGTTGCATACGATGCAGGCAAAATGTCTGGAAACGGTCCGGCCGGTAAGATGCGGCACATTTGGACTGAATCCCTCTATAGAATTGAAAGGAAAATCGTTTTTTAGCGGTCGCGGATATTTTTGATGATGTCCTCGACCGTGGCGCGGACTTTCGGGTTTTTGCCGATGTTCTTTTCCACCTGCTGCATGGCATAGACCACGGTGGAGTGGTCGCGGCCGCCGAATTCTTCGCCGATGGCTGTCATCGGCATCTGTGTGATTTCGCGTACAATATACATGGCGACCTGGCGCGCGCTGCTGATGTTGGCGCTGCGCTTGCTGGAGCGCAGGTCTTCCGGCGTCACGTTGTAGGTGCGCGACACCTCTTCGATGATCTTTTCGACGGTGACCGGAACGGGCTGGTCGTTGTTGATGATGTCGCTGATGGCGGCCTGAGCGGTATTGATGTTCAGGGGATAATTGTTCAGCAGGTGATAGGCTTTCATCTTTTTGACGGCGCCCTCCAGCTGCCGGATATTATTTTTCAGGCGGTTGGCCATATATTCGATCACATTTTCGTCGAGGTGCAGATCTAAAAGCTCCGCCTTGCGGTTGATGATGGCAATGCGCGTTTCAAAGTCCGGCGGCTGGATGTCCGCGGTCAGTCCCCACTCAAAGCGCGTGAGCAGGCGCTCTTCCAGCGTGGCGATGTCCTTTGGCGGGCGGTCGCTCGTCAGGACGATCTGCTTTTTGGCTTCATAGAGCGTATTGAAGGTATGGAAGAATTCTTCCTGCGTGGAGTCTTTGCCCGCGATAAACTGAATATCATCGACCAGCAGCACGTCCGCGTTGCGGTAGCGGTTGTGGAATTCCATGGTGGTGCCGTTTCGGATGGCGTTAATCAGCTCATTGGTGAATTCGTCACCCTTGATATAGACGATATTCATCTTTGGGTTGTTTTTCTTGATTTCATTGCAGATGGCGTAGAGCAGATGCGTTTTGCCAAGGCCGGAGTTGCCGTAGATAAAAAGCGGGTTATAGAGCTCGGCCGGCTTTGTCGCCACGGCAAGGCTGGCCGCGTGGGCAAATTTGTTGCTCGGCCCCACAATGAAGGTGTCAAATGTATATTCGTAATCGTCCCCGCTCGGTTTTTCCACGGGCTGGGTTTTTTCGTCCGCCGTGCGCATCTCGATGCGGATATCCCGCGTGCCGAAAATCTGGGCAAAAGCCTCCTGGATGGTGTCCAGATAATAATGCAGAATGGTTTTCCGGTGAAAGTCATTGGGGACTTCCAGCACGGCGGTGCCGCTGGAAAAGTCCATGCTCACCGGTTTGATGCGTGCGATCCAGGTGGTATAGGCGACTTCTGTGATTTTTTGGCGGCAGTAGTCGCAAATCAGGTCCCACGCTTCGGTAAAGGAATCCATGTGTTCAGCTCTCCTCGATAGATAGGGTGGCGCAGCCGGGGCAATCCGGCAACATTACATTTAAATATATATTATACTACCATAAAACCCGTCCTTTTGCAATCCGGGCCTTGCCGTTTAAAGGCAAAGCAGCGGGCGGAAAGGGCCGATTTGCCGAGAACGGGACGCCTTTTTGTAAAAAATTTTCTTTTTCTCCTTTGCCTGGCGGCAAAAAACTTGACAGCCACGGCGTTTTTACGATATAATGCTAAATTGCAAAGGTTTTGATTCGAGGGAAAGCCCGAAAGGGGGGTGTGAATAGATGCTGAGAACCTACCAGCCGAAAAAGCTCCACCGCAAGAAGGAGCATGGCTTCCGCAAGAGAATGGCCACCAGCAACGGCCGCAAGGTACTTGCCCGCCGCCGTGCAAAGGGCCGGGCGCGCCTGTCCTATTGATTTGTAAGGGCAAACACCCAATGGCCACCGCTGCGTGGCCTTTCTTTTTATATGTAACGGAGCTGAAGCAATGGACTACACACCCATCAAGGACAACCGGGATTTCCGCCGCATTTATGCCCGCGGCAAGAATTTTGTCAGCCCGGTGGTGGTCTGTTATGTGGCCAAAAACCGATTGAAGGCGGTGCGCGTTGGCATTACCACCAGCAAGCGCATCGGCAATGCGGTCAAGCGCAACCGGGCCCGCCGCGTGATCCGGGCGGCTTTTCAGTCGCTTTTGCCGCGCATCCGGCCGGGCTGCGACTTGATTTTTGTCGCCCGGGCCAAAACGCCGTTTGTCAAAAGCACGGCTGTGGCGCGGGCAATGGCCCAGCAGCTCAAAAAAGCGGGCGTCTGGCAATGAAAGCACCAGTCAAGACATTGCTGCTCAAGCTTATTCGCGCCTATCATCAATGGCCCATCCCAACGCATGGGCTGTGCAAATACTACCCGACCTGCTCGCATTATGCCGAGGAGGCCATCGAGCGCTTTGGCGCTGCAAAGGGGACCCTGCTGGCCCTGTGGCGGTTCCTGCGATGCAATCCCTTCAGCCGGGGCGGCTATGATCCTGTCCCAGAGAAAAAGCCACCAAAAAAGCGGCGATGAAGTTTTGAAACAGGGACTTTGAAAATATTTCCTTGACGGAGGAGAGTAGACCGCCTTATGTATCAGATTTTTTCTGGACTCGGATGGATTGTCGGCTATGTCGTGTACTTCTTTTACATGTTGGTGCGCAACTACGGCGTTGCAATCATCCTGTTTACTGTGGTGCTGAACTTTGCACTGTTCCCAACCTATATTAAGCAACAAAAGACCATGGCCGGCAGCTCCAAGATGCAGAAAAAGATGCAGGAGCTGCAGAAGATCTATAAGGATGATAAGGTCAAGCTCCAGGAAGAGCAACAGAAATTGATGCAGGAAGAGGGCAACAACTCGTTGGGCTGCTCCGGATGCCTGATCTCGTTTGCCCCCTTGATCGTCTTTATGGGCCTGTTTTATGCGCTGTCGAACCCATTGACCAACATGCTGCATCTGGACAGCAACGCGGTGGCCACGGCAGTCAATTTTATCAATACGGTGCCGGGCGACGTGTTCGCCAGCAGCAGCGGCGGATATGCCAGCACCTACCGCCAGATTGATCTGATTCGGAGCTTCCAGCAGGTCCAGCCCTATCTGGGCCAGATCTTCAGCAGCTCGGATTTGGCGACACTGAATCAATTCAGCCAGAGCTTTCAGTTTTTAGGATTGGATCTGTTGCAGACGCCGGCTGTTTCCGGGCATTTTTGGCAGACGCTTTTCCAGACAAACCTGTTTGTACTGCCGCTGGCCAGCTTGGCTTTGCAGATTTTCACCCAGTTTTATAACATTCGCATGCAAAAGCAGATGGGCAATTCGCAGGCACTGAGAACCCAGGGCTGCATGACTGTGGTGATGGTCGTCATGGCGATTTGGATGTTTTACATCACGTGTATCGTGCCCGCTGCCATGGGTATTTATTACGTGCTCAACGGCGTGATGGGATTTGTGCGCATGTGGTCGATGCAGAAATTCTTTACGCCGGTCAAGCTCAATGCCAAGAGCGAGGCAGCGCACTTGCTGCGGATTGAAGCGGAAGAGGCGCGGATTCCGGAGCTGCCGCCGGAGGTGCAGGCGCAGATTGAGCGGAAGGTGCGCAACTGGAATCAGATGTCGCCCAATGGAGAAGGCGCCCGCAAGAAAAAGGGGCAGTCGAAGAGCGGCAAAACATCGCGCGGCAAGAACGCGGGCAGCAAGAATGATTATATGGGCAAAAAGCGGTAATTGGCTTGCGTTGTCTACATTTGTCGTATAAAATAGAAATGATCTCATACGTCTTATACGGAGTTTACTAGGCTATGGAAAAGGAGGATGCGGTAAATGAGAAAAGAAGCGATCGGCACGGGCGAAACCGTGGAAGAGGCGCGCGAGGCGGCATGCCGGGAACTGGGCGTGGATCCGGAAGAAGCGCAGTTTGAGGTTTTGGAGATGCCTGTGCGCAAGACACTGGGGATTTTTGGCGGCAGTCCGGCGAAGGTGCGTGCTTATGTGGAGTCTACCCCGGCGCAGCAGGCGGCGGAGTACCTGGAAGGAATTTTGCACCATTTGGGATTGCCGGATGCAAAAGTGGGCATCCAGCCGGAGGAAGGCGGCGCCATGCTGACGGTGTCTGGCGACGACGTGGGCTTTATCATTGGGCACCGCGGCGAGACGCTCGACGCGTTGCAGTATCTTTCCGGTCTGGTGGCCAACCATTCGGGCGGCGACTATTACCGCATCACACTGGACATCGGGAATTACCGCGAAAAGCGCCGCGAGACGCTGGAGGCGCTCGGCAAAAAGCTGGCGGCCAAGGCGGTCAAAATCGGCCGCAATTGTATGCTGGAGCCGATGAATCCCTATGAACGGCGGATCATCCACACGGCGGTGCAGACGGTGCCGGGTGCAAAAAGCTGGAGCGAAGGAAAGGAACAGGCGCGCCATGTGGTGATTGGCCCGGAGGGCGGCGAGCGGCCGCAGCGCCGGAATCATTCTGCTTCCGGCCATAAGCCGGGCG
>USIA01000106.1 GCA_900554535.1 uncultured Oscillospiraceae bacterium | reverse complement strand
AGCCGCCAGCTCCGCCTCCGTCGCGCCGGCATGGATGGCATCAAGGGATGCCTCCATCACTGCGTCGTTGATGGCAGAGGCGCGGCGCAGGGCGGCAATCTCCTCCGCATCCTTGCACATGCGGGCCAGATCCACCGGCGCACTGCCCAGGCGCAGCGTGAGGTCCGGTCGCTGTGCCATCAATTGGATCAAAAATTTGCTCGGCCATGTTTTGTCAATGCCCAGCACGCCGGGGCGTACAACGCGTGTCAAATCGCGCAGCGGGTCATCCGCATCCGTATGGACATACAGCGCCGCATCACCGCCAGGGGTAAATCCAAACAATGCGTTGCCAAACAGCGAACAAGCGCCATCTTCGCAAACCAGCAGCGCCATCATCCGCTCCATCGGTTCCACCCATAGCCCGGTCAAATAATAGACCGACGCGGTGTTTGTCACCAAAATCTGCGGCAGGCCAAGTTCTTGCATATGCGCGATCACTTTTTGCAAGCGGCCCTGGTAAATGGTAATCATGTACGTTTCCCTCTTTCCTTCTCAAAAACCTTTTTCCTGTTTCAGTATAGAGGCAAGCCGCGGATTTGTAAAGCGCGGTTTGGATGTGCGGGCAATCGTTGCATTTTCCCGGCAAACGGGATATACTGCTTGTCATAGACAAATCAATATCTGCATGGAGCGCGAAAGCGGATTTTCGGTCCACAAGTGCCGCACCAGCAAAAGCGGGCGTGTGGCAAAGCAATTCGAGAAGGAGGCAACGGATATGCCCAAAATTGTTCAAGCATTTTTTGACTATGTATGCCCGTATTGCTGCCGCGGGATTCTGGCGTTTCTGGACATGCTGCCGGATTACCCGGAAGTGCAGGTCGACTGGAAACCATGCGAAGCCCATCCGCGGCCGGAATATGCACCCATCCACAGCGACGTGGCCGCGCAGGCTATGCTCTGCCTGCAAGACCAAGGCGGGGATCTGATCCGTTTTCACCGGCTTGTGTTCCAAGCCTATTTTGAAAAGCGGATGCACATTGACGACCCGCAGGTGCTGGCCGATCTGGCAGCCGCATGCGGTGGAGACAGGAAGGCCGTCTACAAAGCCCTGCAAGCGCGGCAGTACGCCGCGGCAGTGGTAGAAAACAACCGGCTGGCCTGGGACGAACTGGGTCTATTTGCCGTGCCAAGCTATCGGACGGGCAATCGTTTGGCCGGGTCGCGGGATGGCATTTTGGTATCAAAAAACGAGGTGGCCAAGCTGTTATCGGAGGCTTAAAAACCCAGGAACAGCCAGAGAAGGATTGGACCTTCGTCTATATGCCGTTCCAGGTAGGTTTCAGCCTGCCTCAACCCCTTGTCTGAGCAGGGCGATTTCACGGGCGTAGCCGGAAAGATCGTTGGGCGTCTCCAGCACAAACGGCAGATCCCGCAGCGCCGGATGGCTGACAATCCGCAGGCAGGCCTCCAGCCCCAGATCACCTTCGCCGATTTTTTCATGGCGGTCCTTGTGGCTTCCCAGCGGATTTTTGCTGTCATTGAGATGCACAGCCTTCAATCGCTCAAGCCCGATCACGCGGTCAAATTCCGTCAGCACGCCATCGAGGTCATGCACAAGGTCATATCCCGCATCATGCACGTGGCAGGTGTCCAAGCACACGCCCAGATTGCTGGAATCCCGCACCCCATCCAGGATGGCGCGCAGCTCCTCAAAACGGCCGCCGACCTCCGTTCCCTTGCCCGCCATGGTCTCCAATAAAATCGTCGTGGGATGCGCCGGCGTGCAAACTGCATCGAGCGCATCGATGATCTGCGCGATCCCTGCTTCTACGCCCTGGCCCGTGTGGCTGCCGGGATGAAAATTATAGCATGCATCCGGCAGATGCGCCAGCCGGTCAAGGTCGTCGGCCATGGTCTGGCGGGCAAATTCCCGTACCTCCGGCTTTGCCGAACAAGGATTGAGCGTATACGGCGCGTGCGCTATAATCGGGGCAAACTGATTTGCCCGCAAAAAATCGCACAGCGCCGCTGCATCGTCCGCGTCAAAGGGCTTGGCCCGGCTGCCGCGCGGGTTGCGCGTAAAAAACTGAAACGTATCTGCGCCGAGCGTTTGCGCCTGCTGCCCCATGTGCAGATAGCCGCCGGATGACGACAGATGACATCCGATGTGCAGCATGGATAGTCCCCCTCCTTAAATCAGTAAAAATTCTTAATTTAGAATACCAGAAGCACAACCAAAAAGCAAGGGCAGAAATGCATCTGCACAGACAAGGCCGCACGGCTGTGAATGGGTTGCTTTTTGCAAAATTCGTGCTATAATGGCACTATTCGAATACAGCCAGCAGAGTAGGAAACGATGCGTCAAGTGCCCGCCGAACGGGGAGTTGTCGGCGGGACGAAAAGTGGAGATTGTTCCCACTTGCGGTATGGTTTCCGCATCCCGCTGCTGCATACCTCCTGGCTATGCAGCAACAGGCGCCGGATTGCCGGTGCTTCTGCGCGCTGCAAAGATTATGGAGGTATTTTTTATGCGAACACCGTTCCAGTCCACCCCGCGCGCCCTTTTTCGGGATTCCGCCGCGGAATTCAAGCATCTGCCGTCCCTGACAATTGCGGCGCTGCTGCTTGCACTGAAAATTGCGATCAGCAGCTTCGGCGTTTATATCACGCCGGACTCACGCGTGACCTTTGGTTTTCTGACCACCGTCCTCACGGGCCTTTTGTTCGGCCCCGTCATGGCCATGGTCACCGCCGGGCTTGGCGACATCATCGGCTATCTGCTGCATCCAGTGGGCGCCTATTTTCCCGGCTTCCTACTGACTGCGATGGCTGGCGGCCTGATTTATGGCGTATTCTTGTACCACCGTCCGGTCAAGCTGCCGCGCATTATTTTTGCCAAGGTGTTGGTCACCTTCATCTGCAACCTAGGCATGAATATGGTATGGAAAACGATCTTCTATGGACAGGGATTTTGGGCGCTGTTCCCGGTCAGCTTTGTCAAAAATATGATCCTGCTTCCGATTGAGATTCTCATGATGTTTGCCCTTTGCAAGGCGATCCCTGCCATTTATCATCAAGTCACCGGCAAGCGCCTGGCCGGCGCCTGATCTTCTTTCACAACCGCCCGCGACCGACGATCCCCTCGGTTTGCGGGCGGTTGTTTTGTCGCATTTAAGAACATTTGTTCTTGATTCTTTTGCAGCATTGTGGTATGCTACCGGTATACAGGTGTATTCACATGAAGCGGAAACTGGCAAAGGAGGATCTTGAAGATGATAGAAGGAATTCGTTTTTCAAATATCACGATTGACTGCCCGGACGAAGATGCCCTGTGCATCTTTTATGAAGCGCTGCTGGGCTGGGAACGTAAGGAGTTGTGGGGGCATCCGTCGCTGACAAGCCCGGACGGCACGCAGCGTTTCCTGTTCATGCAGGAAAAGGGCGATAATATCCTGCCCTATCTTCCACCTGTATGGCCGGAGCAGCCGGGGCAGCAACAGAAACAGATGCATTTTGATTTTCAGGTACCGGATGTGCCGGCCGCTGTGGCATATGCCGAATCGCTCGGCGCCAAAAAGGCAAAGGAACAGTTCGGCGGGCCGCATTTCACGACCATGATCGACCCGGCCGGGCATCCTTTTTGCCTGTGCGCCGCCGAATAATTTGCCCCGTTTGCTGTTAGGCAATTCATAGATGCAAAAAAGCCGGACGCGCGATGGAATTTTGGGAATTCCATTGCCCATCCGGCTTTTTGTTTTTTGACGCGTGGGCCCCTGCTCCTATTGGGAAAAGAACTATGGCTCACAAAAACTCGATACATAGCCGTCCGTTTCGGTCAAATACCTCTGCTTTTGCCCGGTATAACTTCCAGAGTAACTCCGGTGTAATGATCTGCTTCGGCGTTCCCTGCGCATACAGCCGCCCCTGATAAAGCGCATACAGCCGGTCGCAAAACCGGGCCGCCAGCGTCAGGTCGTGTAGCACAGCCAGGATCGTCTTACCGGAGTGTTTCAAAAGCCGCAGCGTTTTGATTTGTGCGCCGATATCCAGATGATTCGTCGGCTCATCGAGGACAATCATCTCCGTCTGCTGCGCCAGCGCGCGGGCAATGAGCACTCGCTGCTTTTCTCCGCCCGAAAGGCTCAGGAAGCTCCGCTGCGCAAAGTCGATCATCTCCACCTGTTCCAATGCATGGGCGACGATGTTCGCATCCTCTCGGTTAGCTGCCTCCATTCGTTTTTTACGGGGATAGCGGCCCATCTGTACGACTTCCTCCACCAAGAAATCAAAATTTGCGTCGTTTTCCTGCGCGACGACGGCCATCTCCTGCGCCATCTGACGGTTCTGCATTTGCAGCAGGGAGGCACCATTGAGCTCAATCTCTCCGGCGGAAGGCTGTAGAAACTTATAAATGGTTTTCAGCAGCGTCGATTTACCGCTGCCATTGGGACCGATAATGCCAACGAATTCCTCGCTGTCCACGTGCAGGGAAATGCCGTGCAGAATTTCTTGTTGTCCTGCCCGATAATGCAGATTTTTCACTTGCAGCATAGGGATGCCTCCTCATGAACTGCCGCCAAAGGCGTACCTGCGTGCCTTCATCATCCAGAGGAAGAAAGGCGCGCCCACCATGGCGGTGATAATCCCAATGGGAATCTCGCTGGGAATGTCGAGCATGCGCGCTCCAACATCCACCCAAATCAGGAAGATCGCGCCCAAAAAGGAGGCAATCGGAATAACCTTGCGGTGATCTGCGCCGACCACCGCACGCGTAATGTGCGGCACCACCAGCCCGATAAAGCCGATGCACCCGGAGGACGCCACTGCGGCGCCAGTCAGAATGGCCGAAAGGAACACCGTGACCGTGCGCACCGCATTGACAGAAACCCCTAGCGTAATCGCGCTGCTCTCACCCATCAAAAGTGCATTGAGGGAATTGGACAGGGCGTACAGCACGATGGACCCCGGCACCGCCAGCACAGCCAATGGAATCAGATCCTTCCACTCCGCGCTAGCGATGCTCCCCAGCATCCAGAAAGTTACTTCTTTAACCTTGCTTTCGACCGGCGCTTTATATACCAGAAAATTGGAAAAAGCGCTGAACAGGGCAGAAACCGCCATACCAACCAGCACCAACTTAATCGGCGCCACGGCTCTGCCGCTTTTCGCCATACCATAGACGATCAGAATCGAAGCCATTGCGCCCGCGAATGCGCCAACTTGCAGCGCATAAGCGCCCAAAAAGGCCAATGCGCCCGTGGTGATTGCGAGCACGGCGCCAAAGGACGCTCCCGAAGAAATACCCAATACATAGGGGCTTGCCAGCGGGTTTTTCGTAAACGATTGCATTGCAATCCCGGAAAGCGTCAAACTCAGGCCGACCAGTGCGCCCATCAGCACGCGCGGCACACGCAGATGCCAGACAATATTTTGAGTATTGGCCGGAATATCCGAAATATCTCCCACCCCGAACAGGTTGTGAAATAGAACGCGCCACACCTCGGAAAAGGGAATCATCACCGGCCCGATTGAAACAGCCAACGCCACCGTGACCAACAGAATAGCCGCCAAACCCAGACAGGCCGCAAAGACGTGTGTCCGCAACCAGTTGCATAAACGCTTCATGGCTTACTGTGCAAACGCGTCTGGATGGAAAGCCCTCGCGAATTTCTCGATGGTTTCCGGCACGCGTGCGCTGGCGAAAACCTCCGGCAACGTAATGACAAGGAACCGGTCGTTCTTGATGGCATTGACGTTTGCCAGCGCCTGGTTGCTTTTCAGGAATGCCTTTTTCTGCTCAGCCGTGGTATCGCCATAATCGTTGATCACGATAATGTCCGGGTTTGCCTCCACAACCGCCTCCCAGCTGACGGTGTTCCATGTTTTTTCGAGATTTTCGAAGATGTTGACCCCGCCCGCATGGCGAATCAATTTGGAGGTGAAGTTGTTCCCCGGCGTATAAGCACCTCCATCTTGTTCCGAATCGAAATCAAATACCTTGACTGCAGGCGCGCCATTGACCTTTTCCTCGACCGCTGCAATTTTCCGCTTCATATCCTCCACGATCTGGTTTGCCTTGTCCTCAACTTGGAAGATGCGCCCGAGATTATAGAAATCTTGATACACATCCTCCACATCGCAGCCAGTTTTATATCCCTCAATGGACGCCAAGGACATGATGCCATTTTCCTGTAGCTTTTTGTGCGTGGCGATGCTGCTGTCCCGGTTGCCGAAGGCCGAACTTCTGCCATAGATAAAGTCCGGATTCAGATTCAAAACCGTCTCCAGCGAGGGATATTTTTCTGCAATGACCGGCTTAGATTCATACTCTTTCCGCCACTGGTCGGCCACGTGCTCAGTGTTGTAGCAGGTGACGATGATCTTGTCGCCCAGACCCAGGGCCATCAGTTCCTCGCCTGTGTTGGGATTGGTACTCAACACGCGCTGGGGCACATGGTCAAAGGTGACCGTCTCATTGTCCTGTGTGACCAGTGTAAATGGGAATCCGGTGGATGCACTGTCTGCAATTTTGCTTGTGGCAGTTGATGGCTGTGCAGAAGTCGCGGCCAAAGAGGCTGGCCGGGTGGTTTTTACGGGCGAGAAGGGCAG